>DASPWX010000187.1:0-5348 GCA_035637615.1 Bathyarchaeia archaeon | reverse complement strand
CTCCGAACGGTTTGTAAGGACCGGTGATCGTCGTGAGGAAGGCCGACTGGAGCATGGTCTGGAACCACTCCACGCGGACCGCTGCGTCTCCGAAGACGCGCTGAAAGTGCGGATCGAGCGCGCTTAGATCGAGGAGCGTTTCGTTGACGTCGAAGACCAGGACACGTTTCATGCGTGCGATTAGGGCTCGACCCCAGGTGGCTCGGGCCGAGGCGCAACCGGATGCAGTAGCTCAGGACGCGACCACTCGTCCCAGTCCGTTGGACGATGAATTTCGTCGAAGGCATCCTCAACGACGACCTCTGTGGAGTCTTCGAAGCACAACCGAGCGAAGCGCACGTCTTTGAGGTAGTTCGCAGCCTCGCGTCCAAAGGAGTCGACAGAAAGCGGTTCGGACGGCTTGTGCCCTACTCGCTGATATCCCCGGCCGGCCACGTACTGACCAGTGTGATCCTTGCCTACGTAATCGAACCCGAACGCGCCGATCCGAGCCGGCTCTTGAAGGTAGCCCTCAGCTTCAAAATCGAACGATGTCAGCCTGTCGATATCAACCATGACCGCGACGAGCCCGCCGGGGTCGCGTGTAACTCGCGCCGGGATCGCGCCCAACCCCGCAGTCGTGAAGACAGCCAGATGCCCGTCGTGGTCCGACGCGATCCAATCAAGATCCGGTCCCCAGCCTGTCGAGGCTGCCATCGTCGTCAGCCCCCACGTCACGGAGCGAAGCAACGCGTTCCGCCGCTCAGGGTCATCGGATAGCCGTATGTTCACTGCGTCCCGATCTGAATTTTCTTGCGGAGAGGGTGGGATTCGAACCCACGGAGCTTTCGCTCACAGACTTTCCAGGTCTGCGCCCTAAGCCGGACTAGGCGACCTCTCCCATCGAAAATCGTAACCCTGCGTAGGCGCCGACGACCGAAACCCTCTCTACGCGACAGGGACCCCCCGGCCTCCGGCCGGTGCCCCATCGCGCGGGGGCCCTCGGTCGTCGGCGCACTCGCGTCCCGGTTTTCAGCTCGACCCATGAGATGTTTCGGCGATCGCCGCGTCTTGATGGAAAGATCGCCGCGGAGAGGGCGGGATTCGAACCCGCGAGGCTTTCGCCTACCGCTTTTCGAGAGCGGCACCATCAACCACTCGGACACCTCTCCGCATCGAAGTCTAAACTTTCGAATGCCCGTGAAGCGCTTCCACTACGCGTGGGTCGTTGTCATCGTGACGTTCCTCGCGCTCCTCGCGGCGCAGGCCGTGCGCGCCGCACCCGGCGTCATCATCACGTCGCTCGAGTCCGAGTTCGGCTGGTCGAGGACTGAGATCTCGCTCGCGATCTCGCTCAGCATCCTCACGTTCGGACTGGGCGGTCCCCTCGGCGGAACGCTCATCGATCGGTTCGGACCGCGGCTCGTCATGCTCGTCGGCGACCTGCTGATCGTGGGCGGTCTTCTCGGCCTCATCTTCGTACGCGATCTGTGGCAGATGTATCTGCTGTGGGGCCTTCCGATCGGCATCGGCACGGGCGCGGTGGGTGGCGTTCTCGGTGCCGCGGTCGCACACCGCTGGTTCCGAACTCACCGTGGCGTGATCATCGGCGCATTCGGCGCGGCCACGAGCGCCGGGCAGCTCGTGTTCGTTCCCGCCATGGCGCAGCTCACCGTCACCGAGGGATGGCGCTGGGCGATCGGCATTGTGCTCATCGCCTGCGCCGTGATGCTCGTGCCGGTCGCCATCTTCATGCGCGATCGCCCTGAGAAGATCGGCGCCCTTCCCTTCGGCGAAGCGGCGGTCGTGACGGCGGCCGAGCGGGCCGAGGACCGCCGCAGCACCTCGCTCCGCAGTGCGATGCGCACGCGCGACTTCTGGCTTCTCGCGAGCAGCTTCTTCGTGTGTGGATACACCTCGAACGGCCTCGTCGGGACGCACCTCATCCCTCACGCGATCGAGCACGGCTTCACCGAGGTGATGGCCGCGAGCGCGCTTGCGCTGCTCGGCTCGATGAACATCGTCGGGACCCTCGCGTCGGGCTGGCTCACCGACCGCTACGACAATCGCAAGCTGCTTGCCGGCTATTACGGATTCCGGGCGCTCAGCCTGTTCGCGCTCCCACTCATTTACGACGTGAAGTGGCTCCTGCTTTTCGCCTTCGTGTATGGGCTCGACTGGATCGCGACCGTGCCGCCGACGGCGAACCTCGTTGCGACCATCTATGGGCGCGCTTCGCTCGGGACGATCTACGGCTGGATCTTCTTCTCGCACATGGTGGGCGCGGCGATCGCGGCGTTCGCGGGTGGTTTCTTCCGCGATTTGCTAGGGGACTACCACCTAATGTTCATCTCGGCCGGCATCCTGGGGTTTGTCGCCGTCTCGCTCGCTCTACGCATCAGCACGTCGGCGGTCACCGGGAGGCCCGCGCCGGTGCTCGAGGCGCCGGCCGCGACCTAGACGGCGACCATCTCCTTCTCCATCTCGGGCGAGTACTTCCCCATCCGCGCTGCAGCGGTAAGTTTTGCCCGATGGATGAACGCACGCTGCGCCGCGGATACGTTCTCGCCCCTGCCTGACCAGGCCTTTTGTGGGGCGGCCTGCAGGCCGCGACCGTACGAGAAGCTCAGCTCCCAAGGTGCGCCCACCGTCGCGGCGTAGCGGTTGATCGCGTCGAGGTTCACCGTCGCCTCTTCGTCGCCCTGTCCCCCGGACAGGAAGACGATCCCCGGCACAGCGGCCGGCACCGACTCTCTGAAGCAGTCAACGGTGTGGCGCGCGACCTCATCGGGGGACGCGCGATTCCGCGCGTCCTTTCCCGAGAGCACCATGCTTGCCTTGAGCAGCATCCCCTCAAGCTGGACGCGCTGGGTCGCGAGCTGCGCAAAGACCGCGCGAAGTGTCGCCAGCTCCACTTCGTAGCAGCGCTTGATGCTGTGATCTCCGTCCATGAGGACTTCGGGCTCAACCATCGGCACGATCTCCTGTTCCTGGCTGAGCGCCGCGTAGCGCGCGAGTGCATGCGCATTCGTCTCGATGCAGTACGGCGACGGGATGCCGTCGCCGATGGCGATGACAGCGCGCCACTTGCTGAAGACGGCCCCGAGCCCGCGATATTCGGCGAGGCGCTCCCGTAGTCCGTCGAGCCCCTCGGTGACAACCTCGTTCGGAGCAAAGGCGAGCGGCTTCGCTCCGATGTCGGCTTTGATGCCGGGGAGGATTCCCTGATCGCGAAGGATCTTCACAAGAGGAGCTCCGTCCGCGGCCTTCTGCCGGATCGTCTCGTCGTACAGGATCACGCCACTTATGAATTGTGCGATCCCCGGCGTACGGAAGAGCAGCTCGCGATACGCCCGCCGATTCGCTTCGGTATTCTCGACGCCGATCGCGTCGAACCGTTTCTTGATCGTGCTCGTGCTCTCGTCCGCGGCGAGGATGCCTTTGCCGGGTGCGACGAGTGTGCGCGCGGTCTCGGCTAGATCCGGCATAGAGCGCTCAGGATAGCGATGTCATGAATCCACCGCAGCCCGTGATGCTGCGGTCCTATGCTCGCCGCGTGACCGAGCAGCAGGTTCTTCGCACCAAGGGACTGGTAAAGAAGTTCGGATCGATCACCGCGGTCGACGGCCTCGACCTCGAGGTACGGCGCGGCGAGGTGGTAGGTCTCCTCGGGCCGAACGGAGCCGGCAAGAGCACGACGATCGGGATGGTCCTCGGGCTCATCACGCCGACCGCCGGGACCGCGGAGGTGCTCGGTCGAGATGTCCGCGTGCGGCGTGAGGACGCCCTCGCCGGCGTCGGCGCGATGCTCGAGGTCACCTCCTTCTATCCGTACCTTTCCGGCCGCGACAATCTCGCCGCGGTCGCGTTGCTGCGCGGCGGCGGCGCGCTGGCGCGGGTCGACCCCCTGCTCGCGCGACTTGGACTGGCCCAGCGTGGCGGTTCGAAGTTCCGGACCTATTCGCTCGGCATGCGGCAGCGGCTGGGCATCGCATCGACGCTCCTCGCTGATCCGGCTCTCGTGATCCTCGACGAGCCGGCGAACGGCCTGGACCCGGCGGGGCAGCGCGAGATCCGCGAGCTCATTCGGGAGCTCGCCGGGGAGAACCGCGGCGTGCTGCTCGCGAGTCACCTGCTGTACGAGGTCGAGCAGGTCTGCGACCGCGTCCTCGTCATCAAGGGAGGCAAGCTCATCGCGAGCGGTACGATCGCCGAAGTCACGCGAGGCGGCGGCAACTACTTCGAGATCTACCTCGACGACAAGCCCCGGGCCGCCGAGATCCTGCGCGGCCTTGGCATCAAAGAGATCCGTGAGACGCCGACTGGCCTCGACGTCGTCGCCGACCCCACGCGCGGGGCCGAGATCAACCGCGCGCTCGCGTCGGCTGGTCTCTACGCGAGTGCGATCGTGCCGCGTGCCAGCTCTCTCGAGGACGTTTTCATGGAGCTCACCGAACCGGAGGCGCCAAGTGCTCCGCCTGCTTCGTAGCGAGCTCTACCGCCTCGTCCGCCGATGGATGCCGTGGATCATGCTCGGGCTCATCGTCGTGACCGCATTCCTCTTCTACTTCCTGATCTGGGCGAGCATCAACGCCCAGCTCCAGGCGATCAAGAACGGGACGATTCCGGCTCCGCCTGAGGGCACGGCCCAGCTCACCCAGACCCTCCGTCAGATCGCGCCCGATCGCGTGGCGCAGTTCGGTGTGGCCATCGTCGCCGGCCTCGGAAGCGTGATGCTGATTGTCTTCGCGGCAAGCCACGTCGGTACGGAGTTCGGGTGGGGGACGTACCGCACGCTCCTCGCGCACGGCGCGAGCCGAAGCGGCTTCCTCGTCGCGAAGACGGTCTCGCTGGTTCTCTATGCCTTGGTCTTCATCGTCGTCGGCACGCTCGCCGCGATTGGAGCGAGCTACGCCGTGTCGGCGGTCGCAGGGATCTCGTTCGGCAACGGCGTTGACCTGGCCGAAGTCGCGCGCGTCGCCGCAAAGAGCGGATACACGTTCCTTCCGTATATGGCGCTCGCGCTCGCGATCGCGGTCTGGTCCAAGTCGGCCGGCGCCGGGATCGCAGCCGGACTCGTTGTGTACTTCGCGGAAGGGCTCGTCGCGACGATCCTCGTCTCGCTCAATAAGGACTACGCCCAGATCGTCAACTGGGGACTGAGCCGCAACGCGTCCGCGCTCACGCGAACTGTCAGCGGACAGGCCGGACCGACCTCGCAGGATCCGACTGCATCGACTCTCCCCGACCCAACGCAGGCCGCGATCGTGCTCGGGGTCTACTGCGTGATCTTCCTCGTCCTGGCGTACTGGCGGCTGCGATCGCGCGACGTGACCGTCGGCGGCTAGGCCGCCCTAGTCCGCTTCCGA
>DASPWX010000186.1:0-8737 GCA_035637615.1 Bathyarchaeia archaeon | reverse complement strand
CGCGTCAGCTTGACGCGCGGATCCGCTGCCAGGTCGGCGCACGGCGCAACGCTCAACGAGCCGCCGCTGAAGGACGCGAGCCAGCGTCCGTTCGGGGCGAACGCGACGTCTCCTGCCGATCCGCCCGTCGTGCGCGCGACTTCGTCCACGCGCATGACGTCCCACCCGAGAAGTGCCGAGGAGCTCGTGCGGAAGAGCGCGCGACGCCCGTCCGGCGACCACCCCGCGAGCGTGCCGGCGATATCCGTCTTCAGCACCGTGGCTGACGCTTTTGCCTCGGCGAAGAGCGTGACGCGATCGCCGTAGTCGAGGATCAGCCTGTTACCGGCCGGCGCGAATGAGTACGCGAGCGGCGCGGCCAGAGGCGACACGCGACCGTCCTTCGATGTTCCGAAGAAGATCTCGGCGATCTTCGCGTTCTCCCGGCGTTCGATCACGAACCGTGAGCCATCGGCGCTGAACCGCGCCAGGTACGGTTTCGTCGGGGCGTACGACGAGCCAACGACCGCGCGCAGCTCTTCTGTTCCGTCACGCCACGTGCGAAGCTCGCTGCCGCGGAAGAACACGAGCGCCTCGCCATCCCAGGCGTAGGCCGCGCTGGTGTTGTCGATCTGACCGACTTGCGTCCCCGAGCGTGCGTCGACGATCCGCAACGTGCCGGGTCGATCGGGTCGCTCGAAGGCGAGGAGCCCAGCCGGCGACCAGCGCGGGCCCCGACCCGGACCGATGTCGTGAGCCATCCAGCCAGGTCCATAGAAAAGGGTGATTCGCTCCAGCGCTTCGCCTGAAGGAGCGCTCGTTGCCGCGAGCGCGCTCGAGTCAGCCGACCACGCGAAATCTGCGAAACGACCCGTGAGCACCGTCGAGGCGTCGCACTGGACGGGAAGCGCGAGCGCGCCGTTCGAGCTCGCGGCAGGCGGCGGCGCGAAGGGCTCGAACGAGGGCTCGGGTGTCTGGCGGACTGCGTTTAGTCCACGCCCGGCGGCGAGCCCGATCACGATCACCAGGGCGCCGACAAGAAGGACGGAGGACAGGCGCGCGACCAGCCGCATACCTCTTCTAAGACGCGCGAGGAACCCGAAAGTTTCCCGGTTTTCCCAACGGTTGACGCGTGAGAGGCGCAGCCCTAGTCGGCGCTCACCTCGACCGGTGCGCTCCAGCCCCAATCCCACGTCGCGAGCTCGTGGATCAGCTCGTGGTTCGTGAGGTCGAGATAGATCGGCGTCACGCTGATCTTCCGGTCGCGTAGCGCGGCGACGTCGGTGCCGGGCTCCGCATCTCCGGCGACCGCGGGGCCGCCGACCCAGTAGTAGGGCTCGCCATAAGGGTCGAGCCGCTCGACGAGCTGGTCGCGATAGTTCCGCTTGCCGAGACGCGTGACCTCCACTCCGGTGATCCGTTCGCGCGGCAGCGCCGGCACGTTCACGTTGAGGAGCGCGTCAGACGAGAAGCCCTTCGCGAGGATGTTCTTCGCGAGGAGCGCGGCGAATGACGCGGCTGGTCCGAAGTCGATGTTCGCGCCGAACGCGCCGATCGAGATCGCGATTGACGGCACGTTCGAAAGCAGACCCTCCATCGCCGCGGCGACTGTTCCCGAATAGGTGATGTCGTCTCCCATGTTGGATCCGCGATTTATCCCGGAGACGACGAGATCAGGTTTGTGCGGAAGGAAGCCGAGCACCGCGAGTCGTACACAGTCCGTCGGGGATCCATCGCTCATGTGTGCCGGCTGCCCGGTGCGAAGCTGAGTCGCCTTCACGCGCAGTGGTCGGTACAGGGTGATGCTGTGGCTCGCACCGCTCCAGTTGCGCTCCGGAACGATGATGTCGACGTCCCCGACCGCCACGAGCGCGTCGGCGAGCGGTCCGAGCGCATCCGACTCAATACCGTCGTCGTTCGTGATGAGGATGTGTTTGCGCGCGCCGGTCACTTTCCCCGCGAAGCGAGACGAGCCTCGCGCGCCACGCGCAATGCCTCCCTGGCTTCGGCGTCGGCGTCGCGCCGATCGGCCGCTCCCGCCGCGGCCGCGGCGTCCGTTTCCTCGATGAGCGTGGAGGCCTCGGTCCGTGCGCGCCGCCCCTGCGCGACCTGGAACGCGTAGCGGACGAATGTGTTGATGACGCCCGCGACGGGCATCGCGAGGAACACGCCCCAGAATCCCGCGATGCGCGATCCGAGCAGGAGGGCGAGGAAGACGAAGATCGGATGGATGCCGATCGCGTTCGACATGATGCGTGGCCCGATCACGTTCAGCACGATCTGCTGCAACGCGAGAGTGAGCACGAGCACCCACACGAAGACATCGGGCGCGCCGAGGAGCGCGACCGCGAGGACGGGTATCTCCGCGATGATCGGGCCGAAGAACGGGATCACCATCGTGAGTCCTGAGAGCACGGCCAGCACCCCGGCGAATGGAACCCCGAGCGCGACGAGGATCGCGAGCGTCGCCACTCCGTAGATCAGGCCGAGGATGAGCGAGCCGCGGATGAAGCCGCCGAAGGAACGGTCGGCGCTCTGGCGCAGCAGCTCCGCTTCGCTGCGGAGCTCGGGCGTCAGCGCACCGATGAACCGGCGCCAGAGCCGGTCGCCGTCGATGAGCATGATGAAGGCGATGATGAGGACGAGGGTCGCGTTGAAGAGCACGTTCGCCGTTGCCGAGACATACCCGAGCGCGTCAGCGGCGACCGTTCCCGCGATCTGCGAGAGCTTCGCGGGCACCTGACCGTAGAGGTCGGTCACGCTCACCGGCACGCCGGCACCCTCGAGACGCCGCTGCAGGTTGACGACTTCTCGCGCGGCGCGGTCGCCGTACTCGGGAGCGCGGATGATGAGGTCGTTCAGCTGGCTGACGAGGCCCGGCACGACGAGCGCGAGCGTTCCGACAAGAACGAACGCGATCCCGATGTACACGACAACCACGCTGAGCGCGCGATTCAGGATCGTTCGCTGGTCGATCCGATTCACAAGTGGCGAGAGCAGATAGGACACCGCCCACGCGGCGACGAAGATGATGACGACGTCGGCCACACGCGAGAGCGCTTCCGTGACGTCGGCGAGGAGCTGGAAGCTCGCGAGGACGATCAGCAGCACCACGAGGGTTGTCAGAAGCTGCCGTTCTCGCGTCGAGAGATTCACAGGCGAATGGTACTGACGGAATACCATGCTTCCCCGTGCCAGACGCGCGTTGCCTCATTGATCGCTACGCGTCCTATCTCCCGGTCACCGAGCGGACACCCCGGCTCACCCTCGGCGAGGGAGACACCCCCTTGGTGCGCGCTCGTTCGCTCGAGCGCGAGACAAGCATTCCCGAGATCTGGCTCAAGGTCGAAGGTCAGAATCCGACGGGATCGTTCAAGGATCGCGGCATGGTCGTCGCGGTCGCGAAAGCGCTTGAAGGCGGCGCGCGCGTCGTGCTGTGCGCCTCAACGGGCAACACGGCCGCCTCGGCGGCCGCCTACGCCGCCCGCGCAGGGATCTCGTGCACGGTCGTCCTGCCGGCCGGCCAGGTGGCGGCCGGGAAGCTCGCGCAGGCGATCGCCCACGGCGCGAACGTCGTTGCCGTCCGCGGGGCGTTCGACGCGGCGCTGGCGGTCGTCCGGACCCTCGCCGACGAGGGCGAGGCGGCGCTCGTCAATAGCGTCAACCCGCACCGGATCGAGGGACAGAAAACGGCCGCATTCGAGCTGTGCGAGACGCTCGGAGACGCGCCCGACGCGCTCTTTATCCCCGTCGGCAACGCCGGCAACATCACCGCGTACTGGAAGGGGTTCGTCGAGGCTGTGAAGGCGGGCCTCGCCCGGCAGCGGCCCCGGATGTATGGATACCAGGCCGAAGGCGCGGCCCCGCTCGTCCATGGGGCCCCGGTCGCCCAGCCGGAGACGGTCGCGACGGCGATCCGGATCGGGAACCCGGCGTCGTGGAAGGGCGCGGTCGCCGCGCGGGACGAGTCAGGGGGCGCGATCGACGCGGTCAGCGACGCCGAGATCCTGGACGCATACAGCTTCTTGGCCCGCTGCGAGGGCGTCTTCGCGGAACCTGCCTCGGCCGCCGCGATCGCCGGTCTGCGCAAGCGGGCACGGGCCGGAGGCCTCGAAGGGGCGAAACGGGTGGTCTGCGTCCTCACCGGGAACGGAATGAAGGACCCCGACCGTGCCCGCGCGCTAGCCGGCGACATTGCCGAGGTCGAGGCCACACCGGACGCGGTCCGCATGGCGTTGAGGTCGTAGCAGTGGGGGAGCTCCGCGTGCGGGTGCCTGCTTCAAGCGCGAATCTTGGCCCGGGCTTCGATTCGTTCGCGATCGCGCTGCCACTTCTCGCCGAATTCGACCTCCGCCCAGCCCGCGCGTGGTCCGTGAACTTCGACGGCGACGGCGGCGCTTACGAGAACGGCACAGAGAATGGCATGCCGACCGGTGAGGACAATCTGTTCGTCGTGTCGGCCCGCGCCGCGGCGGAAGCGGCCGCGGAGACGCTCGGCGCGTACCACGTGACCCAGCGCTCGGCCATCCCGGTGGCGCGCGGGCTCGGATCGAGCGCGGCGGCCATCGTCGGCGGCGTGGTGGCGGCCAACGCGCTCATGGGCGATCCGCTTGATCGGCGGACACTGCTCCGCGTTGCGAGCGAGGTCGAAGGGCACGCCGACAACGTGGCAGCGGCCCTCTACGGAGCGTTCACCGTCGCGCTCCCGAGCGACGACGGTCCGGTCGCGACGCGCATCTCGTTTCCGCGCTCATGGCGGATATGCCTTTTCATCCCGCGCGAGCCGCTGGCCACCGAGAAGGCGCGGGCCGTCCTACCAGCTAACGTGTCGCGCGCTGATGCGGTCTTCAACATCGCCCACGCCGCCGCGCTGCTCGCGGCGGTGCTTCGCTCCGACGGCGCGCTCCTCTCGATCGCCATGGCGGACCGCCTGCATCAGCCAGCGCGCGCCCACCTGGTGACAGGCCTGAACGACATCATCGCCGCGGCGCGGGCCGCCGGCGCGTTCGGCGCCGCACTGTCGGGGGCGGGGCCGGCCGTGGTCGCGTTCGCTCCCGCGCGCCTCGCCGCGCGTGTCGTCGCGGCGATGGAGGAATCGGCACACGCCGTCGGCACGAGCGGGCGCGGGCGCGTGGTCCGGGTGCGTGCCGCCGGGGCGCAGGTGCGGCGAGGGTGAGGACGGCGGCGCTCGTGACCCTGGCCGCCGCTCTCCTCGGTGCGGCGTGCACGGACAACCGGATCGTCGTCACAACCCCGACGCCCACGCCCGTTCGGTCGGCGACCCCGACGGCGACGGCGAGCGCGACCCCGACCCCAAGCCCGACGCCGACGGCTAGCCCAGTACCGACGCCGCTCGTCTCCGCGCGCGGCGGGATCCTCGTGAAGGAGCCGCTCGCGAACACGCACGTTCGCAGCCCGCTCACGATCAGCGGCGAAGCGAGCGTGTTCGAGGCGGCGCTCATCTGGCAGGTCACCGACACCGCGGGCCGTGTCCTCGCGAGCGGCTTCACCACCGCGACCGCCGGCGCACCTGGGAAGGGCACCTTCGCGATCACCGCGACATACCAGGATCCGCCGTCCGACATCATCGGATTCGCGGAGGTCTACACGCGCAGCAACAAGGACGGGACGATCGATGAGATCGTCCGCGTCCCTCTCGTTCTCGTCGCAGCGCGCTGATGCGCCTCGCGCTCCTGGCGATCCCGGCGGTCCGGAGCGCGCTATCGCTCGAGCTCGGCCGCGACATCGAGTACCACGCGGCCCTCGCGAGCACCCAGGATCGCGCGCGGGAGCTCGCCGTCGCGGGTGCCGGGCCGTCAGTCGTCGTCGCCGATCATCAGGCCGCAGGGCAGGGCACCCGCGGGCGTTCCTGGGTCGCCCCACCCGGGACGAGCCTCCTCGCCTCGTGGCTCTTTCGCCCCGCTCCCGCTGAGCCGGGGCTCTTCGCCCTTCTCGCCGGCGTCGCCGTCGCGCGGGCGCTCGAACGCCTTGGCATGCGGGAGGCCTCCCTAAAATGGCCCAACGACGTCGAGGCTGGCCAAAAGAAGGTCGCCGGTGCGCTCGCCCACGCGACCACCGATGGGGAAGGCGGATCGCTGGTGCTGGGGATCGGCGTGAACGTCCATCAGACCAAGGACGACTTTCCGGCGGAGCTGCGCGCGACCGCCACGTCGCTCGCTCTCGCCGGCCATACCGCCGACCGGCTCGCGCTTTTCGTGGCCCTTACCCACGAGCTCGACCGTGTCGCCGGCCCCGGGGAGCGAAGCGCCGCGCTCGCGGAATGGCGCGCGCGCTCCACCGTGCTCGGGCGCGAGGTCGAGGTGACCCGCGAGGGCCGGCCGGTGGTGCGCGGCGTCGCGCGGGACATCGCCGATGACGGCGCGCTGCTCGTTGGATCGGAGCGCGTGGTCAGCGGCGACGTGCGTGCGCTCGCATGAGCGAGCGCACCGTGATCCTGATCGACGGCAGCTCCGCGATGTCCGACGAGGTCCAGCGCGAGTTCCATTTCCGTCTGCTCCCGATCCATGTGCTCTTCGGCGATGAGGACTTCACACCCGGTGTGAACCTCACGACCGCCGACTATTACGAGAAGCTCGCGTCGTCGAAGAAACCGCCGACGACCGCCGCGCCGTCGCTCGGCGAGTGCGTCGAGATCTACCAGAGCCTGGTGAAGGAAGGGTTTCGCTCGATCCTCGTGATCACCGTCATCAACGAGGCCTCCGTCACGCACACCGTGGCGAAGACCGCGGCGCAGCAGGTGAGCGGCGCGAGTATTGAGGTGGTCGATTCCCGGACGACCGCGGGCGGGATCACGCTCATCGCGACCGCCTGCGCCCGAGTGCTGCGCGACGGCCGCAGCTTTGACGAAGCGGTCGCCCTCGCACGTCGCCTCGCGGGAAAGGTGCAGATCCTCGCGCTCATCGACACGCTCGAATACCTGCGCCGGGGCGGACGCGTGTCCGGGGCGCAGGCGGCCTTTGGCGCACTCCTATCGATCAAGCCGATCGTCGAGGTGAAGGACGGTGACCGCGTCCTCGTCGACAGGGTCCGCACGCGAGAACGCGGGGTCGAGCGGCTGAAGCAGCTCATCGAGGAGCGCGTCCCGCCCGGCTCGCGGATCCACGCGTGTGCGATGCACACCAATCACCCCGAGCGCGCTCACCTCCTCGGCGAGTGGGTCCAGGAGCGATTCCATTGCGTGGAGTACTGGACGGCCGAGGCGGGCCCCATCATTGGGACGCACACCGGCCCCGGAATCGCCGGGCTGTGCTGGTATCGCGAGGAGGACGCTCGGCAGTGAGGCTGCGCAACCCGTTCGGTCGCAAGACGAAAGAGTTCCCGACGCATCTCTGGACGCAGTGTCCGAGCTGCGGGGAGATGCTGTTCAACAAGCAGCTCGAGCGGAACCACCGGGTGTGTCAGAAGTGCGGCCACCACTTCAAGCTCGGCGCACTCGAGCGCATCGATCTCCTGGCCGACCCGAAGTCATTCAGCGAGACCGACGCCGACATCGTGTCGAGCGATCCGCTCGGTTTCGTCGACAGCAAACCGTACCCGGAGCGCATCGCGGCGGCGCAGGCGAAGAGCGGCCACAAGGACGCCGTGATCACCGGGGACGCCCAGATCGGCGGCGTCCCCGTCGCGCTCGCGGTCATGGATTTCGAGTTCATGGGCGGCTCGATGGGCAGCGTGGTCGGCGAGAAGCTCACGCGCGCTGCCGAACGCGCCTACGCCGACCGCAAGCCGCTCGTCATCGTGTCCGCGTCCGGTGGCGCGCGCATGCAGGAGGGCACGATCGCGCTCATGCAGCTCGCCAAGACGGTCGCGGCCATCGCGCGCCTCGACCAAGCGGCCATTCCGTTCATCAGCGTGCTCACCGATCCAACAACAGGCGGTGTCCTGGCGTCGTTCGCGTCGCTCGGCGACATCATCCTGGCCGAACCGGGTGCGCTCGTCGGCTTTTCGGGCGCGCGCGTCACGAGCGAGACCATCGGAGAAAAGCTGCCGAAGGGTTTCCAGCGGTCCGAGTTCCTCCTCGACCACGGCTTCGTCGACCAGGTCGTCCCGCGCACGCAGCTCAAGGAGCGCATCGCGTTCTTTCTGAATGCGTTCCGCGTCGCCGGCCAGGACCTGCGCTGGAGCCTGTAGAGATGTCCATGCTCGATCGCATCGTCGGCTCGCGCCGCACCACCGAGGGGAACGGCCACCTCGCGGTCGAAGCCGGCCTCATCACCGATGCGACGCAGCTCGCCTCGGGGCGCCCGACGCCGTGGCAGACCGTGCAGACGGCGCGGAACATCGCGCGCCCGCACGCGCTCGACATCATCGGTCGGGTGTTCGAGCACTTTCAGGAGCTTCACGGGGACCGCTCGTTCCGCGACGACCCGGCGATCATCGGCGGGATCGCCCAGCTCGAGGGCCGACCGGTCATCGTCGTCGGTCAGCAGAAGGGTTCGTCGACAGAGGAGAACATCCTTCGTAACTTCGGCATGCCGTACCCCGAGGGGTATCGCAAGGCGATGCGCCTCTACCGCCTTGCGCAGAAATTCCATCTTCCGCTTGTGACTCTCGTGGATACGCCGGGGGCGTACCCCGGGCCGGAGGCCGAAGAACGAGGCCAGGCCGAGGCGATCGCGTCGAGCATCCAGCTCATGACCCGCCTCGCGGTCCCGGTCGTCGTCGTGGTGCTCGGCGAGGGCGGGTCCGGCGGCGCGCTCGCGCTCGGCGTCGGCGACGTCGTGCTCGCGCTCGAGAACGC
>DASPWX010000185.1:0-5184 GCA_035637615.1 Bathyarchaeia archaeon | reverse complement strand
ACCCCTGGATCCTCGCCGCTGCGCTCGCGGCCACTACCTGGCGCGCGCGACTTGTGGTGGTCGGCGCGGTCGATCGCCCGGAGACGCGCGCAACCCTCGACCAGTTGTCTCGCGGGCGCCTCGTCATTGGAGAGCGAACCGGCAACGCCGTCGCTGTTCCCGACGCCGAAGGCGTATCGGAGCGCTGGGCGCTGTCGGAGCTTCCGGCCGGCCGCGCCGAATGGAAGACGCTGAGGACGGATCGAGCCGCGGAGGGGTTCGCCGGCATTGTCCTTCCGAACGACCCGCGTCTCCTGGACCTCGTGCGCAATCCCGACGTCGAGGATGATCGCGCGGATATCAAACTGGCGTTTGGCTAATTCCGTGACCCGGAACGTTACCCAATCCTGACGTTTCCGTAAGGAAACTCATTTCGCAAATCAGCTGTGCGCAACCGGCTTCGGTATCCCCTCTGCTCTCCAGAAGCCCAGGAGGTGCCATATGGAAGCTGTCCGCAGGCGGGACGCCGGAGCGCTTCGCCACACGGCCGCACGCGAGGCACACGCGGTCGTCCCGGTCGTCGCGAACCCCGGCTACCAGGCGTTCCTCATCTTGCGCATCGGATTCACAGTGGCCCCGATCATCGCGGGCCTGGACAAGTTCGCGAACCTGCTCGGCGACTGGTCGAAATATCTCGCACCGGTGATTCCGAAGACGCTCGGCGTCAGCCCCGAGCTATTCATGCGCGGTGTAGGGGTGATCGAGATCGTCGCGGGTCTTCTCGTAGCGGCGGTACCGCGGTACGCCGCGTACATCGTCGCCGCATGGTTGGCAGCGATCATCGTGAATCTTCTCGTCGTGGGCGCTTATCTGGATGTGGCGCTGCGCGACCTCGGTCTGATGCTCGGAGCGATCGCTCTGGGCCGCCTCGCGCAGGGCGTGCACGAATGGAAGGAGCGCTAATACCCCTCTAACGGGCGGGCGCTACGCCGCAGGGCGCAGCGCCCGCTGCACGTGCCACGAGTCCGCATCGGGGGCGATGAAGAGCGTGAGCATGATCCCGTAGTAAGGCAGATGCCCGATCAGCTCCGGCAGGCCGAAGACAACGAGGGTCACCGTAAACAACGCGAATCCAACCGCCATCACCGGTCGCGTTATCTGCCCAGACAGGATCACCACGCCGATCACGAGCTCGGTCGCACCCGCCAGCCAGATGAACGCGGGATCGCTCACACCCAAGGGACGGAGCACGTTCAGGAACGGGCTCTGGTCGAGGAGCGCCTGAGCGAGCGGCGGATTCAGAAGCTTTTCGGTCAGCGCTCCGTATGCGATCCCGAACCCCATCGCGATTCGAAGCAGATTGATCGCGGCGGCCGGCGCGTTCCGATGCTCGATGGCACGATCGGCGCGGCGGCGCACGTCCAGCGAGACCGGACCGGGTCCCGCGATGAAGAGGAACACGGCGATCCCGAGGATGTGGATCTGCTCGAGGATGCTCTCGATGCTGAACGGGACCATCGCCACGATGCCGAGGAACGCGAGGACGATCGCGACATATCGCGTGAACAACCCGGCGAGCAAGAGCAGACCACATGCAGCCTCCACCGCTCGCAGGGCGAATCCGGCCGGATCCGCGCCGAGCACGAGCGATGGAACGAAGAGCCAGTTGGCGACCGCGGCGGCGAGGAGCGCGACGCCGAGCGCGATCCGGAGCGCGAGCGGTCCGGTCTTCGCAAAGCGCTCGAGCGAGCGGACCGCCCTCGGCTCGGGCACGCGGTGTTGGATCAGGTAGGCGACGCCCGCTGCGGCGATCGCGAGAACGAATGCAGCGATCACGGGGACAGTGAGGAGAAGCCCGTATTCGGTCGGGTGCAGCCGCGGATCGATGAACCATTTGACGTGCGCGAGGACGCCGTCGATCGGGGGCCTCACCGGTAGGTCGCTGGCGCGTGCTTCCATCGCGACCAGCTCGCGGCGTCGTGGCTCGTGAACACGCGATCCAGGTCGTCCTTCACGAGGGATCGGATGAGCGCGAGGGAATCCCTCGCCGCGTCTTCATCCGGCGCGCGGATCTCACCGCGCTCCAGGTTCTCGCGCGTGAAAGCGGCGTCGCCGCAGAGCACCACGCGGCCAGTCTCCGGCAGATCCACGACGAGCGACTGGTGCCCGGGCGCGTGTCCAGGCGTCGGCACCACCTCGAGACCTGAGGCGACGCGGACGCGTCCCGCGATCGGCATATACGTCAGCTCGGGGATGTCCCAGTAGACGCCCGGGAAGTTCGGCTTGCCTTTGGCGAACGCGAGATGGTCGCCCTGGACGATGAAGGTCGCCTTGGGGAATGCGCCGTTGTTGCCGGCGTGGTCAAAATGCAAATGGCTGTTCACAACGACGGTTACGTCGTTCGGACGAACACCGAGCGAGGCGAGCCGCGCGACCGCCGCGTCCTCCTTCGCCATCACGACCTTGAGGCCGCCGGGCCCGAACGTCGCATCGGGCCGCTCGATATGCACCGGGTGAAGTCCGGTGTCGAACAGCACGTTGCCCTCCGGCGTTCGCAGCAGAGCGGACCACACCGGGACGAAAGTTTTCTGGTCGGTCGCGCCCGGAACGAATGCCGAAGCCCCAATCTCAACTCCGCCCGTGCGGAATACGGTCAGCTCAATCACGAATGGAGGCCGTGCATCACCGCGTGGCCGAGACCACGCGCGATGAGCCAACGATTGACGGGGAACGCCGCAACGAACGCGAGCGCGAGCGAGAGCGCGAGGCTTCCCCAGAACAGGACGTCGCCGAGTCCAGCATCCATCGCTCCAGGCACGGCGAGGACCACGACGTTGTCGACGATCTCCATCGTCGAGATCGAGAGCGTTTCGGCGGCGAACGTGATGCCGGTCGCGCGAAGCAGCGGCATCCCCGCACGCAGGAGAGGTACGAACGTCAGGCCGTAGCCGAAGACATACGCGAGGACGATCCCGAGAACGAGGCTCGCAGCGTTCCCGAGGCCGAGAAGCGTCGCGCCGCCGAGCCCGAGCACCTCGCCGATGCCGCAGCCCGTGAGGCAGTGGATCGTGGCCTGGAGCGCGAGGCGCGTCGTGCTCCTCGTGTCGTGGCTGGAGTGATTCACCCGCGGAGGAGCTCCTCCACCGCAGCGTACGGGTCGAGCGACCGGTCAGCGACGCGAGCGACCGCGGCGTCCAGACGCGATTCACCCACGCGGCCCGCGAGCTCGCGCAGGAGCGCCTCCTGCAGGAGCGCTTCCACCTCGCTCCGCGCCGCCGCGCGCCGGCGCTCGAGATACTCGCCGGACTCGCGCGACCAGGCGCGATGTCTGTCGATCGCCTCGACGAGCTGCGGCATGCCGTCCCCGGACTGCGCCGACGTGCGCACGATCGGCGTCTTCCACGGGCGATCCTTGGCGAGCGAGAGCATTTGAGCGAGGTCGCGCGCGGTCTCGTCGGCGCCGGGGCGATCGGCCTTGTTCACGACAAGCACGTCGGCGATCTCAAGGATCCCTGCCTTGATCGCTTGGATGTCGTCGCCGAGGCCGGGGACGGTCACGAGACAGACCGTGTCCACAACGCGGATGACGTCGACCTCCTCTTGACCCACGCCGACGGTCTCGACGAGGACCACGTCGGTCCCGAGAGCATCCAGCACGTTGACGACACGTGCGGTGGCGCGAGCGAGGCCGCCGGCGTGCCCGCGACTCGCCATCGACCGAATGAAGACACCCTCGTCGAGGAATCGCTCGCGCATGCGGATGCGGTCCCCGAGGATCGCGCCGCCCGTGAACGGACTTGACGGATCCACCGCGACGATCGCGACGCGTGACGCGCGTTCCCGGTAGGTGCCGGCAAGGCGGTTGACCAGCGTCGATTTGCCACCGCCCGGCGGGCCGGTGATTCCGACGATCTGCGCGCGTCCGGTCTCCGGGTAGAGCGCGCGCATTGCCTCGCCGGCGCCGGGGTCGTCGTTTTCGACGACCGAGACGAGTCGTGCGATCGAACGTTTGTCACCAGTGCGCGCGCGAGCGAGAAGATCGCCGGTCGCCGTCGCGGCCATCAGTCGACGCGAAGGAGCTCGCGAGCGATGACGATCCGCTGGATCTCGCTTGTGCCTTCGCCGATCTCCATGAGACGGACATCGCGGAGGTGGCGCTCGATCGGAAAGTCCTGGAGGTATCCGTACCCGCCGAGTACCTGTAGCGACGAGTCGGCGGCGCGCGTCGCGGCTTCGGACGCGTAGAGCTTGGCCTTCGACGCAGCGTCGGTGAACCGCAGTCCTGCGTCGGCGAGGGTCGCGGCGCGGTGCACGAGGAGACGGGCTGCGTCGAGCTCGGTGCGGGCGCGCGCGAGGCGCCATTGGATCATCTCGAACTCCGCGATCGCCCTGCCAAACTGACGGCGCTCCTTCGCATACCCGATCGCGATCTCAAGGGACGCTCGGCCGAGACCGATGGCGAGCGCGCCGATACCGATGCGTCCCCGGTCGAGCACACCCTTCACGTCATTGAAGGCTTCCCCATCGCGGCCGATGCGATCCGCCGCCGGGACACGGCAGTCCTCGAGCACGAGCTGCGCGGTATCCGACGCGTGAAGGCCCATCTTCTCCTCGCGGCGGCCGACCCGAAGACCGGCGGTTTTGGTCGGCACGCCGAACGCCGAGAGCTTGCGCTCGCCGGCACCGGCGAGGATGACGGCGAATCCGGCGATCGATCCATTGGTGATGAATTGCTTCGTCCCCGACAGCACGTAATCGTCGCCCTCGCGGCGGACGCGGCTTTGAGCGCTGACGGCGTCGGAGCCGGACGACGGCTCGGTGAGCGCCCAGCATCCGAGGTGTTCTCCGCGGGCCAATGGCGGGAGCCATCGCGACTTTTGCTCTTCGCTCGCCGCGATGAGCAGGTGGCCGATGCACAGGGAGTTGTGCGCGGCGATCGTGAGCGCGACGGAGCCGTCGCCGGCGCCGAGCTCCTCCATCACAAGCGCGATCGTCAGCACATCGAGCTCGGCGCCGCCGTATTCGTGCGGCACAGCGAGTCCGGTGAGGCCAAGGGCGGCAAGCTCGGGAAGGATCTCGAGCGGAAACTCGCCCTTCTCGTTCCAGGCTTCGGCGTTCGGAACGATCCGCGACTGCACGAAATCGCGGACCGTATCGCGAACGAGGAGCTGATCGTCCCGGTACGAGAAATTCAAGCGGTCTTCA
>DASPWX010000184.1:0-26013 GCA_035637615.1 Bathyarchaeia archaeon | reverse complement strand
TGTCGAGAAGGCGTAGCGGCCGCCCGGTGGTTCCGCTGGTCTGGTGGAGTCGAACGTACCGCTCGATCGGATACGTCAGGTTCGTGCCGAACGGCGGCCGCGCGGCCTGGTCTTCGGAGAGCTCGGTCTTTGTGGTGAACGGAAGATCGCCCAGACGTCTCGCCTGGTCCGAAAGCTTCGCGCCGTAGAACTGATTTGTCCGGCGGAGCTCGGAGAGCCTCGCTGCGAGTCGCTCCCACTGCGCGCGCCGCCGCTCCGCGTCCGTCCATGTTTCGAATGCGTCGAGCCCGCTCATTTGGTGGGCGGAGTCTACCGACGGCGAGCGCCGAGCAAGCCAGGCTTTGCGCTACAGATCGCTCTGTGATACAAACCTGACCTCGCTGATGGAGGAGGTTCTGCCGATGAACGCCGACGAAGCGCGCGAGAGCCTCGCGTTCTCGGAATACGCGAGGAAGCGCGCGCGAGACGATATGGGACGACCGTGGCTGGCCTTGGTGCTGCTGGCGAGCCTATCCGTCGTCACCCTCTCCCTGACCGGCGCCGCAGTGTCACCGACCGGGCTCTTCTGGGTCTTCGCCGGCCCACTCGGCGCGGCCGCGATCGCTCTCTACGCCTACCGGCGCAACCGGTCGAGCGGGATCGAGAGCAGCCCGCTCGCCTACGTTGCGATCACGCTCGGACTTCTCATCCTCGCTTACGCGGCGGGCAAGATCGGCTTCGCCTTCCAGGCCCCGGCCGTGGCTCGCTTCGGTCCGGCGTTCGTCGCGGCTGCGGGCTACCTCGCGCTGGCGTGGATCGAGCGGAGCTGGACGGTGGCCGCCATCTCGCTTGCGCTCCTTGCGATCACCGTGGCGATCATCGGATTCGACCTCAGCTCGCAACAGAGCAAGGCGCTCTTGTTCGGCCTCTACGGGATCACCCTCCTCGCGGTCGGCTTCAGCCTGCGGGTGGGTCGGAAGCAGCTCCTGTGACCCACCCGAGCTCGGCTCTCGACGACACCATCCACCAGCGCGTGCGGCTCGGGATCCTGACCGTGCTCTCGGAGTCGCGACGGGCGGACTTCGGGTATCTACAGGAGGTGCTCGAGGTCACCGCAGGCAACCTGTCGCAGCACCTCGCCATCCTGGAGGATGCCGGTCACATCCAGATCGCGAAAGCGTTCGAGGACAAGCGCCCGCGGACGTGGGTCACGGTGACGCGCAAGGGACGCGCGGCACTCGCCTCGGAGGTCGCCACGATGCGTGCCCTCCTTGATGGGCTTGGAGGCGGCCAGCGGTCCTGAGGTAGGCCCCGATGTACCATCGGCCGTACGCGTATGACAGAGAGTACGGCAGCCGTGCGTCCGGTCCCGGCCGTGGACAAGGCCGCGCGCGTCCTCCGCGCGCTCGCCGAGGGCGGTCGTCCCATGGGGATCAGCGAGCTCGCGCGGGCCTTGGACGTTTCGAAGGGGACGCTCCGCGACGTGCTCCTCACCCTCGCCCAATTCGGCTTCGTCGTGCGCGATCCCGACACACGCTTTCGGCTCGGCCCAGAGCTCCGCACGCTGGCCAACGCGTCCGCCCCGGACCTGCGCTCGCTCGCGCAGCCCTACCTCGTTTCGCTGATGGAGAGCTTCGGAGAGACCGCCATCCTCGGCATCGTGGTCGACGGCAAGCTCGAAATCGCCGCGCGGGCCGAACCCGCCACCGACCTCCACATGACGGCGCCACTCGGGCGCCGGCTACCGCTCGACAAGGGCGCGCACGGTAAGGTCCTCGCGGGGCGCGCGGAGGTCGGCTACGACGACCAGGAGCTTTTCGCGGGAGTGCGCGCGGTCGCGGCGCCGATTGTCGATGCGCGGGATCGACGTGTGGCCGTCGTGATGGTCGTCGGATTCAAGGAGCGCGTCGATCTTCGGACGCTGCGCCGCATCGGCGAGCGGTGCGTCTCCGCGGCCCACGCGGTCTCGCAGCGCATCGGCGCGGAGGCGGCGTGACCAAACAGCTCCTCACCCTTCGCGTGAACGGCGAGGCGCGAACGATCGCGGCGGATCCGCACCACACGCTTCTCGAGGTCCTTCGTGAGGAGCTCGGTCTCACCGGTACGAAGCACGGATGCGAGCTCGGGGAGTGCGGCGCTTGCACCGTGCTCGTCGACGGTGTTCCGGTCCTCGCGTGCCTGACGCTTCCCGCGCTCGTCGGCGATGCCGACGTCACGACGGTTGAGGGCCTGGCGACGGAATCCCTCCACCCGCTCCAGATCGCGTTCGCCGAAGAGGGCGCGGCGCAGTGCGGCTACTGCACTCCCGGAATGCTCATGACGGCCAAGGCGCTCCTCGATACGACGGCCCGCCCGACGCGCGCGCAGATCGCTTCCGCGATAAGCGGCAACCTCTGCCGCTGCACGGGCTACACCGCCATCTACGAAGCCATAGAGAAAGCCGCGGGCCGAGCATGAGCGAGTTCAGCGTCATCGGTCGGCGCCTGCCGAAGGTCAACTCGTGGGCGCACCTGACCGGGCAGGCACGCTATGCGGACGATCTCTTCCTACCGCGCATGCTCTTCGGGCGCGTCCTGCGGTCGACGCGCCCCCACGCGCGCATCCGCCGTGTGGACACGAGCCGCGCGCTCGCGCACCCCGGCGTCGTCGCGGTCGTAACCGGAGCGGACATGCCCGAGAAGATGGGGATCATGCCGTCGACGCAGGACGAGACGGCACTCGCCGTTGATCGCGTTCGGTACGTCGGTGAGCCCGTCGCGGCCGTCGCCGCTCTCGACGAGGACACGGCGTTCGATGCGCTGTCGCTCATCCAGGTCGACTACGAGGATCTCGAGCCGATCTTCACGATCGAGGAGGCCCTCGCGCGCGAGGACGTGAAGATCCATGACGAAGCCAAGCGCGCCAACGTCTTTAAGGAGGTCCATCTCTCGTTCGGCGACCTCGAAGGCGGTTTCGCCGCCGCGGACCATGTGCGCGACGACTGGTTCTTCTTCGAGGGCAACACGCACGCGCCGATCGAGTCGCACAGCGCCGTCGCGTCCTATGGCGCGGATGACAAGCTCACCCTCTGGACTGCCACGCAGGTCCCCCACTACCTGCACCGCGAGCTCGAGAAGGTCCTCGGCCTGCCGCGCTCGCGCATTCGCGTGATCGCGACGCCGAACGGCGGCGCCTTCGGCGGCAAGAGCGATCCCTTCGGTCACGAGTTCGCGGCCGCGCTCCTTTCGATGCGCACGCGGCGTCCGGTGAAGATCACACTCGATCGCGAGGAGGTCTTCTACGCGCACCGCGGCCGCCACCCGGTGAAGATGCGCATCCGCACCGGGGTGAAAAATGACGGCGAGATCACGGCCGTTCATTACCAGAGCTGGCTCGACGGCGGTGCGTACGCGTCCTATGGGATCGCGACCACCTACTACACCGGCGCGCTTCTGACCGTCACCTATCGCATCCCCGCGTATAAATTCGACGGCGTCCGCGTCTACACGAACAAGCCTCCATGCGGTCCGAAGCGTGGGCATGGCACGACGCAGCCGCGCTACGGCTTCGAGTGCCAGATCGACAAGATCGCTGAGGATCTCGATCTCGACCCGCTGGAGTATCGAAAGAGGATCCTGCAGCCGGCGAACAGCCGCACGATCAACGATCTCCGCATCACCTCGATGGGCCTCGGCGAATGCCTGGACGCACTGCAAAGATCGACGCGCTACTCGGAGCGACGAGGGCAGCTCGGCCGCGGCAGGGGCATCGGCCTCGCCGGGAGCGCGTACATCTCGGGCGCGGGACTCCCGATCTACTGGAACGAGATGCCCCACTCCGGGGCCGAGATACGGATCGATCGCGGCGGTGGCGTCACCGTCATGTGCGGGACATCGGAGATCGGGCAGGGCTCGGACAACATGCTCGCGTCGGTCGCGGCGGAGGCGCTCGGCATCATGCCGGCGGACGTGCACGTGGTGTCGGGCGACACGTCGCTCGCGCCGGTCGACCTCGGGAGCTACTCGAGCCGCGTCACGTTCATGGCCGGCAACGCGGTGCGCGACGCGGCGATGAAGCTCCGCGCGCTGCTCGTCGCGGCCGCTGCGGAGAGGCTCGAGGTCCCCGCGGATCGTCTGCTCTCGGCGTACGGCCGCATCTACGACCGCGACGATCCGGCGAAGTTCATCGCGTTCGCGGATGCCGCGGTCATCGCTGAATCCAAACATGGGACGCTCGTGGCGGCTGGTAGCTACAAGCCGCCCAAGGGCATCGGCGGTTCCTTCAAGGGCGCCGGCGTGGGGCCGACACCCGCGTATTCCTACCAGGCCGCGGTCGCCGAGGTCACCGTCGACTTGGACACCGGCGTGGTCACCGTCGACAAGGTGACGACGGCGCACGACTGCGGCCGCGCGCTGAATCCCGCGAACGTGGAGGGCCAGGTCGAGGGTTCGGCGTACATGGGTTACGGCGAGATCATCGGCGAGGAGCAGATCTTCCGCGGCGGCCTGCACAAGAAACCGTCGCTGCTCGATTACAAGATCCCAACCTCGCTCGACACGCCGGTCCTGGAGGCGATCGTGGTGGAGAGCGTCGACGCGGAGGGCCCCTACGGAGCGAAGGAGGCCGGCGAAGGCCCGCTGAACCCGGTGATCCCCGCGATCGCGAACGCGGTCTACAACGCGATCGGCGTGCGCTTCGACGAGACCCCCATCACGGCGGAGAAGGTGCTGAACGCGCTCGGAAAGCGCGATCGACGAGGCGAGCAGAAGACGCGGATCGGGCCCGACGGGCTCGACACGGGCAAGGCCGACCCCAAACGCGCGCTCCGCCGGCTGACTGCGTCGACCGACGCGCGCGAGCGCAAGCGGCCGGCGAACTAGTGCTGCGCCTGCCGCGCTTCCGTCTGCTCGAGCCGCGCTCGTATGGGGAGGCGGCGCAGCTCCTCGCCGAGAACGGTGCGGGCGCGCTCGATCGGTCGCGGGGCACGCCGACGCTTCGAGTGATGCTCGTCGCGGGCGGCACCGATCTCTTCCCAAACATGAAACGGCGGCAGTTCACGCCCGAGGTCCTGATCTCTCTCGGGCGGGTGCGTGACGCTTCAGGCATTCAGCGCAACGGCCATCTCGACATCAGCGCCGGAACGACGCTCACGGCGATCGCGCAGGATCTCGGCATTCGCGAGCGCTCGACGGCGCTCGCCGAAGCCGCGGAGGTCGTGAGCACGCCGCAGCTTCGCAACATGGGAACGATCGGCGGCAACATCTGCCTCGACACGCGCTGCAACTGGTATGACCAGTCGCTCTTCTGGCGCACCGCCGAAGGTTTCTGCATGAAGACCAATCCCGATGTCGTATGCCGCGTGGCAACCTCGAGCCCGCGCTGCCTCGCGGTCGCGAGCGCCGACACCGTCCCCGCGCTGCTGGTGCTCGGCGCGACCGTGCACTTCGAAGACGCCGAGGGCGGCCGCGACGTGGCGCTCTCCGAGCTGTACCGCGAGGATGGCATCCGGCCGATGGTGATGCGCCAGGACGAGGTCCTCACCGACATCACGTTGCCCGAGGCCGACGGCTGGCGGAGCACGTATATGAAGATGCGCGATCGCGGGTCGTTCGACTTCCCGATCGCCGCGGTGGCCGCCGCAGTCCGCTGGGACGGAGCACGGGTCTCCGAGGCGCGGGTCGCGATCACGGCGCTGGGCTCGCGGCCTCAGCTCGTCGAAGACGCCGCACGGCCGCTGGTTGGGACGAGCCTCGACGACGTGACCATCGCGCTCGCTGCGGAGGCGGTCCACAAGGCGGCTCGCCCGATGGACAACACGTCCGGAACGATCTCGCAGCGGAAGCGCGCGGCCCTCGTGTTCACGGAGCGCGCGCTCCGTGCGCTGCGTCCGGCCTAGCCGTGCGGGCCGTCGCCGTCGTCACAGCGGCGGGGTCGGCCGAGCGTTTCGGTGGAAAGAAGCTGCTCACCCCGATCGATGGCGAGCCGCTCCTCGATCACACCATCCGCGCGCTCCTCGAGGGCGGGGCGGCTGAGGTGATCGTCGTGGTGGGCCGCGACGCGCGCGCCGAGCTCGAGCGCGACGTCAACGCGATGCTCGACCCGCGCGTCCGCCCGATCGAGAATCCCGATCCCTCACGCGGAATGTTCAGCTCGATACAGGAAGGGGTGGCGCAAGCGCAGGGCGACGCCATCCTGGTGCTGCCCGGAGACATGCCGTTCGTTTCGCCCGACACGGTCCGCGCGGTCATCGCGGCGTACGAGCGCAAGCCGTCGATCGTCTCGCCGCGCTACCGCGGAAAGCGCGGTCATCCCGTCGCGCTGCCCGCGTCCCTGCGCGACGAGATCCGCGCGGCCGACCCACGCGCGACGCTCCATGACGTGATTCACGCGCACACTGACATGCGTGTGGACGTTGACGTCAACGACCCGGGAATCATCAGAGACATCGATCGACAAGAGGACTTAGAGAGCAAGGGCAGATAGCCGCCGCGACGATGGACTCAGCCAGGCACGCGCGGAAGAGTCGCCAGGCCGAGGGTTCTCGCGGGCGAGTGGGGGCCGGCGACCCTGCGTGGTCGCCGGAGGGACCCGCGAGCACGCGAGACCCTCGGTCTGGCGCCCGCAACGCCGATAGGGCGCATTTCCTGAGCATTCAAGCGGAAGGCGGATACTGATTCCATGCGGGAAATCTTCGCTCGGATGGCGGAGCTCGAGCGCGAGGGGCGGCGGTTCGCGGTCGCGACCGTGGTACGCACGAGCGGCAGCACTCCTCAGGTGGTCGGCGCGAAGCTCCTCGTGGACGACCTCGGACGGCTCGTCGGCACGCTCGGCGGCGGATGCGTCGAGGGCGACGCGTTCGTCGAAGCGAAACACGTCATCGAGAGCGGCGAACCGTCGCTGCGCGAGTACGAGCTGACCGAAGACCTCGCCTGGGATACGGGTCTCGTCTGCGGCGGAACCATGTGGATCTCCATCGAGCCGGGAGAGCGGGTGCTCCGCTTTGCCGGACGCGATCTTCTCGGTGATGTGCTCGCAGCGTCAGCCGGCGGCAAGCCTGTCGCTGTCGCGACGCTGATGCGGAAGCGTGGGAAAGACGTGATCGCCGCAGGCAAGCTCTTCGTGGAGACGGACGCGAAAGGCGGCGGAACGCTGGGCGACAACGCCCTCGACGCGCGTGCACGCGCCGTGGCGATCGAAGCACTCCGCCAGGGAACCGCACGTTCCATCGTGCTCGACGAGGAGACGGAGCTCCTCGTGGAACCGGTGATGTCGCGGCCGCGGCTTGTGATCGCCGGAGGCGGGCATGTCGGTCTCGCGATCGCAAAGCTCGGCGTCCAGCTGGACTACGACGTGACGGTGATCGACGACCGTCCGGAGTTCGCGAACCGCGAACGGTTCCCCGGCGCGAGCGAGGTCGTGAACATGGACATGGCCAAGGCGATCGAGGCGATGCCGATCGGGTGGAACTCGTTCGTGATCATCGCGACGCGCGGCCACAAGCTGGACTCGCATTGCCTCCGCGCGGCCGTCAAGACCGATGCGCGGTACGTGGGCCTGCTCGGCAGCAAGCGCAAGACGATCCTCATCGCGCAGATGCTCCGTGGCGAGGGCATTCCGGAGGACCGGATTCGCGCGGTGCATGCGCCGGTGGGGCTGGATCTCGGCGGCCGAACGCCGGCCGAGATCGCGCTTTCGGTTCTTGCCGAGCTCTCGCTCGAGCGCTACGGCGGCTCCGGTCGGTCGCTCCGCCTTTCGGACGAGCTCTTCGAGCGGACGATCGGCGTAACGAAACGGGAGTAGCTCAGGCGGCGAGCGCGCACGGGGTCATCCGCAGCGAACGTCTCGACCTCATCCTGATGCCGGTCCCGCTCCTCGATGCTCTCATCGCGGGTGACCGCGCCGCCGCCGCGCAGCTTGCCGGCTACCGCATACCCGCCGACTATCCGAACTCCGGCGCGCTCAAGCTCGTCCGCTACCGGCGCGAGCAGATCGCGAACGATCCGTCATGGGCGCCGTGGTCGCTGCGGGCGATCGTGCTGCGCGAGAGCGGTGTGATGGTCGGCTACGTCAACTTCCACGGACCGCCCGGCGTGAACGACACCGCGACGCCGAACGCGGTCGAGCTCGGATGGACGGTGTTCGCGCATCAGCGGAAGAAGGGCTACGCGACCGAGACGGCCCGCGCTCTGATGAATTGGGCCGCGACAGAGCGCGGCATCAGCCGATTCATTTCATCGACGACCCCGAACAACGCCCCATCCCTCCGGGTCCACGACAAACTGGGCTTCGTGCGAACGGGCCAGGTGGTGGACGGAGAGATCATCTTCGAGCTGCGCCGCTAGCCCGGTTCGCTGATCTCGTTCACGTCCTGCGGATGCGGCGGCGTACCTTCGGGACGATCGCTCGCGGCGGGTGGACTGCCTCGACGTTTCTCGGTGAGACCCTCGCTCTGCTCGTCGTCGCGCTCCTGCTCGAGCTTCTTGGCTTTATCCATGAAGGACTGACGCGCAGGGCGCGTGCCACGCAGCCCTGCTAGAGACCTGACCACCACTGGTAGGCACGACGCGACCACGCGTTCCATGCCTCCCGCTTGATGAGAAGGACGAATCCGGCGGTCAGAAGGATCGCTCCGCTTCCCCCAAACAGGGCCCAATTCGGGAGGCGATTCACCACGTCGATGCTCGCCCGAAGCGTCTCCAGGCCCAGCGCGGCCAGCGCGCCTGCGACAAGCCATCGTCGCCGCAACACCACGCCGACCCCGACGAGGAGCGCGATCTGCATGAAAACGATCAGAGTTCCAGGCATGAACGGCTCGTTCCAGCTCGCAAGGAGCGGTGGCATCACAAAGAGCGCGGCGCCGAGAAGCTCCGCGCCGACGAGCGCACGCTCCGCAAGCACGTTCGGGGCGTAGCGGATCGCAGCGAGCGCGATCGCTATCAGCGCGGCGCCCGCCGCGATGCCGTGAAACTGCCGCGCGACGGGGTCACCCATGATCCAGACGGCTCCCAGAGCGACGGCGCCGAGGCCGGCGCTGGCGAGCGCGCGGCGTGATGACGCGAGCCCGAACGCGAGGAGCGCGACGCTCTCCGCGAGTACACGGGCCGCGTGCCCGCCGCCCGTGTTCGCCGGCGCGGTCAGCGTCCGCTCGATCCCGCTCGAGACGACGAGGCCCACCGCAAGGATCTCGAGTGCCATCTCGTACTCACGCGGCAGGCGGCGCTGCAGGTAGCGCGGGATGGCGAGGACGAGAGCGAGGATCCCGACGCCGGTCGCCGCGACGTACGGCTCGGCTCGCGTCGCATCGCGAAGAGCGAGCACCCCCATCGCTCCGAGCATCGCCGCGCCGGATGCCACAAACGCGCGCCGACCCGACCACAGGCCGAGCCCAACGATGGCCACGCCGCCCGCCAGCACGGTGGCGCCGTGGGTCAGGGCGTCGTCGCCGAACGCCGTCGCGCGTACCAGCGGAGGAGCGAGCACGAGCAGTACGCCGACGACTTCGGCGGCCTCGCGCAGCTCGTTCGGCAACCGCCAGGAGATGCGCGGGACCGCAAGGAGGAGTGCGATCGTGACAAGACCGAAGGCCGCGGTCGAGGACTCGAGTGCGAGCGGCGCCGCCGCGGCACGTATGACGACGAGACCGAGTGTCGCGATCGAGATCGCGCCGAGCTCGCGCAGCCCACGGGCGCTGGCAAACCGCAGGAGGATCACGCTCTCCGCGAGGAGCACGAGCGTTCTGGTCACCGCGTCCGGTTCCCAGCTCCGTATGTATGTGGGACCGAGAAGCGCGACCGCGGCGGCGATCTGCGCCGGGATGTAGAGATCCGCCCGAAGCGCCGGCGATCCGAAGCGAGCGACGCCCCATGCCGCGAGCGCGAGATAGATCGCCGCCGGGATCGTGAACGCCTCGATCGCTGCTGGGTGCAGCCGCGCGACGACGATCAGAACGCTCGCGAGGTAGGAGACCGTCGCGAGCAACGCGACTCGCTCGGAGCGTCGGTGAAGCGCTTCGACGAGTGCGATCGTCCCGAACACCACGAAGACCGGCGACGTCGCGAGCCAGACCGGCGTGTCCCACACCGCTGCGCTCAGCCGATGCGCGAGCGCGAACCCAAGTCCGACTCCGACTCCGGCGAGGCCGGTGGCGATGGCGATCTCACGCGTGACCCGGGCGAAGTCGCTCGCGCGGAATCGCGGGAGGTACGCCGGAACGAACAGGAGCACGGCGGCAACCGCAAGGGCAACGGGGCGAAGCTCCTCCGATGGCTGCAGCCAGCGTCCCAGCGACACGGCGGCGACGGCCGCGAATGCCGCGGCGATCCAGAGGCGCAGCGGGTTGCGCGTGTCGATCGCCGTTAGAACGGCGGCGGCGGTAGCTGCGGCGGCCAGCACGGTCGCGAGCGGCGGATCGCTGAACGCGGCGGTGATCGCGAGGACCGCGCTCGCGAGGCCCGCGACCGAACTGACATCGGCGAGCAGCGGCAAGCGCCTTCGCGCCAGCGTCGCGAGGAGACCGAGCGCCGCGGCGAGCGGCGTGAACCCGAGAGCCAGGGCTCGCGGCTCGATGCCGCTGAAGACCGCTACGCCCGCACGCGCGAAGCCCGTCGCGACGAGAAGGTACGCGACCCCGACGTGAAGGGCACCCGCGCTGACGAGGACGAGGGCGTTCAGCTCCGGGGCCTCTTTGTCATCTCGTGCCGGCGGCCATGCGCGCCACACGGCGAGCAGGCCCAGAAGCGCGGCTATCCCGAGATAGGTCGCGGCGCCGACGAAGGGCGCGCGCCAGTACGCCGCGAGCGGCAGCGCCGCGCCGGCGATCAAGAGGTAAGCGAGGTTCCGTGCACGGGCTCGGGCCCACGTCGGGAACGGCGAGGGGGCGCCCGCGAGATCGCCCACCTCGCGGACAAGGGTGTAGCCGATGGCGAGGAGGCCGGAGACGAACCCGTACGTCTGCGCGGGGACGTTCGCGGAGAAGAGCAGACCGAAGACCGTCGCAGCCGGGCCCGCCGCTGCGATCCAGCGTTCACGCGCGTGGTCGCGATCGGTGCGGGCGGCGTAGTAAGCGGTCCCGAGGATGGCGAGCGCGGGAACCGCAAGGCGCTCGACGAATGAGAGAGGGTTGAACACATTGGCGATCACGGTGGTCGCGGTACCCAGCACGACGCTCGCTGGAAGGAGGAACCGACAAGGCAGATCGAGGGGGCCGACCAGCCGAAGCGTTCGGGTCTTTCCGACGCGCAGGGCGGCCTGGATCGCGAGCGGGTAGGCCGCGAGGAGAACGAAGAGCCACGTGGAGGGCACGTCGAGGAGGACCGCGATGCCGGCGAGCGCGCTCAGTGACGCGATGAAGAAGAAGTACGAGTAGGCGCGGCCGTACGCCGTGACGGCGAGAGCCCCGTAGAGACCGGCGGCGGCGAGCGAACCGAGCACCCACATCGCGGGCGACGTGAACGGTGAGACGTGGGCGACGAGGGCGTAGTACGCGCCGAAGTCGAGCGGCACGAGGAGCGCACCGACGATGAGGAAGGTCCGTCCCGCCTCCTCGACTCGTGGGATGCGGTGGCACACCAGACCACCGCACAGGAACCCGAGCGTTCCGACGATCATGAGCGCGAGCCGGACGGAGTCCGAGATCTGCTGTCCCGAGACGTTGACGAAGATGAGAGCGGCGACGACCACGAGGAACGCACCGAGATAGAGGAGCAGGCTCGGTGCCCGCTCCGGGGTGAAGAACGTCTCGACGAACGAGGGCCCAGCCGGCGTCGGTGGCACGACGATTCGCTTTGGCGTCGCCGGCGCGGGAGCGGCCGACGCATTGGCAGCCGACGCCGGGCGCTCCCCCGGGATCGCCGTGGTCGCGGGTCGGACCGCGGCGGCCCCGAGCTCCGTCGTGACGATCGCGCGGATGCGGTCGGCGGAAGCCTCGTCCAGCGCACCCGCACCGATCAGGCCATCGAGACGGTTCAGCAGGTACGCACGACCCAGCGTCAAGAGCGGCGGCGGCATCTGGAGCGTGCGACCGCACACCGCGCACGCCGACCTACCGGGGCCGGGTTGCGCTGCACCGCAGAAATAGCAATGAACGGAGGTCACGACTCGAGCCGCCCCTTCCCCTCAACGACGCGCGTACACATCATCCTCACCCGCACAAGCCTTCCGCCCAGCCCACCAATCGTCCGTCGCTTGAGCCACCGCCTCGACGTGTCCTCCGACACGGAGGCACCTCACATCCGCCCGCGCTTGGCCGTTCTATCGTCGTGAGATCGGAGCGGTGACATTTGGCGAACTTTTGGAGCGCCACGAGCGCGAGATCTTCGCGTACGCGCTGCGTCTGACAGGGAGCCGGGCGGATGCCGACGACCTCTATCAGGAGACCTTTCTCGCGGCGTTCCGTGGATGGCCGCCACCACGGGCGGGCAACGAGCGGGCATGGCTCTACAAAATCGCCACAAACAAGGCGATCGATCAGGTGCGCCGCGCGCGCCGGGTCGTCCCGCTCGAAGACCTGCGGCTCGCGGCGCCCGAACGCGATGGCGTGACGCTTTCGGACCTCGCGACCGCGGTGCGGGCGCTGCCGACCGGACAGCGTGCGGCGTTCGTCCTGCGCAAGGTGGAGGGTCGCTCGTACGCGGAAGTCGCGGACACGCTCGGGTGCACCCAGGAGGCGGCGCGCTCGCGCGTCGCCGAAGCGATGAAGAAATTGAAGGAGGCCGTGCGATGAACGCGCTCGCACCACTTGTCGACGAGGCCCGCGAGCATCTGCTGGCGCGCGCGAAGCGCGAAGGGCTCGTCACGGTCGGATACGACGTCATGGATTCGCCGCTCGGTCCGCTCTGGATCGCGGTCGGCCCGCGCGGTGTTGTGAACATTCACTACGGCGCGACGCCGGATGCGCGCGAGCTCGCGCGGATCACGCACGCGTACGGACCCGGGGTCCTTCCGGACCGGCGCGCCTGCGACCGTGTGCTCGTCGAGCTCGATCAGTACTTCGCCGGCCGGCGCCGCTCGTTCGACGTGCAGGTGGACCTCGCCAGCCTCACGCCGTTCCAGCAGCGCATCCTCGCCGCGACGGCACGCGTTCCGTATGGCGAGCTCACGACGTACAAGGTCGTCGCGCGTCAGGCCGGAAACGAGCAGGCGTCGCGCGCGGCCGGAGCGGCACTCGGCGCGAACCCGATCCCCATCGTGGTCCCCTGCCACCGCATCGTTGCGACAGACGGCACCCTGGGTGGCTACGCGGGTGGGCTCGTCGCGAAGCGCCGCTTGCTCGCTCTGGAGCGCGGCAAGACGGAGGTTCCGCTGGGGGGTTGGCCACCGTCACGGCGCTAGCCTCTTGTGGGTGTCGATCCTGGGGGAAGCCGTTCGTCGTACCCACGAGAACGCAAAGGGAGGCCGCAGATGGCGAAGTACGCATTCCTTTTCATAGACGACGGCGTGGATTACCAGGGGTCACCGACGCCCGAGCAACAGAAGGTCTACGCCGACATCTTCAAATGGTTCGAGACGAACGGCGACCGCATCGTCGACGGCGGCGCGGAGCTGCAGCCGACCCGGACGGCGACCACGATCCGCACGCGCGACGATAAGCGAGTCGTCCTCGACGGCCCGTTCATCGAGTCGAAGGAATCTGTCGGCGGCTTCACCGTCCTCGAGCTGCCGAGCAAGGACGAAGCCGTCAGTGTCGCGAAGACGTGGCCGGGATACGGCGTCGAGATCCGGCCGATCCGCGAAGGTTAGGGGACAGAGATGGCGACGTATGTGTTGATGTTCGTGAACGACGAGTCCTTCCGCGACCGGTCGAAGGGCGAGGTCGACGCGGTGTACGCGGAGGTGACGCGCTGGTCGCAGGATCTCGAACGAAAGGGCGTCCTCAAGGGCGGTGTGGAGCTGCAGCCGAAGCGGACAGCGATGACGGTGCGCCGCGTGAACGGGACAATGCGGGTGTCCGACGGACCGTTTATCGAATCGAAGGAACACGTCGGCGGGTTTGCCATGATCGAGGTCCCCGATCTCGACGAGGCGATCCGCATCGCAAAGGCTTTCCCAGGCGGCGTCGAAGTCCGTCCCATCGTCGTGCACTGAACGCCGAGATCACGAGCGACGCGGTGGCCGCGGTCTTCCACGACGAGGCCGGCCGGCTCACCGCGGGCCTTACGAAGCGCCTCGGCAACTTCGACCTCGCCGAGGAGTGCGTCCAGGACGCGCTCGTTTCCGCGCTCGAGCACTGGCCCCGCGAAGGCATTCCGAACAACCCCGGCGCGTGGCTCATGACCACGGCGCGTCGTAAAGGCATCGACCGTCTTCGGCGCGAGAAGCGGTACCAGGAGAAGATCGCGGAGCTGGAGGAGCCGACGGTGGCGACCGCGAGCACGGCATTGCCGGACGAGCGTCTCGAGCTGATCTTCACGTGCTGCCATCCCGCGCTCGCGCGTGAGGCACAGGTGGCGCTGACGCTCCGCTCGGTGGCCGGCCTCACGACGCCCGAGATCGCGCGCGCATTCCTCGTACCCGAAGCCACAGTCGCACAGCGATTGGTCCGGGCAAAGCGGAAGATCGTCGACGCGAAGATCCCGTTTCGGGTGCCCGACAGCGAGGAGCTTCCCGATCGTCTGGACGAGGTCCTCGCGGTCCTCTACCTGATGTTCAACGAGGGCTATCTCGCCACGGGGCAACGGGGCGCGAGCGATCGCGACCTGGCGAAGGAAGCCGAATGGCTCACCTCGCTGCTCGCCGGACTCATGCCCGACGAGGCGGAGGTCCTCGGGCTCGTCGCGCTCATGCGCTTCCATCTCGCTCGAGCCGAGGCGAGATTCGACGCGAGCGGCCGAATGATCCTGCTTCAGGATCAGGACCGCGCGAAGTGGGATCGCCGCCGCATCGATGAGACCTTCTCCGTCGTCGGCCGGTTTCTCACCATGCGGCGGCCGGGGCCGTACCAGCTGCAGGCGCTCATCGCCGGCGCGCACGCCGATGCGAAGAGCTGGGAGGCAACACGCTGGCCAGACATCCTGCGGTCGTATGACGCGCTCCTGGAGATCAACGATTCGCCGGTCGTGAGACTGAATCGGGCCATCGCCGTCTGGCACGTCGTCGGCGCGGAACAGGCGTACGTCGAGCTCTTTCCGCTGGCTGAAGAGCTCGACCGTTACCACCTCTATCACGCGACACGCGCCGAGCTGCTGCGCGCGCTCGGTCGTACCGAGGACGCGCGCGCCGCGGACAAACGGGCCCTCGAGCTCACCGAAAATCCCGCGGAACGCGCGCTCCTCAAAGACCGACTCGGCTGATACTCGGGCGCGATGGCCGCGCCGCATCGCGAGCTGAAGCGCGCCGCAGTCCCGAACGCCATGGGTCATGTCGTGCTTGCGTTCGCCGAGCGCACCCTTCGGCCACAGGAGCTCGCGGGACTGCGCGAGCACCTCTGGCGCACGCAGACCTACCTGTACGTCACGTCCGGACCGCTCCTCATCGCTCGCGCGCTCGAGGGATTTCCCGCCGACGTGCGGGCGCTCGCTGCACGCTGTCCGTTCTTTCGTTACGACGCGCGCGGCGGGGGCGGGTATTGGCCCGATCGCAACGAGATCTGGCTGGCGGCAGGCGTCGAGACGTACGAGGGCCTTCGACAGGTGCGGCTCTCGGCGTGCCACGAGCTCTTCCACTTCATCTGCTGGAATCACCCGCGGTATCGCGCCGATGAGGACCGCGGCTTCGCGCGGCTGCGCAAGGTCGTTGCCGACAGCCGGGCCGTCGTGAAGAACTATCCGCGATATCGCGGTTGGGTCACGGCTTCGTTCCTGCGGCAGGGCGACCACGCGAACATCGTCGAGTATTTCGCGGACATCCCGACGAACTTTCGCGACACTTCGGAGCTCCCGCCCATGATTGCGGCCCACTTCGCGCCGCTGATCGACGGATCTTCATTTCCCGATGAGTTCGACGACGACCTTGCGACAGACGAATACGAGCTCGCGCGCTTTCAGCGATCGCTCGCCCCGTCTTAGATCAGGGCGCGCGATCCGCCAGCGCGTCGAACCAGGCAGGCGCGTCCCCACTTGACCCGGGTACGTAGTTGCTGACGCTGCCCTCGATCGCGTTCACGATGAAAGTGAGCCACACAAGCCTCGGAGGCGGCGCGAATGTGGCGCCGCTGCCGGGCGGCCCCTGCGGCTTGCTCACCGCGAGCTGTTCGAAGTCTCCCCTGACCACGACGATCCAGACCAGTTGATCCGGGTCACTCATGCCGCCGACGGTATAGGGACCGCCGCTGCGTTTCGCGTCGGCGATCTGAGCCGTGTCGTAATCCTTGAACAGCACGAGCTTCGCGGTCGAGCCGCTCGCGGTGCCAAAGGCGGTCGCGTATTCAGCCGCTCGGGTCATCGCATCGGTCCGCGAGATCTTCGGAGCGGTCGCGACCGGCGGCGGAGCGAAGAGCTCGAACGTCCCGATCGCGCGTTCCGCCTGCACAGCCAGCGCGCTGTCCGCCGGCCACACGTCGACCGCGACGATCCGGTCCGCAAAATACGGCGAGCGGAAGTCCCACACGACGTGCTGCTGGTCGAACGGCGACCCAGCCGGCACGTATGCGTTCTTCACCGTTCGCACGGCATCCGACCCGCCCACCGTGGTGCGCGTCTGGCCAACGAGCAGCCAGGTCGGAACGCCGCGCGCGCCGAAGGTCTCGAGCGGAGTGGCGTCGTAGTCGGTCACGAGCTGTACGCGGATGCGCAGCTGATCCGCCGCGGGGGCGTTTCCGTCGAGCGGCGCCGCTCGAACGTCGAAGCTCGCGATGTCCGCACCCCGCATCGGTGCGGTCGCCGCGTTCCACGACGTCGGGATCTCGAGGCTCCAGCCACCGTCGACGCTTGTGATCCGGTCGTAGCCCTCGTGCAAGCCGGCGCGACGCGCCAGGAGCCCGGGCTCCGATGAGCGGGCCGTGGCGGCCTCGGTTGGCGTTGGCTGGGAGCTCTGCCCCGCCAAGACACCGGCCCGAGGAATGTCGCGCCCCTGCAGAGCCGCGACGGTGACCACGACGATGACAAAGAACGCGGCGAGGGCGGAAGCGGTGAGGATGCGTGCGACCACGCGACGACGTTAGCGCGCGGGTCGGCCTCAGACGAGCGCACGGACAGGCGCGGCTGCGAACGGCGGGTATCAGTCGTGGGCCGAGGCGAAGATCTCCAACGCGCAGATCTCTCGAAAACCGAGCTTCGCGCAGATCGGTGCCGATGTGCGCCGATCGCCCTGGATGATCGCGGCGGTACGCCCGTCGGCGCGGGCGTCGGCGAGCCGCCGGCCGACGAGCGCGCTATAGAGCCCGTGACCGCGATACTCCTCGAGCGTCGCAGCACCGCCCAGTAAGACGGTGGGCGAGTCGGGCAGATAGATGAGCCAGGCCCACGCGACGATCGTGTCGTCATCGAGCGAGGCCACGTACGGGCGCGACTTCACGCGATCGGCGGACATCGCCGCGATCTCGTTGAACAGGCGCATCACCTCCGTCGGCATGCCGTAGGCGCGGGCCATTACGTCGCTGTTCGCGATCGCGTCCTGCCACGTCACTTCGCGCACCCGGGCTTTCGGGTTCACGTCGATCGGCACGGCGAGGTCCGTGAGCGCCATCCCGGCGATGCTGTCGACGTGCTGCAGACCCGCCGCTTCGAGACGAGCAGGAAGATCGATGGGTCGCGTCGAGGGTCCGGTCAGCCAGCCGAAGGCGAGGTCGCCGTAGCGGTGGCGGACTTTTTCGATCATGGAGTCGGCCTCGCGTTGGGAGAATCGTGCGTCTCCGCAGAGGTTGGCGAGCGGATGTGAGAGCTTCGTGATCCGGCCGCGGAGTCCCGGGATGCCGAGGTCCTGTAAGAGGCCGGGCACCGAGGGGTAGATAAAGAGAGTCGACTCGATCGCTTCGACAAGGTCGCGCTCGACAACGGTGGCGTTCACGCCACGAGCGAGCGTAGCGCCCGTCGCACCAGCTCGCGCGCCAGGGTCACCTTGTACCCGTTGTCGCGAAGCGGGGTCGCGCCTGCAAGCAGCCGGTCGGCCGCGTCGGCGCAGGACGCGTCGTCGAGCGCCGTTCCCTCGAGGCCCTTCTCGGCGGCGATCACACGCCAGGGAACGGGGGCGACGCCGCCCAGGATCAGGCGGACGTCCCGGGCCACGCCCCGTTCGAGCTTCGCCGCCGCCGCGACGGAGACGAGCGCGAAGCTCCAGGCTTTGCGGTCCATCGCCTTGAGGTACGTGCCTCGCCGCCCGAGCGCGGCCTCCGGCACGCGCACCTCGGTTATGAGCTCGCCGGCGCGCAGAGCATGCTCACGGCGGTCGCGGCCACGCGGCGTGACGAAGAGGTCGCCGAGCTTCATCTGCCGCGTGCCGCGCGAGCTCGTCACGGCGATCTCGGCGTCGTACGCCAGCAGCGCCGGTACGAGGTCGGACGGCGAAACGATGACGCAGTCCTGCGCGCCGATGATCGCGTGATAGCGATTCTCGCCGTCGATCGCGAAACAGCGGTTCCCGCCCTTGAGCCAGCAGACCGTGCCTTCGTCGCGGAAATACCAGCACCGGTTCCGCTGCAGGAGATTCCCGCCGATCGTTCCCATGGTGCGCAGCTGAACCGTGGCCGCCTCACGCAGCGACTCGCGAAGGATCGGCATCGTCTTCGCGAGAGCGTCGCTCGTCTCGAGCTCGACGAGGGAGGTGAGCGCGCCGATCCGAAGACCGCGGCCCTTCGGGTGAGACCAGCCGCGCAGGCCTTCGATGCCGGTCAGGTCGACGAGCGCGTCGGGCCGCGCGAGCCCGTCTTTCATCAGGCCGATGAGATCGGTCCCGCCGGCGAGCGCCATCGCGCCGTTGCGCAGCATGCGGAGCGCCTCGGCGAGCGCACGCGGCCGGGCGTAGGAGAACGCGTTCAAGACCGCGCCCCCGCGATGGCCAGCGCTTCGAGCACGCGCGCGCGAGTGAGTGGCGCGTGTCTTACGCGGGCTCCAGTGGCGTTCGCGACGGCGTTCGCAATGGCCGCGGCAGTGGGGATGATCGGCGGTTCGCCGAGACCTTTGACTCCGAGGTTGTTCGCCCTGCGATCCGGGCGATCCACGAACTTGACCGTGATCCTGGCGGGGACGTCTCTCACCGTTGGCACCTTGTAGTTCTCGAGGTTGGCGTTCATCACGCGTCCGGTGGCGCGATCGACAAAGCGCTCTTCCGACAGCGCGAACCCGAGCGCCTGCAGCACGCCGCCCTCGACCTGCGACCGCGCGGTCGTGGGGTTGATGACGCGCCCGATGTCGTGAACGGCAACGATGTGCTCGACCGTGATCTCGCCGGTCTGCACGTCGACTTCGACATCGGCGAAGTGGGCGCCGAAGGTGCGGAGCGAAAGGTCTGGACTGTTCGGATGGCGACCGCCCTTGCCGATCACGGTGTTGTTGTCGACCTTCCCCAGGATCTCCGCCAGCGGCGTGCGCGCACCCTTGGTCACGACGATGCCGGACTCGAGGCGCAGCTCGGCCACCGGAGTTTCAAGAACGCCGGCCGCAGCCCCGAGCAGCTGCTCGCGCGCGTCGCGCGCAGCGAGGCGCACCGCGGGTCCGACTGAGGCGGTCGTCAGCGATCCCGCCGATATCGGGCCGTAGGGGTTGTCGGTGTCGCCGAGCCGGACATGCACGTCCTCGAGCTCGACCCCGAGCTCGTCCGCGCAGATCTGCGCGAGGACCGTGCGCGTCCCGGTACCGATGTCCTGGCTGCCGGTCGTCAGCACAACGGTGCCGTCGGAGTTCACGTGCACCGTCGCATACGCGGGCGGACCGCCGCCTCCGCCCCAGATCTGCGTGGCCATGCCGATTCCTCGCCGGCGATGCGGCGCCGAGCCTCGGACCCCGCCCGCGCGGCGCCGCTGCCAGCCGATCTCCGCGGCGCCGATGCGGTAGCACTCGATCAGATGTTTGTCGGAGTAGCGCTTCCCCACCATCGGGTCCTTCGGCGACGCGGCGTGCTTGCGCCGGAGCGTCAGCGGATCGACGCCCATCTTCTCGGCGAGCTCGTCGATCGCAGACTCGAGCGCGAAGGTGCCCTCGACGTAACCCGGCGCTCGGAAGGCCGAGAGCGAGCCGGCGTTGGTGACGACCTTGTACGACTTCGACGACAGGTTCGCGATGTCGTACAGCGTGTTGGTCGGGCCGGTCGGATTGGCGACCCATTTGCCCTGGCCGACGTTGGCCCACGAGGTGTGCTCGAGAGCCGTGATGCGACCGCCCTTGCCGCCGATGCGCATCTGCTGCAGCGTCGCCGAGCGATTACCGGCCGCGATGTTTTCTTCTTCCCGAGTCAGGACGCACCGGGCCGGACGCCCGAGCTGCATCGTGAAAAGCGAAGCGATGATCGAGTACTTACCCACGCCGCCTTTTGACCCGAAGCCCCCACCCATGTAGTCGCAGAGCACGCGGATCTTGGAGAAGGGCAGCTTCAACGCGGCCCGAAGCCCCTGCCGCACGCCGAAGACGTGCTGCGTCGACTCGTAGACCGTCAGCTGTTCGCCGTCCCACGTCGCGACCGCGCCGTGGGTCTCGAGCGAGTTGTGCAGCTGCGTCGACGTGCGATACGTCGCGTCGACGACGAAGTCCGCCTCCTTGAGGCCGCGCTTCGCGTCGCCACGCTTGTGAGTCGCGGCCTCAGCGACGTTGCCGTCCGTGTCGAGGCGCGGCGCCATGTCGCCGATCGCCTCCTCCAGATCGACGACGTGCGGGAGAAGCTCGTAATCGACCTCGATGAGGCGCAGCGCCTCCACCGCGGTCTGCTCGTCGTCCGCCGCGACCGCCGCTACCTCGTCACCGACGAAGCGCACCTCCTCGCGGAAGATCGTCTCCTCGCCGCGGAACGCGGCCTTCGGCGCGTTGAAGCGGTGCAGCACGCCGCGAACGCCAGGCAGTGCCTCGGCCTTCTTCGCATCGATCCGGCGCACGCGCGCCCTGGGATACGGGCTCCGGAGTACGCGAACGTGGAGCATGCCCGGGAGGTAGACATCCTGCGTATACCGAGCGCGGCCGGTGACGCGTTGCTGGCCGTCGACGCGACGGCGCGATCGCGCGATCTCGGTGAACTCGGTCCCCGCCGGCGCGACAGGAAGGTCTTTTCCCTCGACGAGGACGAGCGACTCGAAGATCTCGCCCTCGAACTCCTCCCGGCTCTTGACGACGCGCGGCATCAGCGGCGCTTCCCGGCGGAGACGCCGGCCTTCACGATGTTCGGGTACGCGCCGCAGCGGCAGAGGTTGCCCGCGACGGCGCGGCGGACGTCGTCCTCAGTCGGCGAGCCGTTTTCGCGGAGCAGCGCGACGATCGACATGATCTGTCCCGGCGTGCAGAAGCCGCACTGAAAGGCGTCCGCGTCGATGAACGCGCGTTGGACCGGGTGCAGCTCGCCATCCTTCGCGATCCCCTCGATCGTCTCGACGGACTTTCCCTCGCACGTGATCGCGAGGGTCATGCACGAGTAGACGGGGCGACCGTCGACGAGGACGGTGCAAGCGCCACACGTTCCCTCGTCACAGACCTTTTTTGTCCCGGTGAGCGCGAGGGTTTCACGCAGCGTGTCGAGGAGCGTCCGCCGGGGCGCTGCTCGGACCTTCACCCCCGCTCCGTTGACGGTGAACGCGATATCCGCATCGCCCGGACCGCGCAGCACGACACGGCCTGCTGACGTGAGGGGAGCCACGTTGAAATGTTAGGCCGCTAGCGCGCCGTATGCTGCCGCGGTCTGGGAGGAGGTCGCAAGCGAATGGCTATCCAGCGCGTCGGTGTCATCGGCTTCGGTCAAATGGGTTCAGGCATCGCGCAGGTCTGCGCGCAGGCAGGGTTGGATACGCTCGTCCGCGAAGTCGACCAGTCGCTCGTGGACAAGGGCTTCCAGCGGGTCGACGGATCGCTCGCCCGGCTCGTGAAGAGCGCGCGCACGACCGAAGAGGACGCCAAAGCGGCGCGCGGCCGTCTCCGCGGCACGACGTCGCTCGCCGAGTTCAAGGACCGCGATCTGGTGATCGAGGCGATCGTCGAGGAGATCGGACCGAAGAAAAAGCTCTTCGCCGAGCTCGATACGATCTGCCCTCCGGCGACGATCTTCTGCTCGAACACGTCCAGCCTCACGATCGTCGAAATGGCCGCGGCGACGCGACGGCCGGATCGATTTGCCGGACTCCACTTCTTCAATCCACCGGTGATCATGAAGCTCGTCGAGATCGTGAAGGCGATCACGACGAGCGACGAGACCATCGCCACGCTCAGGGAATTCGTCGGCAAGATCGGCAAGACCGGCGTGGTCTGCAAGGACACCACCGGTTTCATCGTGAATCGGTTGATGGTCCCGTACCTTCTCGGAGCGATCCGCATGCTCGAGCTCGGCGTTGCCACGAAGGAGGACATCGACAACGCCGTGAAGCTCGGTCTCGGCTACCCCATGGGACCGTTCGAGCTCATCGACTACACGGGCGTCGACATCAACTACCACGTCGCGGGCGTCTTCTTCGACGAGTTCAAGGAGGCGTACATGGCTCCGCCTCCGCTGCTGCGCCGGATGTTCCTCGCCGGCCGGCTCGGGACGAAGACAGGCAAGGGCTTCTACGAGTACGACGAGCAGGGGAAGCGCAAACCGTAGACGCTCACGAGCGAATCGCGCTCAGGAAGGCCGCGGCATGGGCGCTCGTCGCCGGTCTCTGCCACCTGGTCGCTCCCGAGTTCGCGCCTGGCTTCTACCCATCGTGGTATTTCGTGCTCGGCGCGGTCGGCTACGGGCTCCTCCTTCCGGTGATCGCGTCGCTCCACGTTCGCCACGAGCCGCTGCGGCGTTCGGGTGCGGTGCTCGGTACGATCGCGGGCGCGAGCGTGGTGACGCTCGGCCTGGGTGCCGCCGCGAATACCGATCTGATCCCGGCCGCACTGTTTGTCCGCGGCGTGTGGTGGTGGACGATCGGGAAGATGTGGGCCGAGACCGCGGTGCTGCCCCGCGCATTTGGATGGATCACCGCGGGGCTTGGGGTCGTCTGTTTTGCGCTCGTCGCCGTGTACGCACTGACCGGGATTCCGATGTCACCTCCCGACCTCCCGCTGCGCATGATCCTCGGTGCGTGGCTCCTCATCCTCGCGGGTCTCTTGTGGCGGGACGCCCGCTAGCATGACTCGCTGATGGCGGTCACCACGCGCAAGGGGAGCGCGACCCGTCACGACGCACTCGGCCTTTCGCTCGACGACGTGAAGGGCATGTACCGCTACGTCCTCATGACCCGGATGGTGAGCGAACGCATCCTGCAGCTGAACCGTATGGGCCGGACGCCCTTCGGTGCCGGCACGGACGGTCACGAGGGCGCGCAGATCGGCGCCGCGTGGTGCATCCAGCGCGGCAAGGACTGGACGGTCCCGTATTACCGCGACATGGGCGTCGCGTTTGTCCTCGGATTCAGCGCGCTCGACGAATTCCGCAGCGTGTTCGCCAAGGCGACCGACCCGAACTCGGCCGGCCGAGCGGTGCTCAATATGTTCAGCTCACCGAAGGACCGCATCGTCTCTCGCTCAGTGTGCGTCGGGACGGAGTTTCCCCATGCCGTTGGCCTCGCGCTCGCGCTGAAGCTCCGAAAGGAGCCGTACATCGTGTTCGCGTTCGGCGGCGACGCCTCGACCAGCACCGGCGATTTCCACGAGGCGATGAACTTCGCATCGGTCCACAAGCTCCCCGTGGTCTTCGTCATCGAGAACAACCTGCTCGCGATCTCGACGCGATTCGAGCGGCAGACCGCGGTGAAGGACATCGCCGAAAAGGCAGCGGCGTACGCGATGCCTGGCCATGTGGCCGACGGGATGGACATGCTCGACAGCTACGAAAAGACAAAGATCGCGGCCGACCGTGCGCGGGCGGGAGCCGGCCCGAGCCTCGTCGAGCTCAAGTGTTATCGCTATCAGCCCCACACGAGCGACGACGACGACAGCCGGTACCGCACGAAGAAAGAAGTCGACGAGTGGCGCGCGAAGGATCCGGTGAAGCGTGCCTTCGCGTATCTCCTCTCGGCCGGCGTGACCGAGCAGGAGCTCGAAGCCACACGCGCGTCACTGGGCGACGAGATCGAGAAGGCCATCGCCCAGGCCGAGAGTGAACCCGATCCGCGTCCCGAGGACGCGGCGACGCACGTCTACGCGGCGGACAACCCGCTTCCGGATGGGACGCGCGCCTAGCACAGCGACGCTCGTGACCCGAGCGCTCGCGCTCGTCCTGCTCCTGGCTGCGTGCACGACTCCGAATCCGTCCGTGACTCCGACTCCGATACCGACCCGGGATCCGAGCGCTCTCAACGTCACCGCGCTCCTTGATTTATCCGGATCGCGCGCGCCGAACGGCGGACCGCAGCGCGACGCCCTGCAGCTCTGGGCCGACCAGCACGCCTCTACGACACCACGCGTGAAGCTCAGGATCGTCGATGTCGCGAGCAGTCCATCGAAGACCGCGCTTGAGCTCCGCCGTGCGGCCGTCGAGGACCGCGCGGACGCCCTCGTGGTCGGCGTCTCCGTCGACTACGACGACGCGCTCAACACCGCCGTCCAGCTCGTGGGGGTGCCCGTTCTGTTCACTCTGCCGATCCCCGAGCCAGCGACGCGCGACGGGGGCGGCTGGGCTTTCGCACTCGCGCCCACGCCGGCGCAGCTCGCGCGGTTCGTGGTGGACGACGCCGCGGTCCGATCGGTCCTCAGCGCGGACCTCGTCGTCAGCGACGAATCGACGACGGCGATCGTCGAGCGCATCGCGCTCACGAACGAGCTCGCGCGACGCCATGTCACGGCCAACGTGGTGACGGTGGCGCCGGCAGACGCCACGCCAAAGCTCCGGCCGCTGGTCGCGACGACGCCGATCGTCTTCTTCGCTGGGACACCACGGTCCTACATCGAGGCGGCGCGGAGCGTGACAGTGGGAACGAGCCTCTACCTGTCGTATCTCTGCGACGTCGCTGACATCGCCGACCTCCGCGATGCGGCAGCGCTCGCGGTCTGGCCGGGATCACGCTGGGTCGCGGCATCGTCTTCAGGAATCGGCGGGCCGGCCCGTCCCGCTTTCGTTCAGGCGTACACCGACCGCACCGGTCCGCCGACCAGCATCGCCGCGTCCGCGTACGACGCGCTGGCGCTCCTGTGGAGCGCGGCCGAGAAGAGCATCGACCCGGTCCACGTTCGCGAGCAGCTGCAGTCGGGGACGTTCACCGGTGTCGCAACGACATACACGTTCAGCCCGTCGCAGCATGCGGGATTCAACGCGGGCGATCTCGCGCTCCTGCGCTACGCGGGCCAGAGGAGTAGCCCGGCTCTGCGCTAGCGAGTGCACCGGCGAGACCGTACCGATAGGCTAAAGAACCCAGATTCCCGGGCCAATGCTTAGGCAGTTCTGGGCCGTTTCTCACCCCGGTTTCATGACGCGGATGCCGCCGGATCGCAGGCTCAGGGCATGGAAAAGACCGTCGAAATCGTCATCCCGGTCTACAACGAGGAGCGGGATCTCGTGCCGAGTGTTCGGCGGCTGCACGCCTATCTCGAGGCGCGCTTCCCCTTCCCGACGACGATCACCATCGTCGACAACGCTTCGACCGACGCGACCTGGCCGATCGCCGAATATCTCGCGTCCGAGCTACCGAACGTGCGCGCGCTCCACCTCGACGCCAAAGGCCGCGGTCGCGCGCTGCGGACCGCGTGGCTCTCGAGCGACGCGTCGATCGTCGCGTACATGGACGTCGACCTGTCGACGGACCTGGACGCGCTCCTCCCCCTCATCGCGCCGCTCGTGTCGGGCCACAGCGAGGTCGCGATCGGAAGCCGGCTCGCGCGAGGCGCGCGCGTGCGTCGGGGACCGAAGCGCGAGCTGATCTCGCGTGCGTACAACGTCCTGCTTCATCTCGGTCTCGGCACGAAGTTCAGCGACGCGCAGTGCGGATTCAAGGCGATCACCGCCGTGGCGGCACGCCGGCTGATCCCAGCGGTGCAGGACCAGGCGTGGTTCTTCGACACGGAGCTCCTGGTCCTCGCGGAGCGGGCGGGT
>DASPWX010000183.1:0-11187 GCA_035637615.1 Bathyarchaeia archaeon | reverse complement strand
AACCCCGCGATCCCGGAGATGGTCAATCAGGTGTGCTTTCAGGTGATCGGCAACGACACCGCGGTCGCGCACGGCGCGCAGGCCGGACAGCTCGAGCTCAACGTGATGATGCCGGGCATCAACTTCGCGAACTGTTTCTCGGCGACGATCCTCACGAACGCCGTGCGTGTGCTCCGCGAGAAGACGATCGCGGGGCTCGAGGTCGACGAGGATCGCGCGCGGGAGCTCATGGACGCGAGCCCGTCGCTCGCCGTGACCGCGCTCTCGCCGCACATCGGCTACGCCAAGGCGGCCGCCCTGGTGAAGCAGGCGCTCGCGGAACGGCGCCCGCTCTTCGACGTCGCGAAAGACGCCAAGATCATGCCCGAGAAGGATCTGCGTCGCGTCCTCGACCCGCTACCGATGACGAAAGGCGGCGTGCAGGACTGATCGCCGCGGAGGTCCTCCTCCTTCTCCTCGTCGTCGTCGCCACGCTCGTGACGCTGTCGCGGCGTCTGCACATTCCGTATCCGGTCCTGTTGCTCGTCGGTGGACTGCTGCTCGGATCCATACCGGGAGTGCCTCGGTTCGAGCTCGATCCCGACATCATCCTGCTCCTCATCCTTCCACCGATCGTGTACGTGGCCGCGTTCTTGACGCCGATCCGCAGCTTCCGGACTGAGCTCGGGAACATCGTCTCGCTCGCCATCGGCCTCGTACTGGCGAGCACGTTCGTCGTCGCTGGTCTCGCCCTCGCCATCGTCCCGGCGATCACGCTGCCGGTCGCGCTCGCCTTGGGCGCCATCGTGTCTCCGCCGGACGAGGTCGCGGCGACAGCCGTGGCCGAACGACTGGCCGTGCCTCGACGCATCATCGGATTGCTGGAAGGCGAGAGTCTTCTCAACGACGCGACGGCGCTGACCGTCTATCGCGTCGCGGTGGCCGCTGCGCTCGCGGCCACGCCGGTTCTAACCTTCGGACTCCTCGGACGCTTCGCCGTCGTGAGCGTCATCGGCGTCGCGGTCGGACTCTTCGTCGGTTGGCTCATCACGATCGTCCGGACGCGCCTGACCGACGTGCCCGTGGAGATCACCGTCTCGCTTCTCACGCCGTACGCCGCGTATCTCCCGGCCGAGCTCCTGGGCGGGTCCGGCGTCCTCGCCGCCGTGACCGCGGGCTTGTACCTCGGGCGGCGAAGCTCGCAGATCATGGGATCGGACGCGCGGCTGGCCGGCCGGGCGGTGTGGGAGATGCTCGTCTTCCTGCTGAATGGTGTGGTCTTCCTGCTCATCGGTCTCGAGATCTCGGCGCTCGCCACCCAGATGGATCGCGCAACGCTGTTCGAGCTCGCGGGCCTCGGCGTCCTCATCAGCATTGCCCTCATCGCGGTGCGGGCCATCTGGATCTTCGGGATGGCGGCGTGGCAGCGAATCATCAGGCGCGCGCGCCAACCCCTGACGATCTCCGAGGCGACGGTCCTTTCGTGGGCCGGCATGCGCGGCGTCGTGTCGCTCGCGGCCGCGCTCGCGGTCCCCGCCACGCTTCCAGGCGGTGCGGCCTTCCCGGCGCGCGACGCCCTCGTGGTGGTCACGTTCACCGTGATCCTGATAACGCTGGTCGGTCAGGGCCTGACCCTCCCGCTTCTCATACGCGCGCTGCATCTGGGCGGCGACGAGGACAAACGCCACGAGGAATCGCACGCGCGACAGAAGCTCATCGGGGAGGCCCTCCGCCGGATCGACGAGCTCGAGAAGAAGTGGCCCGATCACCGACCGCTCATCGATCAGCTGCGGTCCAGCTACCAGCACCGCGCCGAGCACGAGGAGCAGATGCACGAAGCGCCCGGGAACGAGGCCGAGCAGGAGCTCGTGGAGCACCGGCAGATCCGCAGCGACGTGATCGACGCGCAGCGCGACGCCCTCGTGGCCATGCGCGACCGGGGCACGATCGACGACGACGTGCTCCGCGACATCGAGCGGGAGCTCGATCTCGAGGAGATCCGGATGGAAGCATGACCGCGCGGGCTATCCTCCCCGCGTGCGCAACGAGGGTTGGGGCGAGGTCGACCACTCCACAAAACCGCAGTCCTACATCGACTACCTGCGTGGCGTCAGCGCGCTCGACTCGGTGCAGGGCTTCAAGCGGAAGAGCCTGGAACTCATGGAGGTCCATCCGGGAGACACCGTCCTTGATGTCGGCTGCGGAGTGGGCGACGAGGTCGTCGCACTCGCGCGGGTGGTCGGCGAATCAGGTCACGCGGTCGGCCTAGACATGAGCGAGACGATGATCGCTGAGGGACGCCTCCGGGCTGCCGCTGCCGGCGTACGCGCGGAATTCAAGGTCGGTGACGCGCAGGCGCTGCCTTTCGAGGATCGCTCCTTCGATGCTGTGCGGATCGAGAGGACGCTCCAGCATCTGACGGATCCGGACCGCGCGCTGCGCGAGCTGCGTCGGGTGTGCCGGCCCGGCGGGCGGGTGGTCGCGCTCGATCCGGACTGGAGCAGCCTGGTGATCGATAGCGACGACGAAGAGACAACTCGTCGCGTCGTCCGGGCTCACGCAGCGCACGTCACCCATGGGCAGATGGGCCGGGAGCTGTGGCGTCGCTTTGGCGTGGTGGGTTTCGAGGACCGCGTCATTGAGTCCGTCATCGCCCACAGCACGAGCTTTGCGGTGGCCGATGCGGTGGTTGGTCTTCGCGAAGCGACGGACGAAGGAATTCGCGACGGTGTAATCGACCGTGGCGTCGGCGACCGCTGGCTGGACGGGCTGCGCGCTGCGGATAAGAACGGTCGCTTCTTCGCCGCGCTCACCGGATTCGTCGTCGCCGGACGAGCACCATGACCCTCACCGCTGACCCGACGGCGGAGGTCACCGACCTCCTCCAACGGCTCATTCGGAACGAGTGCGTGAATGACGGCACACCCGCGTCGGGTCACGAGGTCCGGTCGGTCGACCTTCTCGAGGACTACCTACGCCTCCCGGGCGTTGAGATGAAGCGCTATGAGCCAGTCCCGGGACGAGCCAACCTCGTGCTGCGGATCGAGGGAAGCGACCCGAAGGCACCTTCGCTCCACTTCATGGGCCACACCGACGTCGTGCCGGTGACGCCGTCCGGGTGGAGGCACGACCCGTTCGCAGGCGAGCTCATCGATGGCGATGTCTGGGGCCGCGGCGCCATCGACATGCTCGATGTGACCGCGTCAATGGCGGTCGCCGTCCGGAGGTTGATCCAGTCGGGCTTCCGGCCGAAAGGCACGCTGATTTACTCGGCCATGGCGGATGAGGAAGCCCTCGGAACGCATGGGGCGCTGTGGCTCACCGAGAACGCGTGGGACGATGTGAAATCCGACTTCCTCGTCACGGAGTTCGGGGGCGCGCGGCTGCCGCTTTCGGGACCACCAAAGCTGCCGATCATGACTGCGGAGAAGGGCTCGCAGTGGATGCGCCTGCGCGTGCGGGGCACGCCCGGGCACGGCTCGACGCCCTATCGATCGGACAACGCGCTCGTGAAGGCCGCCGAGGTCATCACCCGCATCGCGCGATACAAGGCGCCGCTCCGCCTCGACGAACGATGGAAGCGCATCCTCGACGGGCTCGATCTGCCGGCCGCGCTACGGATCGCGCTGTCGAACCCCGCCACCTTCGACCTGGTCCTCGACCGAGCCCCGGGGGGCGCGGCGCCGATCTTCTACGCGGCCACGCGCACCACCTTCTCGCCGAACATCGCGCACGCCGGCGTCAAGCTGAACGTCATTCCCGACAGCGCCGAGATCGATGTCGACATCCGCACCCTGGTCGGCGACGATGGCCAGAACGTCCGAAACATGCTGCGCGACGCGATCGGCGATCTGTGGAGCGAGGTCGAGATCGTCGCCGAGGGCGACAATCCCGCGACCGAGTCGCCTCTCAGCTCGCCGCTCTGGGACACGCTCACCAACGTCACCAAGAAGCTCATCCCCGGTGCGGAGACGGTCCCCTTCTTGGTGTGGGGCGCGACCGATGCGCGGTATTTTCGGAGGAAGGGCGTCGTGTCCTACGGGTACGGGCTCATGAGCGAGCGGATCTCGTTCGGTGAGTTCATCAAGATGTTCCACGCGAACAACGAGCGGATCGACCAGGAGTCGCTGCGCCTTTCGACGGCGCTCTTCGAGCAGACGGCGCGCGCGTTCGTCGGCTGATGCCCAAGGTCGTCGTAGGGATGACGATCTCGCTTGCCGGTCCTCTTCGGGGATGGCCTCCGGCTCTTCGAGAACCTCGGCGATCAGCCGGCGCGGCTGGAAACGATCAATGTCCTCACGTCGTCAGGCCGGACCGACATCAAGTACCGGGTCGTACGGTGACGGCCGGTTCGAGCCGGCGTGCGGCCCGTGCCCGTTCGATCCGCGCGACGATGCGCCGCGTGAGCGCGTCCATCGCGGCGTAGCCAGCGCCGATCCCGGTGGGAGGGTTGCCCGCGGGCAGCATCAACACCGGTAGGACGGGCGACCAGGTCCAGATCCCGAGTGACGTTCCGTACAGCTCGAGGGCCGTCGTCATGACGAAGCTCACGGCGTAGAGGAGCGGGTAGCGGCCGCGGACGATGAACCGAATGAAGATCGCCCACGTCGCGAACCCCAGAAGGTCCGGCAGGGGGCGCGCGACGAGGCCGTAGAGCATCCACGCGCTCGCGCCGATCGCGACCGCGATGACGACCGCGCGAGCGTGACGCTGCAGGAGCGGGAGCGACGCGGCCCGAAGCGCCGACAGATAGAAGAGTCCGTGCGCGGCGGGGACGTACGGCGGGAGGTTATCGAGGCGGTAGGTGTACGCGCCCCAGATGAGCGAGCCGAGGCATTCAAGCGCCGTCGCCAGGATGACGAGCCCGATGACCTGGATTCGGATCGCCCGCGACTGAAGCGAGAGCGCGATCGCGAGAAACGCCCACGGCAGAACGGAGAGCGCGGATTGCTGCGCGAGAGTGCTCGCCCGGTCGAGGGGCAGCCCGATCGCTACCAACCCGACGAACGAGAGGAGAAGCGCGAGCGACCCGCGGGTCGTCACTCGATCTTGATGCTTTTGATCTTGTCGCCGATCTTGATGCCCTGCACGACGGGCATATCCGAGGCGGTGAGGAGGCCGAAGTTCGCGTAGATCCCGTCGAGATGATGAGAGTCGATCTTCACGATGAAGAACTGCGAGTCGTTCATCTGAGCGGGGTTGCTCGAGCGGGCGATACCGACGGCGCCGGCCACGAACGGAAGGCTGTTGTATTCGCTCGGCACCTGGTTGCCGCCCGATCCCGAGCCGGTTGGGTCGCCGCCCTGCACGACCCAATCTTCGACGCGGTGGAACGTGAGGCCCTGATAGAAGCCGCTCCGCGCCTTCTGCGCGAACCGGGCCACCGTCTGCGGGGCCTTATCTGGCCGCAGGGTGAAGGAAAACGACCCACCTTTAGCGAGCTCGATGGTGGCTTTGCTGTCGACGGCCGCTTTGGTCGCGGTCACCGAGGGCGACGGCGACGCCGAAGCCCCGGTCGACCCGCAGGCGGCGGCGACCGCGCTCGCCGCGGCGGCGAGGAGAAGACGGCGGCGGTCCATCGTCGTCACTCGATCTTGATGGTCTTGATCTTGTCCCCGATCTTCACACCGTCGACGACGTCCTTCCCCGAGGTGAGCTGACCGAAGTTGGTGTACTGCTTGTTCAGGAAATCGGAGTCGCGTTTGACGACGAAGAACTGCGAATCATTGTTGAAGGCAGCGTCCTGGCCGCGGGCGATCCCGAATGCGCCGATCTTGAAGGCGAGGTCGTTGTATTCGCTGGGCACACGTTCGCCGCCGGTACCGGTACCTTTCGGGTCACCGCCTTGCACGACCCAATCCTCGACGCGATGGAACGTGAGGCCGTCATAGAAGCCGCTCCGGGCTTTTGCCACGAAGCGCTCGACGGTCTTCGGTGCCTTGTCCGGACGCAATGTGAATGAGAACGATCCGCCCTTCGTGAGCTCGACGGTGGCCTTTGTTGGTTCGGTCGTTGTCGTTCCTCCAGCCGCCGCGGTGACGCGACGAGTTTGTTCGCCTTCGACGATAACGGCTTATCGTCAACGTCCCGATGCCTACTTTTCAGGCCCCGCGCGGAATGCGGGACCTGCTCCCCGAAGATGCGGCCGCCTTCGATGCGTTGCAAGCTGTGATCGAAGCGCGCGCGTTGCGCTACGGCTACCCACGGATCGTCACGCCGGTCGTCGAAGATCGCGGAGTCTTCACGAAAGGTGTGGGCGAGGCGACCGACATCGTCGCGGGCGAGATGTACGACGTCTCGCTGCATGGCCAGGGCGGGCTGGCGCTCCGTCCCGAGGGCACCGCCGCCGTGACCCGCGCGTTCCTCGAGCACGGACTGCACCGCGCGCCGCGGCCGGTCCGGTTCTTCTACTCGGAGCCGATGTTCCGCGGAGAGCGGCCTCAGCTCCTTCGGTATCGCCAGTTCAGGCAGTGGGGCCTGGAATGTTTCGGACCCGAGGAGGCAGCGGCTGACGTAGAGATCATCGACTTCACTGCGCGTCTTTTCGGGGAGCTCGGGCTGCGGAGCTACCGGCTCGAGGTCAACACCGTCGGCGACGCGAAGTGCCGGCCCAAGATCGCCGAAGCGCTCGCGACGTACTTCGCATCGAACCGTGACGCGCTCTCGGAGGAATCGCGGAAGCGGCTCGAGACCAACCCGCTGCGCATCCTCGACTCGAAGGATCAGAGGGACCGTGCGGTGATTGCCGCCGCACCGCGCCTGCACGAGCTTCTCTGCACCGAGGATCGCCAGCACTTCGACGAGGTCACCGCCTCGCTCGAGAGGCTCGGTCACGAGTTCAAGGTGAACCAGACGCTCGTTCGCGGACTCGACTACTACACGCGTACGGTGATGGAGTGCGTCCTGACCGATCCAGAGTTCACGAAGAGCGGCGATATCGCCGTCGCCGCCGGCGGCCGGTACAACGACCTGGTCGAAAAGCTTGGCGGTCCGGCGGTGCAGGGGGTCGGTATCGCGGGAGGCGTCGACGTGTTGCATGCTGCGTTGAGGAAGGAAGGAGTGCCGATGGGATACGACACGACACCTGATGTCTATGTCCTGTCGGCCGAGAAAGGCGACGGTGCCGATCGTCTGCAGATCGCCGACCCGCTGCGGCAGGCGGGCTTCAACGTCGCGATCGATTACTCCGACCGCCCGCTCGACAAGCAGCTCGAAAGCGCCGTGAAGCACGGCGCGAAGGTCGCCGTCATCCGCGGCACACCCGAGGCGCGCGGCGGAAACGTGATCGTCCGTGACCTCGTCGGCAAGACGCAGCGCGTGACGCGCCTGGCCGCGGTGGTGACCGAGGTCGGTCGCCATGTCCCCAAGCACGCGACCCCTCCCCTTTATGAGGGCCCGCCGAACCCCGACGACCATGAGCCGGGCGCCGCCGGCGAGGGCCCATTCCTCAAGGACGATCGGGATTAAGAGGTGCTGAGGACGCATACCTGCGGCGAGGCGCGCGCCTCGCTCGCGGGCAAGGAAGTGACCCTCGCTGGCTGGGTGCACACCCGCCGGGATCACGGCGAGCTCACCTTCATCGACCTGCGCGACCGCTACGGCATCACGCAGGTCGTCGCGCACGCGAAGGAGAACCCCGCCGCGCACAAGGCGCTCGGTAAGGCGCGCAACGAATGGGTGCTCCGCGTTCGCGGGACGGTTCGGCCCCGTCCCGAGGGAACGAAAAACCCGAAGCTGCCGACCGGCGACGTGGAGGTCGCCGCGACCGAGATCGAGGTCCTGAACGAGTCGAAGACGCCGCCGTTCTACGTGAACGAGGAGACGGAGGTCGAGGAGACGCTCCGCTGGAAGTATCGCTATGTCGATCTGCGCCGCGAGCGGTCGCGGGACATCCTCAAGCTGCGCCACGAGGTGACGAACTTCATACGCAACTTCTTCGTCGAGCGTGGCTTCTGGGAGATCGAGACCACGATGATGATCCGCTCCGACCCGACCGGGGCGCGCGACTTCATCGTCCCTTCGCGGTATTACCCGGGAAAGTTCTGGGCTCTCCCGCAGTCGCCTCAAATGCTGAAGCAGATCCTCATGGTCGGCGGGATCGACAAATACGTTCAGATCGCGCGCTGCTTCCGTGACGAGGACCCGCGCGCCGACCGCATCTATGAGCTGACGCAGCTCGACGTCGAGATGAGCTTTGCTGAGCCGGACGACGTGATGTCGGTCATCGAGGAGTGCTACACGGCTGTGTTCGAGCGATTCGCCAAGAAGCCTCTGCACCGGAAGCCTTGGCCGCGCATGACGTTCGACGACGCCGTGCGCCGCTACGGAAGCGACCGTCCCGACACTCGCTTCGCGATGGAGCTCGTGGATCTGACCGACGCTTTCCGCGCGACGTCATTCGCCGTGTTCCGGGATGCGATCGCGGACGGCGGCGCGGTGCGCGCCATCGTCCTGCCAGGCAAGGCCGGTGCGACGCGCAAAGACATCGACGGATGGACGGCGGTCGCGAAAACGAAAGGTGCGAAGGGCCTCGTCTCGTTCGCCATCGCTGGATCCGAGATCAGGTCGCCTGTGGCGAAGTTCCTGTCGGTGAACGAGCTCGCGGAGCTTCGGCGCATGAGCGGCGCGAAGGATGGCGACCTCGTGCTCGCCGTGGCCGCGGACTATCACACCGCGAGCACGTCTATCGGTACGCTGCGCTCGCACCTCGGCGCAACGCTTGGCCTGGCCGATGAGTCCGACCACCACGCGATGTGGGTCTACCGATTCCCCATGTTCGAGCGGACACCCGAGGGCGGATGGACCTTCTCGCACAACCCGTTCGCGGGCCCGCTTACCGCCGAGGACGCCACTCTGATGGAGACCGATCCGGGTAGGGCGCGCAGCTCGCAGTACGACCTCGTCGTCGACGGTAATGAGCTCGGCGGCGGGAGCATCCGCATCCACAACCGCGCTTTACAGGAGCGAGCGCTCGAGATCCTCGGTGTGCCGAAGCAGGAGGCCGCCGTGAGATTCGGCGCGCTGCTCGACGCTCTTGAATACGGAGCGCCCCCGGAAGGCGGCATCGCCACCGGAATGGATCGGACCGTGATGATCCTCGCGGGGCTGTCGAACGCACGCGAGACGATCGCGTTCCCGAAGACGCAGACCGGCTACGACCCGCTGCTTGACGCGCCGGCCGCGGCGGACCCTAAGCTGCTCGAAGAGCTCGGCTTGCGCGTGGTCGCGAAGCCACGCGATCGTGACCAGGCCTAGCGAACCTCCAGGCCGAGGGCGCGCGCAGCCTTCGCCTGATCGCTGTCGCGGGTGACGAACACCACTTCTTCGCCACCTGAAAGGCCGGGGCAGTCCTCCACGCATACCGCCAGATGGATAGCGTCAAGCGTGCGCAAACGATGCTCGAGAATGAACCGATAGGCGGTGCCCACGATCGGGTCCGGGCGAAAGTCGATCGGGCTGACCACACCATCGTCGGCGAGGTCCCCCTCGATTCGCGCGAGGAGGTCACTCGATCGACCAACCCGACCGGCGGAATAGGCCGACCGGACCGCGCTCGCGAGCTCGAGGCGAGTGATCTCGCTGGTGACTACCGCCTCGCGCTCTCCCAAGAGCAAGCTGCGCAGTTCGACGTGCTCGTCCTCATCGGCGAAGTAAGCGCGAAGCAATGCGCTGCTGTCCGCGTACAGGAGACTCATTCGCGGTGGCGATCGGCAGCAAGTGCCTCGCTCGCGGCCCTGCCCAGGCCTCGTGTGGTGGCGATCGCCGCCTCGTGGGAGACGAGTCTCCGCGGACGCGGTACATACGCAAGACGGCCCAGAGCACGTAGACGGGCGCGCACCAATTGGCGCTCGTCTTGCGTGTCGACCGCGCTGCGGAGCAGTTCGTTGACCATCGCGTTGACCGACCGCCCTTGGGATGCGGCGCGTTTCTTCAGCCGACGATGGAGGTCCTCGTCGATTCGGGTGATGAGTTGACGCATTTTGGAAATGATAGCACGCATCGTGAAGATGCTATCAGTCAGCGGCTGCGAGAAGCGCCCTTGGTCGCGACGTTCACCGGAGCGTCGCTTGCAGGAAGGCCAAGACCCGCGCCTTGGCATTCGCGGTGGCCGGAGGGTTGTAGTTCGGGCTCGCGGCCCTATTCGTGAAATCGAAGGCGTGACCGACCCCCGGGTAAGGGACGAGCTCCGAGGTTTTCCCGGCGCGTTGCAAGATGTCCTGCGTCGCGCGGATGAACGCGAACGGCGACACGTTGTCGGCTTGGCCGTGCAGCAGAAGCACCGGCGCGCGCATCTGGGCGGCGACCGTCGCCATCGGGTACTGAGCGAGGCAGGCTTCGTCAATCGGGGGATCGCACGCCCCCGCGTAGTAGGCAACGACTGCGCGCACGTCCTCGCGCGTGCCGAGAGTAAGGGCGAAGTAGCCGCCCAGCGAGAAGCCCACCGCGCCGACACGGGTCTTATCGACGTAGCCAAGCGAGCGCAAACAGTCGATCGCGCGGGCCAGATCCTCGCGAACGGCGTCAGCCTGGAACGTCTTCATGTCGAGATTCGCCGCTGTCACTCCCAGCGGCGCGAAGTAGTCCGGCGCGAGGGCGACGTATCCCTGGTCCGCAAGCCATTGGCCATACGCGAGCTCGTGGTCAAAGAGACCAACGGACGTGTGCAGCACGAGCATTGCTGGGAACGGACCGCTACCGGCCGGACGGAAGAGGTTGCCGGATAACGACCGCGCGCCGCTCTTGGAGTCGAGCTTGCCGGCCGCAGCGTCTTCCGTGCACGTCACCGGCGGGCTCGGAGTTATCCAGGTCAGCGCCGCGCCTGTCGGCATCGGGAACGGCGTACCCGTCCCTTGCGCGGTTGGCGAAGCGAGCGCGGGCGAAGGCTGCTCGGTGGCAGCGCCGGCCCCCGCGTTCGGAGCGGAGCTTCCGCATGCGGTCGCAAGTACCACGGTCGCGAGAAGAGCGATTGCCCGATGTGCGGTCCGCAGATTCGCCATGCCTTCGTACCTCCTGCCTCAACGGCGGCCCTATGGCGCGGCGCCATCAAAGAAGCGTGAAAGCACCTTCGGGCCAGCGCCGGCTCAGCGGAAGTCACGTGCGTCCCGATCTCGGGGTGACATCTGTCACCCGCGAACGCGTCAGAGCATGAGCCGGATCACGCGGTTGTCAGAGAGGAACCGACATCTGCAGCCGAAATCCGCCGTGCGG
>DASPWX010000182.1:0-31585 GCA_035637615.1 Bathyarchaeia archaeon | reverse complement strand
AAGGAGAACGGACAGATCGCGTTCATCGCGTCCCTGGAGGCGGCGACGGCCATCGAGAACGAGGTCGATCGGCTCGACATCCTGTACGGGCTTGGGATCCGGTCGTCGGGCATCGCGTACAGCGAGGCCAACACGCTCGGGAGCGGACTTCGAGAGGCCCGCGACGGCGGCCTCACCGAGTTCGGCCGGCAGGCGGTGCGCCGGATGAACAAGCTCGGCATCGCCATCGACATCTCGCACTCCGGCGATCAGACCTCGCTCGATACGATCGAGGCGAGCGACAAACCGATCTTCGCAACGCACGCCGGCGCGCGGGGTCTCTGGAACACGAAGCGGATGAAACCCGACGAAGTGCTCAAGGCGCTCGCGGCGAAGGGCGGGGTGATCGGCATCGAAGCCGCGCCGCACACGACCCTCACGAAGAAGCACCCGAAGCACAACATCGAGAGCTTCATGGAGCACTTCGAGTACTGCGCGGACCTCATGGGAATCGATCACGTCGCGTTCGGCCCGGACACGCTCTTCGGCGACCACGTCGGACTGCATCACTACTTCGCGAAGCAGCTGTCGATCAGCGCGGCGCGGGGTCAGGTGCAGTTCGACGAAGTCGAGTTCGTCGACGGGATCGAGAACCCGGCCGAGGCATTCCCGAACATCGTTCGCTGGATGGTGAAGCACGAGTACTCCGACGGCGACATCGCGAAGGCCATCGGCGGGAACGTGATGCGCGTGCTCGAGGAGGCCTGGTTCCGCTAGGGCTTCGGCGCGAGCTTCTTTCCACGCGTGACGGTGTAACCGCGGGCCTCGCGATCGAGGCCGCGTCCCCGCTCGCCGAGCTTCTGCGCGACGACCTCGCGGTGCTGCTCGGTGCGGTTGCCGCCGAACTTGAACTTGGCGCGGACGTCGGTGACCGTGAGGCGCAGCCCGCGGATCGCGCCGAACTGCTTGGCGTACCGGTTCTCGCCGGGCTCGACGGGGGCGTGCTTGCCTTCGGGCTGGAAATGAGCGAGCTGGCGCTCGAGTATTTTCGCGAGGGCGGCATCGTCGTCGATCGGCTCGACGTCGCATGCGAGCTGGACCGCGGCGTAGTAGCTCGTGGGTACTCCGTACTCGTCCTGGTTCCAGTGCCCCGGGATGTACGTGTATGCGCCGAACACTGAGAGCAGCGCGCGCGGTCGCTCTTCAATCGCCTTCCACACGGGGTTGATGCGAGCGAGATGGAGCAGCACGGTCTTGTCGCCGTCCCAGATGAAATGCGTGGGCACGACGATCGGAAGATCCCGTGTGGGCGCGCCGGGGACGATGAAGTCGCCGAAGTCGTGTGTCTTGAGGAAGTCGCGCCACTCCGCGTCGGTGAGCGGTTCGTCGTGTCTGTGGATCAGCATCGGGTGAATGATGAACTGTCGGGGCGGAGAGATTTGAACTCTCGACTTCTTGGTCCCAGACCAAGCGCGCTACCGGACTGCGCCACGCCCCGAACGACTGATGGTGCGGAGCACGTGGCAGTTGCCGCATACGAGCTCGCATTTCTGTAGCTCCGCGATCGTAATTGTACGCGAGCGACTACCCACCATCTCGCTGATGGAGCCGACCTTTTGGTAGCCAGGTAGGTGATCCCAGTGCATCACAAACACCGGGAATACCTGCCCACAATCTGCGCAGGGCACACCCTCTTTGAGTGCGGCCATCCATGCCCGCGCCTCCAACATCCGTGCACGCTGGCGGACTCGCCGCGCCGCCTTTCCGCGCTCCTGGTAGTAGCGGCGGTCGTAAGCCCGACGACATTCGCGACAGTAGGAGAACTGTCCAGTGCGGGAGTTGTGAAATTCGCTCAGTGCTTTCCACAGACCGCACATCACGCACCGCCTGAACGCCACCTGGCCGGAGACAATTGGGTCGTCCTGACCTCTCTCATCCACCGGAAGCTGCCCAATTCCCCCAGCCAGCGCGCGCGAATGTCCGGATCGCGTGGCAGTTCGTGCACACGAGTTCGCACTTGGCTATTTCGTCGAGGATCTCGTCACGCGAGCGGGCCCTGAGGCCGGTGCTGATCTCGCCAAGCTTGGGGACGCCGGGTAGGTGATCCCACTGCAAGACTTGAGGCGGAAAGAGGTGCCCGCAGTCGGTGCATGGCCGGCCGCTCTTTAGGCCCAGGAGCCACTCCGCGCGACCCCGTTCCCAAGCGCGGGTTGGCACGCGCGTGCCACGGATTCTCTCGTACCGAGAGTGATCGATCACCGCTCGGCACGGTTTGCAGTAGGTCTGCACCCCATCGCGTCGGCCGCGGTGGATGTGAAACTCGGAGAGCGGCTTTGTCTCGCCGCACCGCGCGCAACGTTTCATCTCTTTTAGCCCATCCGTTCGATATCAACATAGATATCGACCGGGGCTTGCACGCGGCGCACTGCGGATGAGGTACGTCACCATGCCGATGTGAAATCGCGCTCTTTAGCCCTCTCGGCGACGCTCGCGCTCGTCCTCCTCCCATCGCAGCTGCCGGCGGCGGCGCTGCCGCTGTTGCGGACGGAGTGGAACGCGTCGAGCGCCGCGCTCGGGTGGGTGGTCGCCGCGTACATGCTCGGCTACGCGGCCGCGGTGCTCGTCGTCCTCCCGCTGACCGATCGCGTGCGGCCGTCGCGCGTCATCGCGATCGGTGCGCTCGTCACGGCGCTCGCGAACCTCGCGTTCGCGTTCGCTGCGCACGACGTGGTGACCGCCTCGCTTCTCCGCGTGATCGCAGGATTCGGTCTCGCCGGCGTGTACATGCCGGGGGTGCGGCTCGTCGCGCAGAGCTCCGACCCCGCGCGCCGCGGAACCGCGGTGGGCCTCTACGTCGCCGCGTTCTATCTCGGCGGCTCGTTGTCGTTCCTCGCGACGGGACTCCTGCTCGAGCCATTCGGTTGGCGCGGCGCGGCCATGATCCTCGGTGCGGTCGCGCTCGCCGCCTTGCCGGTCGCGACGATCAGCTCGCGCGGGATCCCGGAGACGACCGGCGAGCGCGCGCATCTGGACCTCCGCGTCCTTCGCAACGCGCCTCTGGTCCGCACGATCGGCGCGTACGTCGGGCACTCGTGGGAGCTCTTCATCGTCCGCGCATGGCTCGCGGCGTTCCTCGCCGCCGCGTTCGCACTCCGCGGCCTCTCGCCCACCGACGCATCCGCGACGGCGAGCCAGTGGGCCGCGCTCATCCTCGCGCTCGGTGTGCCGGGCGTCTTCGTTGGCGGCTGGCTCTCCGATCGGGTCGGACGCATGCGGGCCGCGCTGCTGTACGCGCTCGGCAGCGGCGCTATTTCGATCGGCTTCGGGACGCTGCTCTTCGCGCCGTGGCCCGCGATCGTGGCCATCGGCGGGATCTACGCCGCGCTCGTCGCCGCCGACTCCGCGGTGTACTCGACCGCCGTCACGGAGCTCGCGCCGGCGGCGCGTATCGGCTCGGCGCAAGCGCTGCAAGCGGTCGCAGGCTTCGGGATCGGCTCGCTTGGACCGATCGTGGCGGGAGTCACGCTCGACCTCGGCTCCGGCTGGGTCGGACCGTTCCTCGCCGCGGGCGTCATCGGCATCGCGACCGCGCTTCCCCTCGCGTTCTCATTTCGCGAGCGGCCGCTCGTCACGGCCGATCGGGCGTGATCATCGTTGTCGAGGGCCCGAGTGGGGCCGGCAAGACGACCTGGTGCCGCATGCACGGCGGCAACAACGCGCTACTCGAGAGCCTGCCGGATCACGCGACGGTCCCGACGGATCCGCAGGGCGCAGCCAGATTCTGGGTGGATCGAAACGTCGCGCGTTGGGATGAGGTGATCGAGCGCGAAGCTCGGGACGGCCTGGTCGTCGTGGACACGGATCCGTTCAAGCTGCACTACGTCTGGTCCCTTTGGCGGACGGGTCAGGCGACCGAGGTCGAGTGGACCCTGCAGCGCGATGCCGCGCGCGAGGCATTCGCCGCAGATCGCTACGCACTCGCGGATATCTTTCTCATCGCCGACGTCGATGCTGAAACGCTGCGCACGCGTCGCGCCGGCGACATGACGCGCACGCGGCGCAACTTCGAGATCCACGTCAAGCTCCGTGATGCGACCATCGCCTGGTACCGCGCGATCGACGGCCTCGAATCCGGCCGTGTGATCTTCGGACTTCCCGACAGCGGGATACCGGGAGATCTCCTCGCGAAGGGCCCGCGTCGCGATCGGACCGGTGTCGCGCTGTTCGATCGCTTGATGCACCTTCTCGGAGCGGCCTAGCAGTCCGCGTAGCCGCTCCAGCCGACGACAAAAACTTCCGCGCCGTGCACGTACGCTTAGGGGAAGTCCTGAGAAGGGGTGGGAGTCTATGTTCGCGGCCTGGGGGCGGTTCGTGTACCGGCGGCGCTGGCCGGTCCTCGCGGTGTCGGGCCTCATGCTCGTGGCCTCCGCGTTCATCGTCGCCCAGGGCGGGAAGCTGCAGTCCGGCGGCTTCATCGAGACCTCCGAGTCCGGACGGGCATCGCGGCTCATCGAGCGCGAGCTGCCGCGCGCGGGCGGCGGCACCTTCACCCTCATCTTCTCGAGCGACGCTCTCCCAGGGACGAGCCCAGAGTTCCGCGCGGCCGTCGACGCGGCGCTCGTGCCGCTGCGAAACGATCCGCGCATCGCGACCATCGTGACCCCGTATGACGGAACGGCGAGCGACCCGACGCAGCTCATTTCGAAGGACGGCCACGCCGTGGCGATCGATGTCGCCGTCAAGGACGATCTTGCGACCGCCCGGGATTACTACCCGGAGCTTCGAGCCCTCGTGCGGTCGGACACGCTCCGTGTCCAGGCCACCGGCGTGCTCGCGATCAACAGCGGATTCAACGAGGTCTTGCAGCAGGATCTTCGCCGGGCCGAGACCGTCTCGCTTCCACTCGCGCTGGTCCTGCTGCTCGTCGTCTTCGGCTCGATCGTCGCCGCCCTCGTGCCGCTCGGCGTCGGGGTGCTCGCGGTCGTCGGCGGCATCGCCGGAATGTTCCTCGTCGCGCGCGTGACCGACGTGTCCGTCTACGCCCTCAACGTCGTGACCCTCATTGGCCTCGGCGTCGCGATCGACTACTCGCTCTTCATCACGAACCGTTTCCGCGAGGAGATGCGCCGTGGTCGCAGCGGCAACAATGCGCTGGCCGTCGCGATGGCGACGTCGGGGCGCGCGATCACGTTCTCGGGGCTCACCGTCGCGATCGGCCTCTCGGGGATGCTCTTCTACCAGGGGACGTTCCTCTCATCGATGGGCATCTCGGGCGCGATCGTCGTTGCGAGCGCGGTGTTCTACGGCTTGACGTTCCTTCCCGCGCTCCTCGCGATCCTGGGAAGCAACCTCGGTCGTGGGCGCGTTCCGATCTTCCAGCCGGACTCGACCGGCACCGGCTGGTGGCACACGATCGCGACCGCGGTCATGCGGCGGCCTCTTCTCGTGCTCATTCCGATCGTCGCATTCATCCTCCTGCTGGGCTCGCCCTTCCTTCATCTGCGCCTCGCCAACAACGACGTGACTGCGCTCCCGACACATGAAGAATCCCGCGCCGCGTTCGACCGGTTGGTGAGCGAATTCCCCGGCGGCAATCAGACGCACATCAGCGTCGTGGTCGAGTACCCAACGTCGGATCCGCTCGCAGCGGCGCGCATTCCCGGCCTCGTCGACTACGCCAAGAAGATCGCCGCGCTCCCGAACGTCGACACGATCACAAGTCCCGTGACCGCCGATCCGCGCCTCGGCGCGGCCGAGTACATCGCGCTCTACTCGCAGCCGCGGACGCAGCTCCCCGTGCAGCTTCAGGCTCTGGTGCGCGGCACCGTCGGCGAGCACATCGTCGTCCTCGACGTGGTGACGCAGAAGGGCATCTACAGCGACGAGGCGCGGCAGCTCCTCCGCTCCATCCGAGCGCTCCCGGCGCCGCCCGACGCCGCGCTCGCGGTCACCGGCTTCACCGCGATCGACCTCGATACGGTCGACTTCATCGCGAGCCACACGCCCGCGGCGCTCGCGTACATCGTCGCCGCGACGATGCTCGTGCTGTTCTTCCTGCTCGGGTCGGTGGTCCTGCCGCTCAAGGCGGTCGTCATGAACCTTCTGTCGATCTCCGCGTCGTTCGGCGCCATCGTCTGGATCTTCCAGGACGGCCATTTCGCGTCGCAGCTCGGATTCACACCCGCATCGATCGATCCCACGCTGCCGGTGATCATGTTCTGCACCGTCTTCGGCCTGTCGATGGACTACGAGGTGCTGCTCCTTTCGCGAATGCAGGAGGAGTACCTCCGGACGCACGACAACACCAGCGCGGTCGCGATGGGTCTCGAGAAGAGCGGCCGGCTGATCACCGGTGCCGCCGCGATCATGGTCGGGGTCTTCGCCGCGTTCGCCCTCGCCGACATCGTCCTGATAAAGGCGATCGGGCTCGGGATGGCGCTCGCCGTGGCCATCGACGCGACGCTCGTCCGCGCACTTGTCGTTCCAGCGACCATGCGCCTCCTCGGTGACCTCAACTGGTGGGCGCCGGGTCCGCTGGCGCGGTTGCAGCGGCGGATCGGCCTGTCCGAGGGAACGGCCTAACACCCAAGCCGTTTGCACCTCGCCGGTAGGATTGGCGCTCGTGCAAGCCGTTCAGACGCCAATGCTGCGACCCCTCGGTGTGGGCGACGTCCTTGACCGGACCTTCACCGTGTACCGAACCAAGCCGCTCCTCTTCATCGGCCTCTCCGCCATCTGGTACCTGCTGCTCGTCCTCTTCTTCATCGTGCTCGCGGCGGTGATCTTCGCCGGGGCGCTCGCGGCCTTCGCGCGGCAGACCGCGACGCCGAGTCCGGAGCAGATCGCGGGAGCCGTAGCCGGGATCATCGGCTTCGTCATCGTCGCGGTGATCGTCGCGATCCTGCTGTTCTCGGCCCAGAGCGCCGCGCTCGTGCATGCGGCGGCACGGCGTTATCTCGCGAAGGAAGTCACGATCGGCGAATCATTCCGAGCCGGGCTCTCCGCCTCGGTGCGGCTCTTCATCGCGGGTCTCCTCGTGTTCCTCGCGATCGTCTGCGTCTGGGCCGTGCTGTTCATCGTCGCGGCCATCACGAATCAGTTTCTCGCCTACGCGCTCGCGTTCGTCGCCGCGATCGTCGCGACGGCGTACCTCGCATCGTCGTGGCTCGTCGCTCCGGTGATCGTCGTGATGGAGAAGATGGGGCCTATCGCCGCGCTCAGCCGCTCGTGGCGGCTCTCGGCCGGCAATCGCTGGCGGATCTTCGGCATCCAGGTCCTTCTCGTCATCCTCAACGTCGTACTCTCGATCCTGATCGGGGGCATCTTCGGTGGGCTCGCCGCCGCCGGCCAGACACAGCCCGGCCAGCTCGGGGTCTCGAGCGTCGTGCAGACTCTCGTCAACCTCGCCTCGACGATCATCTGGGCACCGGTCGAATGGATCGCCTTCACCATCCTCTACTACGACCTACGGGTCCGGAAAGAAGCGTTCGACCTGCAGCTCGCCGCGGAGGCTTTGCCGCAGTCCTGAGACGCGCTCTCGTCCTCGGCCTCGTTCTGTGGATCGCCGTCCCCTCGACCGCCGCGGCGGACACGCTGACGCTCGAGGCTTACCGCGCGCGGCTCGCGCAGGTCCGCACACTCGTCGACCGGTCCCGATCCGCGGGGACGCTCGATCGCGAGCGCATGCTGGCGCAGTCGATTGCCCTCCTCCGGCAGACGACCTCGATACAGAGCAGCGGGGAGACCGTGGCGGTCGACGACGGCCCCGTCGCAGATTTGCTTGCGGGTGCGAACGGGGCGAACGCCGCGCTGGCGATCCTCGATGCGTACATCGCCACCGGCGATCGCGCGCTGCAGCGCGGCATCGATCCCGCGACAGCCGACGCCCGGCTTCGGAGCATCCTCGGTGCTCCTGAGAGTCCCGGGACCTCGCTCTCCGGCATCGCGGCCTTCTTTGAGTGGATCACCTCGCGGATCGCCGCGCTCGTGAGCGGCATCCGCGGCATACCCGACCTGCGGTTCATTCCGTGGGTGGTCGCGGCTCTTGGGATCGGCCTCGCGCTGTTCATCGTCGCGACCCTCGGACGCGGTGTCCGCGAGCGCGTTCGGCGCGAGGTCCTTTTGGCGGACCGTGCGCTGGTCCGCGCGGATGACCCCGCGACCCACCGGCGGGCCGCCGAGACGGCACTCGCCGGTGGACGCGCGCGGGAGGCGATCCACGAGCTCTATCTGTACGTGCTTCGCACGCTCGCCGTCCGCGAGCTGATTCGCTATGACCCCGCGCTCACCGATCGCGAGCTTCTCGTGCGTGCGGCCGCCATCCCGAACGCGGATGCGCTGCGCGATCTCGTCGCGCTGTACGAGCGCGCGTGGTTCGGCCTGCGGGAGCCCGACGCGGCCGAGGCCGAGCGCGCCCAATCGCTCGCGACGCGGGTCGCGGGATGAAGCGGCTGCGGCGCGTCCATCCTCTGTACTGGCTCGCGCTCGTCCTCTTCATCGCCGCGCTCGTCGCGAGCGCGCTCACCGCTGACACGTCGGGCGGCGTTTCGCGCTCGGCATCGGTCTTCGACGCGGGTCCCGGCGGGACCGCGGCGCTCCGCAAGTACCTCGAAGCGATGGGCGCGTCGACCACGACCGTCCAGGGAGATACGTTCGCGGCCGATCCCTCACAGATCGGCGTCCTCTTCATGCTCGGACCGAGCGAACAGTTCACGCAATTCGACGCGCTCGCCGTCCGGCGCTTCGTCACGGCCGGCGGCACCGCGGTGCTCGCAAGCGATACCGGTCTCCTGGAGAGCGCACTTTTCGACACCTTCGACGTTCACGTCGCCGGCGGGCTCGGGCCGGGGCGGTACCCGATCGGCGGCGTGACCTTCGCCGACCCACCGGCCCACGAGATCGCGATCGATCGCGGCATCACGCTTTCGCTCGGCGAGGGCCGCGTACCGCTGGCCTTTGCGTCGGGCCGGACGATCGTCGCCCTTGCCCGCGAGGGGACCGGGTCGCTCATCGTGGTCGGATCGGTCGGGCCGTTCCTCACCGCGGACCTCGGGGAGGCCGACAACGGGCGCTTCGCCCTGGCGCTCGCCGCGCCCGCGATCGCGCGCGGCCGCGCCGTCGCGTTCGACGAGTACCACCACGGTGTCCACCCGACGACCGACGTGCTCGTACTTCTCACGCGGACCTTTCCGGGTCGGGCCATGCTGTTCGCCGGCGTGGCCTTCTTCGTGTATCTCGTTGCCAGCGGGCGGCGGCTCGGGGCCGCGATCCCGCTCGATGCTCGCCCGCCGCGCTCGAGCCTCGAGTACATCCGCGGCTTCGCGGGTCTGGTCCGGCGGTCTGGACACGGCGAGATCGCCCGCCGCAGATTCCAGCGCGAGCTCCGGAGCGCACTGACGCGAGAGCTCGGGCTCGATCCGGAGACGCCGATCGGCGACATCGTGGCCGAGATCGCGACGACCGACCGTGAACGCGCGGCGCGGGTCCGTTCGCTCGACGATGCGCTCTCGCGGCCATTGCGGGAGGACGCGCTGCTCCGTACCGTCCGCGAGATCGGCCTCGTTACCGCCACCGCCCCCGAATCAGGAGGAAGAGCGTGACCACAAAAGACATCGCGGCCCGCTACGCCGACCAGATCCATCGGGTCGTCGTCGGCCAGGACGAGACGGTGCGCCTCTCGTTCATAGCGCTCCTGCTCCGCGGCCACCTGTTGATCGAGGGCGTGCCCGGCACGGCGAAGACGCTTCTCGCGCGAACCGTCGCGCGGCTCATCGGTGGCACGTTCAAGCGGATCCAGTTCACGCCCGATCTCATGCCGAGCGATGTGGTCGGCACGACGGTCTACGAGATATCGACCAGCTCCTTCCGCACGCGCACGGGTCCGGTCTTTGCGAACGTGGTGCTCGCTGACGAAATCAACCGCGCGCCCGCAAAGACGCAGAGCGCACTCCTCGAGGCCATGGAGGAGCGGCAGGTCACCCTTGAAGGAGAGTCCCTCGCGCTGCCCGACCCGTTCCTCGTGCTCGCAACGCAAAATCCGGTCGAGTACGAGGGGACCTATCCATTGCCCGAAGCCGAGCTCGACCGCTTCGTCTTCAAGGCAATCGTCCGCTATCCCAGTGCGGATGACGAGCGCGCGATCCTGAGGGCACACGATCGCGGCCAGCCGTCCGCCAAGATCGTCGAGATCGACCCGTTTCCGCAGGGAACGCTCGAGGACTGCCGTGGCGAGGTCGAGAGCGTGACCGTCGAGGATTCGGTGCTCGATTATGTCGTGCGCATCGCCGCCGAATCGCGCCGTTCGCCCGATCTGATCCTCGGCGCGAGCCCGCGCGCCGCGGTGCACCTGCTGCGCGCGGCGAAGGCTGCCGCGGCAATCGACGGCCGCGACTTCGTGACACCTGACGACGTGAAGTCGCTCGCCACACCGACACTCCGGCACCGGCTGGTGTTGAAGGCCGAAGCCGAGATCGAGGGTCTGGACGCGGATGCCGTGTGCAAGCGCGTGCTCGCGCGTCTCGACGTGCCCCGCTGAGCCGTCTCGCGGCCCTGCCGATACCGCGCCCGCGCCTTCTGGCGCTGGTTCTCGTCGCCGCGCTTCCGCTCGCGCTCGCCGAGATCGCCCCTGTCTTCGTGGTCCTCGCGGCGCTCGTCCTCCTGGCGGCGATCCTTCTTGCCATCGTCGACTTCCGCGCGACCCCGTCTCCGTCGAGCGTGCCGATCGAACGCGTCGCCGAGCCGCAGCTCTCGATCGGGGTTGGCAACCGCGTCGCGGTCCGGCTGCGAAATCCGTTCGCGCTCCCGCTGCGCGCGACGGTGCGCGATACGGTGCCGCCTTCCTTCGACGTCGACCGGCGGACCGCCGACCTCGTCGTGGGGCCCGGAGCGGTCGCGGAGGCGGCCTACGCCGCGCGGCCGCGCCATCGCGGCAGCTTCCGCTTCGGCGACGTGCATATCCGCCTGCGGGGCCCGCTCGACCTGCTCCAGCGACAGGGCCGCGTGCCTGCCGACGCGCCCGCGAACGTTTACCCCGACCTGCAGGAGATCCGCCGCTACGAGGTGAGCCTCAGGCGCGGGCTCGCGTACGACGCCGGCCAGCGCCGCGCGCGCCTACCGGGCGCGGGCTCGCTGTTCGAGCGCCTTCGGGAGTACCAACCGGACGACGATCCGCGGTGGATCTCCTGGACCGCCACGGCGCGGCGCGGCCGGCCGATCAGCGTCGAGTACGAGACCGAGCGGCAGCAGCGCGTTCTCATCCTGCTCGACGCCGGTCGGATGATGTCGAGCACCCTCGGCCGGCTCACGAAGCTCGACCACGCCGTGAACACGGCGCTGATGCTGAGCTACGTCGCGATCGCGAAGGGCGATGAGGTGGGGCTTCTCGGGTTCGCGGACGCGGTACGTGCGTACGACCCGCCTCGCCGCGGGCACCGGCAGTTCCTTCGCCTCACGGAGAGCCTTCGGCGCCTCGAGGTGACCACGACGGAGCCGGACTACCGCGCGGCGTTCGAATTTCTCCGCTCGAAGACCGCGCGACGCGCGTTCGCGATCCTCTTCACTGACCTCGTCGACGAGGAAGCCTCGCGCGGTCTCGTCGCAGCGCTCACCCAGCTCGCCGGTAACAACCTGGTCCTGTGCTGCGTCCTTCAGGATCCGCAGCTCGCCGAGGCCGCAGCCCGCGAACCCGGATCGTCGGGCGAGCTCTACGAGCGGGTCGTTGCCTCAGAGGTGCTCGACGCACGCCGCCGCGCGCTCGCCGTGCTCCGCCGCCATGGAGTGCACTCGATCGACGTGCCCGCCGAGCGCCTTTCGGTCTCGACGATCCAGCGCTACCTCGAGCTCAAGAAGCGCTTTTTCTAGACGGCCGGCCGACGAGAAAGATGTAGCTCCAGAGCGCGAGTCCCGCGATCACGCCGACCGTGACCTTCAGCGCGATCGGCGCGTCGCTCGGCGAAAGGAACGCTTCGAGGATCCCCGCCACGCCGAGCGCGGGAATGATGAGGAGCATGACGCGGATCGCCTGCGCGCCGGCGAGGCGCAGGGCGTCGCGCCGGCTGCGATCGCCGGGCCGCAGGAGCGCCCACGCGAGGCGGAGCCCCGCCCCGCCCGAGAGGACGATGCACGAGATCTCCAGCGGGCCGTGGGCGGCCGTGAACGTGAGGAGGCCACCCGAGAGGCCGTAGCCCTGCACGACCGCGAGCACGGTGCCAAGGAGGGCGCCGTTGGCGACCAGGAGATACAGCGTCAGCGCGCCGGCCGTGAGACCGCCTGCGAAGGCGGCGACCGCGACGCGAACGTTGTTGACGATGATGAGCGGGCCCACGAGCGGGCGATAGCCCTCCGGTATGTCCGTCCAGAGTCGCCGCTCCGCGAGATGCTGCCGCGTCTCGGGAGGCAGCGCGGTCGCCGCGATCTCGGGGAGGAGCAGGCCGATCGCGAAGGTCGCGAGAAGTGGGATCGCGAACGCGGCCAGCGAGACCGCGGTGAATCGGGAGTTCGCGCGGACGCTCGACGGAAGCTCGTGCAGAAAGAATCGACGCAGCCGCCGGCCGCTCGTCGGCGCTTCGCTGTAGACGAGGGCGTGGGCGGCGGCGACGAGGTCATTCAGGCGTTCGGTCGCGGCGTCGAGGGCGAATTCGCGCCGGGCGACCGCAAGATCGCTGCTGGCGCTGCGGTACAGTCGGCCGAGCTCCAGCACGTCGTTCGGAGCGAGCCGCTCCACCCGCCCGTTCGCCTCGAAGATCAGGTTCCCGAGGCGCGCCCAGCGCGCGCGGCGATCCTCGACGAACCGGTCGACCGTGATCACGGCCGGAACGTACCACTCCGTAGCATTGACTTATGACGGTCGCCGCCGGTCGACTCGAAGTCGAGACTCCCGATCACGTTGTCCTTCGCTACGACCTCGCCGGCGCGGGCAACCGTGGCTTCGCCGCGGTGCTGGATTTTGGGGTCGCGTCGCTGGTGGTGTTCGCCGCGCTGATGCTCCTCTCGTTCGTCTCGTCGGAAACCGGGAGCGAGCTCTACGTCCTTGGCGGCGTCGAGCTCATCGTGACCCTCGTCCTCATCTGGAGCTACTTCATCCTCCTTGAGTGGCTCTGGAACGGACAAACCATCGGCAAGCGCGTGTACAAGCTGCGGGTCATCAACGAGGACGGCTCGCCTGCGCAGTTCACCGCGGTGCTCATCCGCAACCTCCTGCGGCTCGTCGATTTCCTGCCGGCGTTCTACGGCGTCGGGGTGCTGGTCATCGTGCTGAGCCCGAAGTCGCAGCGTCTCGGCGACCTCGCTGCCGGCACCTACGTGGTGCGCGCGCCGCGACCGAAGGTCGACTGGTTCTCGCTGCGCACGGTGACACCGCTCGGCGCCGGTCAAACAGCGGAGACGCGCCGGATGCCGGGCGAAGCGCAGCGCCTCGTCCGCGAATTTGTCGCGCGAGAGGCCGATCTCGCGCCGACCGAACGCGCGCGGATCGCGGCAGTGATCGCCGCCAAGCTGAGGCCGTACACCGTCGAGGATCAGGGATTGAATGACATCGACCTCATCCACGCGATCGCGCGATCGCTGCGCGCGACGGCCGAAACTCGTCGCTGATGGATCCCTTCATCTTCGTCATCATGTGTCGTCGGTGCGGCGTGTCCGCGTCAGAGCGCCTCGGGCGCTGCCCCTCCTGCGGTGCCGGTCTCTAGCCCGCCCTCCAGACCCGCGGCCGCGCAGCGCGAGCTCGTCGTCACGGGGATGACGTGCGCGTCGTGCGTCGCAAGCGTCGAGGATGCGCTGCGCGGCGTCGCGGGCGTGCGCGGCGCCGACGTGAATCTCGCGACCGAACGCGCGCGCGTCGAGCTGGATCCCGCCCGCGCCGACGATGCCGCTCTCGTCCGCGCCGTCGAGCGCGCGGGCTACGGCGCGCTGGTGCTCGCGTCCGATCGCGCCGAGCGCGCCGCGATGGAGGAGCGCGAGCGTGCTTTGCGGGTCGCCTACCTGCGGTCGCTTCGCCGCCGGCTCCTCGTCGCGGCGGCGCTCGCCGTCCCGACGATGCTCCTCTCGATGGCCGATTTTCTCTATCCGCCGATCGCGGAAGCGGCGTGGCGCCCGTTCCTGCTGTTCGCACTCGCGACGCCGGTGCAGCTCTGGTCCGCTCTGCCCTTTTACCGCGGCGCCTTCTCCGCCGCCCGCCATCGGCGCACCGACATGAACACGCTCGTCGTCGTGGGGACGACGACGGCGTACGCGGTCTCGGTGCTCGCGACATTCTTCCCCGCGTCGTTCACTGCCGTTGGCCTGAGCCCGGACCGGTTCCTCTACTACGACACCGCGACCGTGATCGTCACGCTCGTGCTCGCCGGCCGCTACCTGGAGGCACGTGCCCGGGCGCGGACCGCGGCCGAGGTGCGTGCGCTCGCCGCGCTCGGCGCGAAGAGCGCGCGCGTGCGACGCCCCGGTGGTCTCGAGGAGGACGTTCCGATCGACAGGCTGGCCGTCGGCGACGTCGTGATCGTGCGACCAGGCGAGGTCATCGCGGCGGACGGCCGAATCCTCGCGGGGTCGTCGGCCGTCGACGAGGCGATGATCACGGGCGAGTCGATCCCGGTCGAGAAAAGTCCGGGAGACGAGGTGACCGGCGGGACGCAGAACGGGACCGGAACGCTCCGCTTTCGCGTCACCCGCGTGGGCGGCGACACTCTCGTCGCGCAGATCGTGCGGCTCGTCGAGGAGGCGCAGGGCTCGAAAGCACCGATCCAGCGCCTGGTGGACCGGATCGCGTCGATCTTCGTGCCGATCGTGTTCGCGATCGCGAGCGCGAGTGGGCTTGCCTGGCTCTTGTTCGGGCCCGAGCCTCGGCTGGGCTATGCCCTCAGCGCCTTCGTGGCCGTCCTCATCATCGCGTGCCCCTGCGCGCTCGGCCTCGCTACACCGACCGCGATCATCGTCGGCACGGGCCGCGGCGCGTCACGCGGGATATTGATCAAGAGCGCGCAGGCGCTCGAGGTCGCACGCGCGATCGACGTGGTCGCGCTCGACAAGACCGGGACGCTCACCGTCGGCCGGCCTCAGGTCGTCGACTACATGAACTGCGCAGGCATAGGCGAGGACGAGGTCATCCGCATCCTCGCGAGCGCCGAATCGCGATCGGAGCATCCCCTCGCGGCGGCAGTCGTCGAGCTCGCCGCGACGAAGAGCCTTGCCCTCTCCGAGCCGGCGACGTTCGAGGCGCTGCCCGGACGGGGTATTCACGCGACCGTCGAAGGCCACGACGTGTGGATCGGCAACGCCACGCTCGCCCGCGCGCACGGCTTCGCGGAGCTCGCCGACGCAGCCCTCGCGCGCCACGAGCAGATGGGGCGGACCGTACTCGTCGGGACCATCGACGGGCAGCCCGGCGGCATCCTGGCCCTCGCGGACACGCCGAAGGCGGCGGCACGTGACGCGATCGCGGAGCTGCGGCGTATGGGTTTGCGCACGGTGCTCGTCTCGGGGGACGCGCGCCGCGTCGCCGAGGCGATCGCGCGCGAGCTCGGGATCGATGAGGCGCGCGCGGAAGTCCGTCCGGACGGCAAGGCAGATCTTGTGGCGGAGCTCCAGGCGGCAGGCCACCGCGTCGCGATGGTCGGTGATGGCGTGAACGACGCGCCGGCGCTTGCCCGCGCGGACCTTGGAATCGCGATCGGCTCGGGCGCGGATGTCGCGGTCGCGACCGCGGACGTCGTGCTGGTCGGGGGCGACCCGCGTGGTGTGCCACGTGCGTTGCGTCTCGCGGGCGCGACCGTCGCGACGATCCGCCAGAACCTCTTCTGGGCGTTCGTCTACAACGTCGCCTTGATCCCTGTCGCTGCCGGTGTGCTCTACCCCTTCAGCGGATGGCTGCTCTCTCCCGTGCTCGCGGCGGCTGCGATGGCGCTCTCGTCGGTGACGGTCGTATCGAACTCCCTTCGTCTGCGCGGTGTATCGCTGGAGTCATGAGGCTCCGCGCGGTCGGGTTTATCGCGGCGTTGCTTGTCGCCGGCTGTCGACCGATCGACGAGGTCGTGGCGCGAACCAGCCCACCGGCGAACAGCACGACGCCGATCGCGTCGGCCGCCCCAAGCGCGACATCCCCCGCTGTCGATTTCGTGCTGCAGGAGTACCCGGTCACGCGCGGCCAGGGACCGCACGACGTCGCGCCGGCGCGGGACGGGGGCATCTGGTACACCGCGCAGCTCTCGGGTGAGCTCGGGTGGCTCGATCCCAAGTTCGGTATCACTAAGTCAATCAAGCTCGGCGACAAGTCAGCGCCGCATGGGGTGATCGTCGGTTCCGACGGCGCGCCGTGGGTCACGGACGGCGGGCTCAACGCGATCGTCCGCGTCGATCCCGTGACGAGCGAGGTCAAGCGCTTCCCGCTGCCTGCGGACCGGCCATACGTGAACCTCAACACGGCCGTGTTCGATCGGGATGGACGTACTCTCTGGTTCACGGGGCAGCAGGGCGTGTTCGGTCGTCTCGACACCCAGACCGGCACGATGGCGGTCTTCGACGCCCCGCGCGGGGCCGGGCCATACGGCATTGCGATCTGCCCCGACGGCGGGATCTATTACGCGTCGCTCGCCGGAAGTTACGTCGGGCGCATCGTCAAGGAGACCGGCCAGGCGGTCGTGCTCAGTCCGCCGACCACTGGTCAGGGCGCCCGTCGGGTGTGGTGCGATTCGAAGAGTCGTGTCTGGGTAAGTGAATGGAACGCAGGGCAGCTCGCCCGCTACGACGGAACGTCGTGGAAAGAATGGATGCTTGCCGGCCGGGGGCCGGAGCCGTATGCGGTGTACGTGGACGATGCCGACGTCGTCTGGATCAGCGAGTGGAACGCCAATGCGCTCGTGCGTTTCGACCCCGTGACGGAAACATTCGTCGCCCGTGTACACCCTGCGCGGAACGCGAACGTGCGCCAGCTCCTCGGCCGCCACGGAGAGGTCTGGGGTGCGATGTCAGGGCAGGACAAGCTCGTCGTCGCGCGGCCAGCGGGTTGAGGTTACGGTCCGAAGTACTGGAAGAAACCAAAGGCGGCATACCGGCCGGAGTGGTCGTAGCGCACCTTGTCGGCGTTGAACGTGAAGCGGGTCGAGGCGACGAGCGCGCAGTCTTTCACAACCAATCCTTCGGGCAGAGCGAGACGTGGGTGAATGGTCTCCTTCGTGACCGGGTTACGGATGTATTCGGTCTCGATCTGCAGCGCGTCGCCGGCGCGGACGCGCGGCAGGCGCCCCTCGGCGTCGACCTTGTACGGGACATAGTTCGGACCCTGCAGCTCCGTGAAGGTCTTCCTGAAGATCGCCCACGGCCCACCCGACCGGCCTTCTACGAGCGCCCGCAACGCATCGCGCTGGGGGCTGTCCGCCCGGTCATCGATGAGCGTCGTCGCAACGCCGTTGCCCTCGTGGATGGCGGCCGGCCAGTTCGCGTACAGCCCGACACTCAGGCCGTCGAGCTTCAGGTCACCGTAGACGCCCTTCTCGATCTGCCACGTCCACCCGCCTTCGCACTTTCCGGTCGTAGGCCGGCCGTTCACATTGCAAGGACATCCGTAGTCGCAATTGCAGGCAATGACCAGCGTTCCCTTCATGTTCCACGCCGGCTTTGTGTCAGCCACGGTTTTCCCCTTTCACATCGGTCCTCGAAGAGACATCGCAAGCTCCGGGCGCGCGAGAACGATCACCGCGGCGGCGACGAGTGAGGCTCCGGCGATCCGTCCGAACGCAACTCCGCTCGGACGCAGCTTCTCGATGAGGATGACAAACGCGATCGCCACGGCCCAGATCAGGCTCATCGCGCCAACACCTACGAACAGTGCCATCAGCGCCCAACAGCATCCAAGGCAATAGAGCCCGTGCTCGATCCCGAGTCGAAGCTGGCCCGAAAGCCCACGATGCCAGTGCGTCAATAGAAAGTCCGCCGGCGTGCGGCAGGCGCGAAGGCACGTCGATTTGAGAGGCGTGAACTGGTACACGCCCGCGATCAGCAGGATGGCCGCGACCGCAACCGCGCGCTCTTCCTGCGTCACGATCGCGCTCGCAGCCATAGCACCGCCCCAGACGACGATGCCGACCGATGCCCACACCACCAGGTAACCGGCTACGAACGCGGCCGACCACAGCTGGGTGCGCCAACGACCATCCGCGCCGAGCCGGTGCAGGAGGATCATCGGCGTCGCCGACGGCAGCATCATCGCCGCCATCATCACCGTCCACGTGCCGAGGAAGGGCCCAAGCGCCTCGTCCATCCGCCTCCCGGGCGCGGAGTGTATCCGTGCGGCGCTGACTAGCCCTCTCGTTCGGCGAACGTACGGGGGCACGCACACCGACTGACGTTTAGCCGGATCGAGCGTTAAGCGCCGTGGACGACTTTCGGGAGTGGAGTGAACCAAATGCGGTTAGTTAAGGCGCTCACGCGTTCGCTTGGCATCCTCGCCGTGTTTTCCGCAGCAATCTTCCTCGGTAACGCCGGACCTGCGGCGGCGAGTAACGGCAGCAACCCGCTCTTGTGCTTCGACGGCACGACGGACACTGCGAACGGCGATACCGGCAACTCCGTCTATGGCGGCGTATGCACGCGTACCGCGAACGGCGCGATCCTCGACAACTCCGTGCCGGTCGGATCCGGCGATTACTCGGGCGTCTACTACAAGACCTCGAGCCTTAGCGGCAAGCTCCTCGGCGACGTCACACAGCTCTCGTTCAACTACACCGGCGTGCCGACCGCCGGCTCGCCGCGGATCAGCCTGCCGATCGACGTCACCGGCGACGGCACCACCGACTTCTACGCCTTCATCGGCGCCTTCTATTGCAACAACGGCGCGGGCCTCGTCGACCCCATCAACGATTCGACGTGCACCATCTTCTACACCGGCGGGCCGGACAGCGGCTACCCGAACTGGGCGGCCTTCGTCGCAGCCCATCCGACGTGGCACGTGGGCGCGACCCCCTTCGTCGTCGCAGATGACGCCGGCCTCTGGACGGTGAGCAACGTCCACCTCGGCGAACAGCAAGCCGCGAGAGGGACCAAAAACGACTGCAAGAACGGCGGCTGGAAGGACCTCGAGCGGACGAACGGCTCATCCTTCAAGAACCAGGGCGATTGCATCCAGTTCATGAACACCGGCAAGTAGCCGACTCCGACAGAGCCAAGCGTGAAGAGGAGCCCCCTCGCGAGGGGGCTCCTCTCTTGTCGGTGGGTTCGTGGTTTTTCAGTCTTGAGTCCCAGGTGTTTACTTCCTGAACCGTGACCACCGACAAACGCCGGCTTGGCGTCGCGATGATGCTCGGCGCCGGGGGCCTGCTCGTCTTCGCGTTCCTCGTCTCTGGGCGGCTCGGCTGGTTCACGTGGGTGCTTGTCGCCATCGCCATCTTCAATTTCGGCCAGGGCCTCTTCTGGTTCACGAAGCGACGTAGCTGACAGCGTTTGACAGGCCCATTCCCGCACGATGGAATGGACCGGCATGGCCACCCTTGAGCGAACCTTCCCGCTCGCACGTCCTCGCTACAGCGGCGTCCTCGAGTGGATCACGACGACCGACCACAAAAAAATCGGCGTCCTGTACCTCGTCACGACGTTCTTCTTCTTCCTCACCGGCGGCCTGCTCGCCCTAGGGATCCGCACACAGCTCGCAACGCCGGACACCGGCTTCCTCACCGCGCAGCAGTACAACTCCTTCTTCACGATGCACGGGACGACGATGGTCTTCCTCTTCGTCGTCCCGGTGTGGACCGGCTTCGCGAACTTCATCATTCCGCTCCAGCTCGGCGCGCGGGACATGGCGTTCCCGCGTCTCAACGCGCTCTCCTACTGGCTGCTGCTCGCGGGCGGCATCGTTCTCTACTCCGCATTCATCGCGGGTCCGCCGGCGACCGGCTGGACGATCTACGTGCCGCTCTCGACGAAGGAGTTCTCCCCGACGCAGGGCGTTGACCTCCTGATCCTCGGGCTCACCGTCCTCGGCTTCTCGTCGATCTTCGGCGCGCTGAACATGATCGTGACGATCTTCTCGCTGCGAGCGCCGGGCATGACGTTCATGCGCATCACGCTCTTCACCTGGAGCGTGCTCGTAACGAGCTTCCTGCTCGTGCTCGCGATGCCGTTCCTCACGGTCGCCGGCATCCTCCTGCTCTTCGACCGCATGGCCGGCACGAACTTCTTCGCAGTCGGCCAGGGCGCCGACCCGCTCCTCTGGCAATACCTGTTCTGGTTCTTCGGGCACCCCGAGGTCTACATCATGATTTTGCCGGGCTTCGGTGTGATCAGCGAAGTGCTTCCGGTGTTCTCGCGAAAGCCGATCTTCGGATACCGGATGATCGCGTACTCGTCCGCCGCGATCGGCTTCCTCTCGTTCGGCGTGTTCGTGCATCACATGTTCGTCGCGGGCATCGACCCCGCGCTGCAGATCTTCTTCATGGCGTCGACGATGCTGATCGCGGTGCCGACGGGCGTGAAGATCTTCTCGTGGCTGGGCACGCTGTGGGGCGGCGCGCTTCGTTTCCGCACGGCGATGCTCTTCGCGATGGCCTTCATCGTGGTCTTCACGATCGGCGGCATCTCCGGCGTGTTCCTCGGATCGGTGCCGGTAGACGTGCAGCTCTCGGATACCTACTTCGTGGTGGCGCACATCCACTACGTGCTCGTGCAGGGAGCCCTGTTCTGCGCGTTCGCCGCGTTCTACTACTGGATGCCGAAGATCACCGGCCGGATGCTCAGCGAGCAGCTCGGCCGGATCCACTTCTTCCTGTTCTTCATCGGCGTCAACATGGCGTTCTTCCCCATGCACCAGCTGGGCCTCGAAGGGATGCCACGTCGCACCTTCCACTACCCGCAGTCCCCTGAGTGGGCGGGCCTCAACCTGGTCTCGACGATCGGTGCCTACATCATCGGGATCTCTGTCGCCGTGTTCCTCTTCAACTTCTTCCACAGCATCGTTCTGGGCAACGGCCGGCCCGCGGGCGACGACCCGTGGGAGGGCGACACGCTCGAGTGGGCCACGACCTCTCCGCCGCAGCCGTACAACTTCGCCCGGATCCCGGTCGTCCACAGCGCCCGTCCGCTGAAGGAAGACGTCGCGCATTAGCGCGGCGCGCGGCATGACCTTTTCGTCACGCTATCGCGCTCTCGTCTATGTGAGCCTGCTCGCCTCGTTCCTCGTCGTCGTGTGGGGCGGGATCGTGCGCGTGACCGGATCCGGCCTCGGCTGTCCGGACTGGCCGCTCTGCCACGGTCAGTTCCTGCCGTCGCTCGATCCCGCGACGCGGATCGAGTGGACGCATCGATTTCTCGCGATCGTCGGCGGGCTCACGGTCGCGAGCCTCGTCCTGTGGTCGCTCATCGTCTATCGCGCGGACCGCCGCGTGCTCGCTCTCGCGATCGCCGTAGCGGTCCTCTATCCGCTGCAGGCGGTACTCGGTGCGATCACGGTGATCCTCGAGCTCCCCCCGGAGTGGGTGACCGTGCACCTCGCAAATGCGGAGCTGCTCCTCGCGGCGCTGACGGTCCTCGCCGTCGTCGTGCGCTGGCCGGCATCGTTGCCGGCTCGAGCGTCCGGCTGGACGTGGCTCGCGATCGCCGCTGTGGCCGGGACCTTCGTCCTGCTCGTGAGCGGCGCGTACGTACGAGGCGCGGGAGCCACGGCCGCGTGCCTTTCGTGGCCGCTCTGCGGCTCGGCGGATGTATTGGTCCCCGGTTATCACCCGCAGGCGGAGGTTGATTTTCCGGCGGTTGGCGCGCCCGCGATCGCGATGCTCCATCGGTACATCGCCGCCGTTGTCGGTCTGCTTGTCGTGGCCGCGTGCGTCGAGGCATGGCGTCACCGACGGGATGCGCCGGGACTCGGTCCGCTCGGGGTCGTAACGGCCGCGATCTTTACGCTTCAAGTGGCGATCGGCGCCGCGAATCCGCTGAGTGGCTTCTCGCCGTGGGCGCTCGGCGCGCATCCCGCGGTCGCTAGCCTTTTGTGGTGCAGCGTGGTCGGCCTCGCTGCGGTCGCATGGCGCCCGGTCTCGCGCCAGGGCGCTCTGGTGCGAGACCTGATCGCGCTCACCAAGCCCGCGATCATGTCGCTCCTTCTATTGACTGCGCTCGGTGGGATGTTTCTCGCGGCCCACGGGATACCGCCGTTCGGGATACTCGCGGCAACGCTCATCGGCGGTGCCGCAGCGAGCGGTGGTGCGGCGAGCCTGAATCACTACTTCGATCGCGATATCGACGAGCGCATGCGCCGTACGCGGCACCGTCCGCTTCCGGCGCACCGCGTATCCACCAGTGTCGCGGTGTGGTGGGGGATCGCCCTGAACGTGATCGCGTTCGTCGTGCTCGCGGTGTTCGCGAATCTGCTTGCGGCACTGCTCGCGCTCGGGGGCACCGTGTTCTACATCCTCGTGTACACGATCTGGCTCAAGCGCTCGACCACACAGAACATCGTCATCGGTGGGGCGGCCGGTGCGATCCCGCCACTTGTCGGCTGGGCCGCGATCACCGGTTCGCTGGATCTTTCGGCGTGGCTGCTTTTCGCGATCGTCTTCTTCTGGACGCCGGCGCACTTCTGGGCGCTCGCGCTCCTCATCCGCGACGATTACGAGCGCGCCGGCGTGCCGATGCTGCCCGTCGTGCGCGGCGACGAGGCGACCGCGTGGAACATCCTCGCGTACGCGGCGAGCCTGCTGCCGCTGACCCTCCTGCTCTTCATCATCGGCGGCCTCGGCTATGTCTACCTGGCGGTCGCGATCGTCCTCGGAGCGCTGTTCATCGGCTATGCCTTCCGGCTTCTCCGCACCGGCGCGGCGGGCCGCCGCGCGATGGCGCGCGCGGTGTATCTCTACTCGCTCCTGTATCTGGCGCTGCTCTTTGTCGCGATCATGGTGGACAGCACATTGCGGCTTTAGTCACCACCGCAGTCAGCATCCTCGCCGCGGTCCTCTACGCGATCGGCGTGCGGCGGATGCGGCGGTCGTGGCCCTTCTGGCGGACGGCGCTCGTCTTCCTCGGGCTCGGGGCCTTCATCGCGGCGCTCGCCCCACCGATCGACGCAGAAGCGTCGATCTTCTTCTCCTGGCACATGGTCCAGCACATGCTTCTAACGGTCGTTGCGGCGCCGCTCGTCATGCTGGGCGCGCCGGTCCGCCCGCTTCTTCGTGGGCTGCCGAGTGTGGTGCGGACCGGGGTCATTCGCCCGCTCGCGCGTGCGCATACGGTGCGTGCGCTCGTCCATCTGGTGCGCCACCCGCTCGTCGCGGCCGTGCTGTACGTCGGTGGTCTCTACGCGTGGCACCTTCCGGATCTGTACGACGCGGCTCTTCTCGATGCGCGCATCCACCTCATCGAGCACGCGTGGTTTTTCGTGACCGCGCTCATCTTCTGGAGCGTGGTCATCGACCCCGTGCCGTTCCGCGGGACGCTCGGCTACGGCGCGCGCCTGCCGTATCTGCTCGTTCTTGGTGCGGCCCAGAACACGGTCCTCGGCGGGATCCTCTCGTTCTCATCCCGGCTTCTCTACACGGCGTACGAGCGGATCCCGGTGTTTGACCTCGACCGGGTCAGCGATCAGCGCATCGGCGGCGCGATCATGTGGGTGCTCGGAGACTTCGTGTTTCTGGCGGCCGCTTCCGTCGCGTTCTTCCTCTGGCTCGCGGAGGAAGAGGAAATGCAGAGGCGCCGCGAGCGTATAGCCTCTAGATGATGATCACCCGACTCGTCCCAGCGCTGTTTGCGTTTGCCATTCTCGTCGTGAGCTGCGGACAGCCGGCCGAAAGCGCGCCGACCGATTCGCAGGTCGTCGCGGAGCTCGCGGATTACAAGATCACCGTCAACGTGCCGAGCGTGAAGCCCGGCAAGATCAAGATCGGCGTGCGCAATCTCGGAACGATGGAGCACAGCTTTCAGGTGCTGAAGACCGACCTTCCGCCGGACAAGCTTCCCATTGACGGTGCTTCGGCGAAGGCCAAAGAGGACGGGAAGGTGGGCGAGATCCCGAGCATTCCCGCCGGGAAATCCGCCGCCGTGACCGTCGAGCTCACACCGGGCAAATACGTCTTCATCTGCAACATCGCGGGCCACTACCAGCTCGGGATGCATACCGGCTTCACGGTCGACGCGCCCTAACGCTTCCGCGCGCGCCACATCTCCTCGGAAGGCCACTTCCGCGCCCACTCCACGGACATGTACTCGCCGTAGAAGGGATGATCGACGGCGTCCGCGGGCGCGAAGATCTCGACCATGTCGAGGATCTCGAACCCGGATGTGACGAGCAGCCGGATGAGATCGCCGTGACCCAACTGGAACTCGGTCTCTTTTGTGTCTGGCCAGTCCATGCGGTTCATGCCCAGCTGCGGACGCAGCAATCGCTCCTGGACTTTCCCGGTGTCCGGGGTGCAGAGCATCGAGAGCGTCGAGTTGCGAAGGAACACGATCTCACCGCCCGGTCGCAGCAGCCGCGCGGCTTCGGGGATCCACTTGTAGGGATCGCACCAGATCGAAGCTCCGTACTCCGAGATCGCCAGATCGAACGACCTCTCGGGAAGCCCGGTCTCTTCCGCGTTCGCCTCAATGAGCTCGAGGCCGAGCCCGTACTTCGCGTTCATCCGCCGGGCGGTATCGAGCTGGGCCGGCGTGATGTCGACGCCGACGACCCGCCGCGCGCCACCACGCTTCAGCCACGCAGACACGTAGGCGGTGCCACAGCCGAGCTCGACGACGTCCTTTCCGGTGACGTCAGGAAGCACGTTGATCTCGGACTCCGGCGTGTGCCAGACGCCCCAGGAGATCTCCTGCTCATTCCAGGCGTGCTCGGCCCGGCCGTCCGTGTATGCGGCGTTGTTCTTCGTCCAGTGGTCGCGGTTTGCCTTGACGTAGTCGGGGAGGTCGGAGCCGCTCACGCCGAATCGCGCTACTTCAGCGTCAGCAGCCACTGAACGATCGCGTCGATCTGGTCGTCGGGGAGCGCTCCTTCGAACTTCGGCATCACGATGCCCGGCTTGATCGACGGTGCGTTGCGTACCCACTTCGTGAGGTTCTCCTGGTTTACCGGCGACAGCACGCCCGCGATGTTCGGCTTGCTCGCGATATGGGTGAGATCGGGACCGACCTTGCCGGCGGCGGTCGTGCCCTTCACGGTGTGGCAGCCGGCGCACGCCCCGGTGAGGAACGCATTCCGTCCGACGGCGGTCTTTGGGTCGTTCAGGAGGTTTGCCTGTTTCACTGCGTCGGCCGCCCACGTTGCGTACTCGGCCGGCGTGTGCGCGACGACCGTGATGAGCATGTCGGCGTGTCCGTCGCCGCAGAACTCGAAGCATTGGCCCTTGAACGTTCCGGGCTGGTCCGCCTGGATCCATAGCGCAGTGGTGTGTCCGGGCACCGCGTCCTTCTTGCCGCCGAGGTTGGGCACCCAGAACGAGTGGATGACGTCCTTTGCCGTGAGCTCGATCTTTATCTTCTGACCGACCGGGATGTCGAGCTGCTCGCCGGCCTGAAGGGTCGTCCCGTCCTGAAGCTTGAACGTCGGCGAATCCGGGTACGTGAAGTTCCACGACCACTGGCGGCCCTCGACCTTCACGGTCATGGCCACGTTGCTGTTGACGTCGTTGATGAAGTTCAGCCGGTTCCACGAGAGCGCTGTGAACGAGATCACCATCAGGGTCGGCACAACGGTCCAGACGAGCTCGAGGGTGTTCGACCCGTGGATCTGCTGTGCGACGCGGCCAGGCCGGTCGCGGAACTTGATGCCCGAATAGGTGAGCGCGCCAACCACGATCGCAAGCACCACGACCGCGCACGCGAACAGGATCCAGTAGACGAAGGCGATCGATTCGGCCTGCGGCCCGCGCGGGTCGAGCGGCCAGGAGCCCATCGCGGAGAGACTAGGGCGAGATTTCGACACACGCCAATCGCGGCGCTAGTCTGCGTCGCGATGTCAGCGCACCACGACGAGGAGCACCCGGTCCATCTTCCGCAGCCCAGCTTCTCGCCGCCGCTCCTCGCGTTCGGGGTGATGCTCATCGCATTCGGTGTTCTCCTGGGCCCGGTCTTTCTGGTGGTCGGCGGCGTGATCTTCGTGATCGGGATCGCGACCTGGCTCATCGACGACGCGCGCGCGTATGCCAGCGCGCCGGAGCCCACCGACGGAGCACATCACTAGGCGATGAGGTCCACGCTCGAGGACCGGACGGTCGTGCGCGGCCGCCGGGCGGACCCCGCCGACCGCCTCCCGCCGAACGAGACCGGCCTCGAGGCGCAGCCCTCGCGGTTCTCCGCGGGTATGTGGGCCGTCATCCTGTTCGTGTCGAGCGAGGCGTTCTTTTTCGGTGCCCTCTTTACGACGTACTTCTTCCTGCGTGCGCGGATACCCGAGTGGGAGCCCGTGTTCGGCGAAAAACCGACCTGGCGGGTCGACCCGATCTTCGGCATCGGGCTACCCACGCTCAACACCATCGAGCTTCTGGTCTCAAGCGTGACCATGCAGCTCGCGGTAAACGCCATCAAACGCGGCGACCGCCGAAGCCTCCGCAATTGGCTCATTCCGACGATCGTCCTCGGCGTCCTGTTCCTCGTCGGGCAGGGTTACGAGTACACGAGGCTCGGGTTCCTACCTCGCGACGGGATCTTCGCCGGGGTCTTTTTCACGCTCACCGGTTTTCACGGCGCGCACGTGACCGGTGGCGTCATCTTCAACACGATCGTCTTCTACCGGACCCTCAAGGGTCAGTTCACGGCGCGACGGCACCTGGCGGTCGAGGCCGCGTCGATCTACTGGCACTTCGTGGACGTGGTCTGGATCGGCCTCTTCACGACGATTTACATCATTGGGTAAGAAGCCGCTAGCTCCGTAGCAGCGCGCGCAGGTCGTTCGTGAGATCCGTCCCCAGATCTTCCGAGTGCAAAAGCACGCGCTCACGGCCGTTCTTATCGATGAGATACACCGCATCGTTGTGTGTCACCGTCGTGCTGCCGGCCTGCACCCCGATCCCGTACGACGCCCACACCGGCGAGAGCTGCGCACGACCGCCGACGAGATAGAACCAATTCGACGCGAGACCGTGGGCGGCGGAGAAGGTCTGCACGGCCTGTGGTGTGTCGCCATCCGGATCGACGGAGACCGCGATGAAGGTCACGCGGCCCGCGTCACCCTGTAGCTCCGTTTGCGCGGAACGGAAGCGCGTGGCGGTGAGCGGGCAGACGTCGGGGCAATTCGTGTACAGGAACGTCAGCGCAACGATTTGGCCGCGCTGGGACGAGAGCGTGACCGCGCGGCCGGTCACTCCGTCGGTCAGGGTGAAGTCGGGCGCGTCGGTCGCGCCGAGATCGGTCCCGGCGAGAGGTGCCGGGGCGCACGCGGCCACGATCACGGCGACGAGCCACACCAGAGGAGCGACGGGTCTCATCGACATCACGATATGGGCCATCATCGCTCGCGCATGCCGCCGCTTCGCGTCGTCGCCGCATACGTGAGCGTTGCGCTTATCTGGGGCTCCACATGGGGCGCGATCAAGATCGGCGTGACCGACGTGCCCCCGTTCCTGTTCGCGTTCGTCCGCGCGGTCGCCGTCGCCTCGCTCCTGACGATCGTCGCCGTCGCGCTCCGGCAGCCGTTCCCCCGCGGCAACCGAACGATCGCCGTCGCCGTCGTTGTGGGGCTCATCAACCTCGGCTGGAGCTGGGCGATCATCTTCTGGGCGGAGCAGTTCGTGCCCAGCGGCCTTGTCTCCGTGTTCGGCGCCGCCGCCCCGGTCTGGACGGCCCTCCTCGCACACTTTCTGGTCAAGGGCGATCGCCTCTCCGCCCTCAAGGTGGGGGGCCTCGTTCTCGGTCTGGTGGGGACCGTCATCCTCATCGGCGCTCCCGAGACCGCTGGCGGAGTCGCCGGACTCGTTGCCACGGCCCTGCTCGCGCTGATGGCGATCAGCTGGGCGATCGCCGCGATTCTCCAGTCGCGTTTCCTCACCCGTGTCGCGCCCATCCCGGCGGTGGCGCTCGGCGCGTGGGCTTCCGTTTTGCTGCTGAGTCCGCTCGCGCTCGGGCAAGTCTCGGCGGGAACGCGCTGGACCACGCCGAGCATCCTGGCCCTGGCCTATCTCGTCGTCTTCGGCACCGGATTCGCGATGGTCGTCTCTCTGTGGCTGTATCGAAAGCTGCGACCGACAACGATCACGCTGATCCAGGTCGTCGTCCCGGCAGAGGCGATTCTGATCGGCACCCTCTGGCTCGGCGAGCCAGTAACCATCCGCATGCTCGCCGGTGCGGCGCTCGTTGTCGCAGCAGTCGCTCTCAACGCCATTGCTGGCGGCGGCGCTCCGCCAGCCGAAGAGCGTCTCGCGGCGGGTTCGGCTGCGGCGGAATGATGAGCAGCGCCGGGGTCTTCTCCGCTCGGCCCCTCGTGGGATCGCGATCGACCGCCGGTCAGGGGCCGCTCGCTCCGAAGACCCCGACGCTGCTCAAGGCAATGTCCGCCCTACCCGCTGCAGGCCACACGTCGCCCCCCGCCGGCGCTGCTGACGTATGCCACCGAACACATACGACACTGGCGTAGTATGTGCGGCAGAGCTACGACGGCGCTGTCGTAGCCGGGTTTGGGCGGTAGCGAAATGGCGATCGAAGACTGGGACCTGAACCTCTTCACGAGCGACCCCACCATGCTCGAGCGCGCGAGCGACGAAGAGTACGAGCGCGCCGCGGCGGCGCTCGAGCGGATCGCCGATTCCCGCCGCCTTCGGCTCCTCCACGCGCTCTCGCTGGGCGAGGACACCGCGCAACGTGCGGCGATCTGGGCCGGCGTCGAGCAGACGTACGCGGAGCGCGAGCTCGCCGCGCTCGCGCTGTCGGGTGTGGTCGAGCGGCGCGATAGCGCCGGCGGTCCGGTGTACCAGCCCCGCGACGGACATCTCATCGTCGAGCTCCACGTTGCGCTCGCGCACGGGCGGGAAGGTCTCACCGAGCGTCACCCCCGCCTGTTGCGGCGCCGGCGCGTTACCGTCCGCGGGCGGCGAGCGGGATAATCGGCGCGTGAGCCGACCCGACCTACGCCGTCTGCGCCGACCCGAGAAGGCCGAAGAGAAGTTCCTCGGGCCACTAGAGACCGAGGTCATGGCTCGGCTCTGGAAGCGACGCTCGGCCACGGTTCGCGACATCGTCGAGGACCTCGCGCGGACACGCGAGCTCGCCTACACGACGGTGATGACGATCATGGTCCGCCTCCACGACAAGGGGCTCCTCGAGCGAACGCGCGAGGGTAAGACCTACGTCTACCGTCCAGCGCACACCCGCGACGAGCATCGCGCGCGTCTCTCCCGCGACCTCGCGCGCGGGCTCGTAGCCGAGTTCGGCGACGCGGCGCTCGCCGCGTTCAGCGCGGAGCTCGACACCGTGGACGCGACTCATCGTGCCGCGCTCCGCCGTCTCGCGCAGAAGGACAGCCGTGAAGCGCGCTGATCGCGCCTTCGCGATCTTGCTCGGGCTGGCGCTCGGGTCGAGCGCGATCCTGCTCGCCCTGCTCCTCACCCTCGCTCCGCGCGTGGAGCAGCTCCTCGGCCGAGGCGCCGAGGACACCGCGGACGTCGTCGCCGCGCTCGTCCTGCTCCTCGCGCTCTGCGGCATCTCGCTCGGTCTGGTGACGCTCTTCCGCCAGCTCGCGGCCACGGCGCTCCTCATCCGCACGCTGGTCGCGCAGAAGGTCGAACTACCACCGTCCGTCCTCATCGCGGCGGACGGTCTCGACCTCGAAAGCCGGATCGACCTTGTCGCCGACGAGCGGCCGTTCTCCTTCTGCTACTGGTTCCTGCGCCCACGGATCTGCCTGTCGACCGCGCTCGTCGAGCGGCTCGAGGCCGACGAGCTTCGCGCCGTGCTCCATCACGAGCGCTATCACCTCCGGCAGCGGGATCCGCTCCGCCAGGTCGTCGCGCGGTACTTCGCCGCCGGTCTATACGTCGTCCCGGTCGTCGACGAGCTTCTGGCTTTCCACACGCTCCAGAAAGAGATCGAGGCCGACCAGGAGGCGGTCCGCGCATCAGGCGGCGTGCGGTCGCTCGCGAGCGCTCTCTACAAGCTCCTCCCGGATGCCGACGACGTCTCCCTGGGACTTCTCGTCCCGGTGAGCTCGCTCTCGGTGACCGAGGCGCGGATCGACCAGCTCGTCGCGGGCCGCCCCCTCTCGGTCGGGCTATCGCCCCTCTCGGTCGCGCTCTCGGGCGGCGCGCTGGTCGCTGCGGCCGTGCTCGTCGCGGTCAAGGGCGGCGCGAGCGTGGCTTTCGAGACTCTGCCACCGCTCTACGCGGTGCCCGGACTGCTCGTCGGTCCGGCGAGCTTGCTCTTCGCCGCGGCGATCGATGGCTGCGTCCACCAGCTCCGTCCCCTGACCCAGCGCCTCTTCGCGTAACGCAATCGACGTAAATCCTCCTTTACTTCGGCGCGGCTTGGTCGCAGAGTGGCGCCGACCGGGTCCAGAAATCCGCCGGTGGGGTCGGGGAGGACCCACCGAATGTCGACTCTTCGCACCGTGCAGCTCATCGCTTTCCTCAGCGCTCTCGCGTTCACGCTCTCGGCTTCGCTCGCATCCATCGCCTACGCCTGCGGTGTGAGCTCAGGCGGCGGCGGCTTCTGCTAGCTGACATGACCTCGGCCGCACGAACGCGTCGGCCGACCGAGATTCGGGCCAACTGGGCCCGCAGGACCCCGACCGGCAGTGCCCCGGTCTCGGTCCTTAAGAATTCGGTAAAGATTGGTTTGACGGGTCTACTTCTCCCCCGTAAAGTGCCCGTGCTGTGGCTGAGGTGCGGTCACCCATGGTGGCCGACGTGGGAGCGCGAATTCGATCGTTACGCACCGCCAAGGGCCTTACCCAGGCTCAGGTGGCGGAGCCGCAATACACCAAGGCGTACATCTCCATGCTCGAGTCCGGGCGCACGCGCGCGTCGATGAAGGCGCTCGAGCACATCGCCGGCGTTCTTGGCGTAAAGCCTGCCGACCTGCTGGGCGGCGCTCCGTCGCCGGCGACTCCGCAGTACACGCTTCTTGAGGCACGCCGCCTGATCGAAGAGCGTCACTCGGATGCAGCGATTCCGCTCCTCGAGGGATTGGAAGAAGGCCTGACTCCACAGGACCAGCTGGTTCGCCTTCGTTACTTGGCCGCGGCGTACAACGCCACCTCCCAACCGAAGCAGGCCTTCCCGGTGATCGAGCGCGCGCAGCGGATGGCCGATCTGCTGAACGATCCTGAAGAGCAGGTGCGCATCAAATCCGTGTTGGCGGGTGCGTACGAGCGGACCTACGCCTACGAGGAACAAATACGCCTTCTTCGCGAGTGCGTCCAGGCGTGTGAGGACGGGACCGTAAAGGACGTCACCTTCCATTACCGACGTCTGGTGGACCTGGCACTGGCTCTCAGCAATCAGCGCCAATCGAAGCAGGCACTCGCGATGTACGAGCAGGCGTTCGTTCTGGCCGAGCAGTTCAACGATCTCCCGGCAATCGCGGCCCTGTACGCCGGCATCGCGAAGGCCTACCACGACATCGGTGACGTCGAGGCCGCGATCATGAGCAGCCAGAAGAGTCTCGATATCTTCGAGCAGCTCGGACTTTTCGACCAGATGGCCTGCTCTCTCGACAATGCCGC
>DASPWX010000181.1:0-5135 GCA_035637615.1 Bathyarchaeia archaeon | reverse complement strand
CGGGAACGCGTACGTCGTCGAGAATGAGCTCGCTCGAATCCGATGAGCGCAGTCCCAGCTTGCCGTGGAGCGCCTGGCTGCCGTAGGACTGGCGATCGCGCTCCAGAACGAACGCGGTGATGCCCTTGGCTTCCTTGGCTGGATCACCCTGCGCGAACACCAGAGCGAGCTTCGAGACCGAGCCGTTGGAGATCCACATCTTCCGGCCGCGCAGCACCCACGAGTCGCCGTCGCGTTTCGCGGTGGTGCGGAGCTTTGTGGCGTCGCTGCCGACCTCGGGCTCGGTGAGGCCGAAGCATCCGATGACTTCGCCCTTGCAGAGCGACGGCAGCCAGCGTTGCTTCTGTTCCTCGGTGCCGAATTTGAGGATGGTCATCTCCACGAGCGAGATCTGCACTGAGAGCGTCGTGCGCACCGACGAGTCCGCGCGCCCGACCTCCTCGGTCACGAGCGCATGCGACACGTAGTCGAGCCCGATGCCGCCGTACTTTTCGGGCACGGGTCCACCCAGCAGACCGAGCGGCGCCATCTTCCTCAGCACGTCCTTCGGGAAGATCTCGCCGCGATCGCGCTCACGCGCACCTGGTGCAATTTCCTTGTCCGCGAAATCCTTCGCGAGCTTCCGGATCGACTGCTGCTCGGAGGTGAGGTCGAAATCCAAGCCCCGAGTCTATGGTGTGCCGGTGTTCGACGATCGCCGCCGTCCGCTGCACGACGACGAGCTCGCGCGTATCGCGCGCGCGATCCAACGACGTCGCGCGCGAAAGACTCGCCGTGTTCGTCCGCAAAGCGTTATCTAAGCTTTAGCCGCGATACGGCCGGCGAATTGCCATCCACCGCGCCGGCTCGGTAAGCGGTACGAAGCCGTACTTCGCGTAGAGGCCGTGCGCATCGCGCGTCGCGAGGAGTACGTTCCGCAGACCCTGCAGTTCGGGGTGGGCCATGACCGCGTCCATGAGCGCCTTTCCCGCTCCTCTTCCCCTGTGCGCCTCGAGGACGAAGACGTCGCAGACCCATGCAAACGTTGCGCGATCCGTCACCACGCGCGCGAACGCGACCTGCGGGGCGCCTTGAGCGAGGTCACCTTCGAACACCGAGAAGCAGATCGATCCGTCGATCGCGCGATCCATGACGTCGCGCGGGACGCCCGCCGCCCAGTACGACTCGTCGTGGAGGAAACGCCACACCAGGTCGCGGTCCACGTGTCGCGTGTCGCTCGAAACGGCGTACTGCCCCACGCCCGGCGAGTCTAGACTCGCGCGCCTGTGATCCTGCTGTTCATCCAGGGCGCGCTTTTTCTCGCGGTGGTGCTACTTCTGATCGGGGCACTGGTCGTCGATCGCTCAGGGGTTCATGGCCGCGATTACCTCGTCTTTGAGGAGCGTGCGGTGCTGTCGCAGAGACTCACCGTCGCGGCGTTTGTCCTCGTCATCCTCGAATTCCTCGTGGGAACGCCACTCCTCGGCGCCGTCCTCGCGGTCCTCGCGATCCTCTGGACCCTCTGGTGGCTCCCCGCCGAGCACCGGCGCTTCGACGTCGCGGTGCAGTCGGTCTTCGAGGCTCCGCCCGAGGCGGTCGCTGCCGTGATGTTCGACATTTCCGACCAGCCACGATGGATGGATTCGATCGTGCGCACGGCGCTCGAGACGCCCGGCCTGCTGCGGAAGGGCAGCGTTATCAGGCAGACGCTTCGGGTCTCCGGGCAGGATCTGATCGCGAAGCTCGTCGTGGTCGAGCTCCTCCCGTACGAGCGGCTCGTGCTCCAGGTCATCGTCCATCACGCGGAGCTCTTCGATCACTTCGAGGTGCAGCCACACCCGCGCGGGTCGCTCGTGACGTATTCGGGCCGGCACCAGCTCTCGCGCCTGAACGCGGTCCTCACGGGGTGGCGGCTCCCCGCGCTGCGGCGGAGCTTCGCAGCCAGGCGGACGGCCAATCTGGAGCGGCTGCGCTCGATCGTGCATCCGGCCCCCATCGCGCGCCAAGCCTAAAAAGGAACAGCCCGCGGGTTTCCCCGCGGGCTGCTCGAATGGTTCGGGTTCAGAGCGCTACTTGCGGCCCTTGCCCTTGCCGGAGTTGCTCGACTTCGCGTTGGACTTGTCATTCGACTTGTCCTTGGCGGCGGTCTTCGCTTCCTCACGGTCAGCCTTGGCCTTCGCGACTTCTTGCTTGACCTTGGCGACGTCGGTCGTCGTCGTTTCCTTCGACTGAGCCGCATTGGTCATGTCAAGGACTGCCTTGCGAGTGTCGTCGACGACCGCCTGCATGTCCTTGATCGCCTGGTCGACGATGTCCTTGTACTTCGAGTCAAGACCGCTCGTGTCGAACGTCCGCGCGCTGCCGGTCGAGTCGGCCGGAGCCGTCGAGTCGTTCGGTGCGGTCACGCTGGTCGTGGTCGTCGTCGTGGTGGTCGTCGTGGTCGTCGTTGGCGTAGTGGTCGTGCTGTCGTCCTCGTCCGAGCACGCGGTACCGAGCTCGACCGCCGCCTGAATGTCCGAGTGGGCCTGGCTCGCGATGTCCTTGAGGTCGGCCTTCGCGCTCGCGACAACGCCGCGAGCGTCCTTGTTCAGGTCAGCGCTCTCTTTCTGAGACTCGTGCTGAAGCTTGCGAGCGTCGCGCGCAAGATCCTTCAGGTCGCCGTCGAATGCCTTCCACGCGGTGTGGAGAAGGTGGACCGCATCGTTGCGGGCGTGTGCCGCTGTGCTGCAGTCCGTCTTGTCATCCGCGAGCGGTGCGGCGTTCGCGCTGCCCGCGAAGGTCGTCGCGGTAAGAGAGAGGATGAGCGCGCCGGCCGCGAAAACACGCGTCGTACGGCCAGCCATGGTGCGGAACATATGCACCTCCTGTGCACAAGTTCCTAACGGTTCGCTCTCGTGACGGTTAGCCCCCGATCGGGTGACAGGACGGCCGTACTAGGACCTCTGGGGTACTTGCCCCCCGCATCACTAGACTTCGCGCCCATATATGGAGAAGCGTCCTGTCGATCTCGGCACCCGCGACGGGACGCTCGTCTTCGCCGTGCTTCTGCTCGGTATCTTCGCGATCAGCGCATCGGTTTTGTTCGTGGTCCTCGTGGTGAGCGGGGCTACACCCATTCGCTGACCGCGCGGGCCGTGCGAGCGACTCCCTAAACTCCGCGCCGTGCGCTTCGGTGTGATGTTGCCTACCTACATCCGGCCGAGCCGCGAAACTGTGCTCGGGGTAGCGCGGGCCGCGGAGCGACTCGGATTCGATTCCGTCTGGACGAACTCCCACACCGTCGTCCCCGCCTCATTCAGGCCGCGCTATCCATACAGCGAGGATGGAACACCCTCGTGGAACGCGAAGACGGCGTGGGCCGACGCGATGATCACGCTCGGCTTCGTCGCGGCCGCGACCGAGCGTGTGCGCCTCGGTGTCGCGGTCGTGCCGCTGATCATCACCGATCCGATCACGCTCGCAAAGCAGGCCGCGACGGTGGACGTCCTTTCGAACGGGCGCTTCGAGCTCGGCATCGGCGCGGGCTGGCTCGTGGAGGAGGGCAAGGCCCTCGGTCATCCGACCGATCATCGCCGGGCGCGACTCGAGGAGACGATCGACGTGCTCCGACTCGCATGGACTCGGCCCACGTTCTCGTATGAGGGGCGGTTCGTGAAGATCCCCGAGGTCGGCGTGCACCCGCAGCCGCCGCAGGGTGAGCGCTTGCCTCTCTGGATCGGCGGCCAAGGCGACGAGGCCGTTCGGATCGCCGCGACGCACGGTGCAGGTCTCTTCATCTGGCTTCAGACCGCGGAGCGGGTCGCCGAGTACGGACGCAGCCTGCGCGTGCTTCGACCCGGCGCGCCGCTCGCGGCGTGCGTCTGGACGTCGCAGGACGAGCGCCTCTGGGATGACCAGGTCGAACCGATGAAAAAGGCCGGAGTCGATCTCTTGGTCATCGGGCGCCGCTACGACGAGCGGCAGGTCAGCGAGATCGAGCGCTTCGCGAGCGTGTTTCTCTAGCTACGGCTCACGGGCGGGTAGGGGAAAATCCAATTTCCAAGGACCGCCCACGCGGATCCTCGGAGCTCGGAACGTCATGAACGGCGACGACCCACTTGGATCCGGAACCTCTATGACCGGTGGTCCCGATTGCGCCATGCCCACGGTCATCCCGCGGTCGTTGCTTTCCATAACGCCGCACGAGACGAGCTGACGCTCGGCCTCGCGATCAGCGGGGACGATCACGATGCGCACGCACGGGCCGTTCAGCCCGTCGATCGGGGATGGGCGTCCCTCGGTGCTATCCGACGACCGACTGATGCGACTCGTGGTCACGTGCGCTGTACATCCGGCGAGCGTGATCTCCGTCTCACTCGGGACCGGGACCAGGACGGTCTCGTCGCTCATCTCGCAGACCACGACGTAAGGAACCTCGAGCGAAGCGGACACCGCGCCTGGCGGCATGGGCTCGAAGAGCGCCACCTCGCGGCGTCGCGAGCTGCCGGGACGATCCTGAACCCCGCGTGGACGTTCAAGGTGGTGCAGGCCGGTGCTATCGCGCAGCATCAGCAGGTCCGCCCCAAGCGCTCGCGCGTGGCTCAGGCAGCCGACGCCCTGGATGGAGCGTTCAATCTTCCCGCCGGGGTCCGCGCTCTCGACGAAGTACGTCTCAAGCTCGATCGCGGTGATCGTTTCGGACCGCGCGACCCGCGGCGCGGCGATCGCGATTCCCTGATGGATATCGATCGCCTCGGTCGGTATTCCTCGCGGCCCGGTGGAAATCCTCGGTTCGATCGGGATCACCACGCGCCAGTCGCCCGCCGGTCCCCCCATGACGACCTCGATCGCCCGGGCGTCAGGCTCGATGCGCTCGAGCGACACCATGCGCTGGAACATCGTCGGCCCCTCCATCAGGCGATAGAAGTGGCTGTTCACGTGATATCGCCCCGGAAGCTGCCGCACTGCGCGCCCGCGATCGTCGGTGACGGCGACCGGCGCGTCGACCGGACGCGACTGCCTGAAGTCGAGGGTCTCGTCCAGGCCGGCGACGGTGACCCTCAGCTCCGCGCCGTCGCGATCGGAGGTCAGTCCCGCCGTCAGCGTTCGGCCGTCGCGCTCGACGACCACGTTGGCCGCGTCCATCCCGCCGCGGGCGAGCCGAAACCCGACGTTCG
>DASPWX010000180.1:0-32535 GCA_035637615.1 Bathyarchaeia archaeon | reverse complement strand
GGCCGAACCGTTCGCCGCGCTCTGAGAACCGGTGCCCTTCGTTCCCTTTGTGTTGCTGACGTTCTTGCTTGCGGAGTTCGTACCCGTGGCCGAACCGTTCGCCGCGCTCTGAGAACCGGTGCCCTTCGTTCCCTTTGTGTTGCTCGCGTTCTTGCTCGCGGAGTTCGTACCCGTGGCCGAGCCGTTCGCCGCGCTCTTTGAGCCCGTGCCCTTCGTTCCCTTTGTGTTGCTCGCGTTCTTGCTCGCGGAGTTTGTCCCAGTCGCTGAGCCCTTGCCCTTGCTCTTGGAACCGGTGCCCGTCTTCGAGCCACCGTTCTTCGTCTTTGATCCTGTCTGGTTCGAGTTCATGTCGGGGCCCTGCTGCCCGCTGTTGCCGCCGCCGTGTGAAACGTGCGCGCCGTTCGAGACTTCGACGCTCGCGTCTTCGTTGGCGCGAGCTTCGATCTTGGCCTTGGCTTTCAGCTGGGCGTCAGCCTTCGCCTTGGCGTCCGCGTCACCCTTCGCCTTCGCGTCCGCGTCAGCCTTCGCTTTCGCGGCGGCGTCAGCTTTGGCCTGCGCCTTCGCGTCGGCGTCTGCCTTTGCCTGCGCCTTCGCGTCTGCGTCAGCTTTCGCTTGCGCCTTAGCGTCGGCGTCTGCCTTTGCCTGCGCCTTGGCGTCGGCGTCGGCTTTCGCCTTCGCTGAAGCGTCGGCCTTTGTCTTGGCATCCGCGTCGGCCTTGGACTTCGCGGCCGCATCCGCCTTCGCCTTTGCGTCGGCGTCAGCCTTCGCCTTCGCGGCAGCGTCGGCTTTTGCCTTTGCGTCGGCATCAGCCTTCGCCTTCGCGGCTGCGTCGGCTTTTGCCTTCGCGTCCGCGTCAGCCTTGGCCTTGGCGGCGGCATCGGCCTTCGCCTTGTCGTCGCCCTTGTCCTTCGGAGCGTTCTTTCCACCCGACTCGACCTGTTGTGCGTCGAGCTGCTGGTAGTACGCGTTCGCCATCTCTACGCGCGCGAAGACAACCATGATCGCGAACGCTGAGATGAGAACGAGCTTGATTGGTCGCATCTTCAGCCTCCCGTTTCTATCGGCCCGGTTGTCCGGGCGCCTCGCAAACGAGGCGATGCGGGAGCACGGCTCAAACCACCGGTGTCATCTCGCGGTAACGGAACGACCACGATTGACTGATGACTGGGTAACGCGAGAGGTGAAAGCTAGCGAGCGGTAGGCAGCGGAGCGAGGCGCGAGGACCACTCCGCGATCCGTGAAACAGCTTTGTCGAGATTGGCCAGCGAATTCGCGTACGACAACCGCAGGTACCCCTCACCGGCCGCGCCGAAGCAGGTGCCCGTCAGTGTCGCCACGCCGGCCTCGGTGAGGAGCCGATCGGCCACCTCGGTGCTCGATCGGAGGCCGAGGCCGCGCACGTTCGGGAATACATAGAACGCACCGTGTGGGATGCGGCACGTGATGCCAGGGATGGCGTTGAGTCCCTTCACAACCGCATTTCGCCGGCGACGAAACTCAGCGATCATCCGATCGACCTCTGGCGGCCGCGAAGAGAGCGCGGCCGTTCCGGCTCTTTGGACGAACGTCGCCGTGCAGGAGACCGAGTTCGTGACGAGCTTCGCGACCGGCTCGACGAGCGCGCGCGGGAAGACGCCGTAGCCGAGTCGCCAGCCGGTCATCGCGAACGTCTTGCTGAATCCATCGAGCAGGATCGTCCGCTCCGCCATGCCCTCCTCCACCGCGATCGAACGGTGCTCTCCCTCGTACACGAGCTCGCCATAGATCTCATCGGCGAGGACCCAGAGATCGCGCTCGCGGGCGATGGCCGCGATCTCGCGGATCGCCGCGCGTGAAAGCACGCCACCCGTCGGGTTGTTGGGGCTGTTCAGGACGAGCACTTTCGTTCGCGGGTTCACCAGCGCGCGAAGCTCGTCGAGATCGGGCTGAAAGTCGTTCTCTTCACGAAGCGCGAGCGGCACGCCGCGCGCTCCGGCGAAGTTGATCATCGACGAGTAGATCGGAAAACCGGGATCCGGGTAGATCGCTTCGTCCCCCTCGTCGAGAAGTGCCAGCAGGGCGTAAAACATGATCGGTTTCGCGCCCGGGGTGACGATCACCTGGCCCGGATCGGCGCGGACTCCGCGACGCTCGCTCAGGTATCGAGCGATCGCCTCGCGCAGCTCGACGACACCGGCGGACGGCGTGTAATGAGTCTCTCCTCGTTCGAGCGCGGCGACGCCGGCCGCGACGATCGCGGGGGGCGTATCGAAATCGGGCTCGCCGATCTCCAGATGAACGATGTCGCGGCCTTTCGCCTCGAGCGCCCGAGCCTTGGCGAGGACTTCGAACGCCGTCTCGGTCCCCAGGCGCGACATACGTGATGCCAGCGGTCGCATGGAAGCGTGAAGAGTCTAGGGCGGAAGCTTTCCCTCGACGCAGGCGCAGCCGTCCGGACCGACGACGGCGGAGTGTCGCGTTCGTGGAGGCAGGATGAGTCGGTCGCCGGGCCGCATCGTGACGCGGCGGCCGCTCGCGAGCACGAAATCGATCGAGCCGCGAACGCAGTACAGAAGCTTTGTATAGAGATGCTCGTGCTCCGCGTAGGTGTCGCCGGGCGCGTTCGACCACCCGTAGACATCGCGCGCCTCGCGCCGCAGCGCCGCCTCGATCGTGCCTGCATCGGGCGCGGCAGCTCCGGCCCGAGGACGGTACTCGACGTCCGTGCGCTCTACGCCGGGCACTTCAGTCACACCAACTCGCGGAATCGTCGCAGCGCGTCGAGGTGCTCGTCGATCGCGCGGTATCCGGCGCCCATCGTGTTCAGCTCGACGCCTGTCATTCCGATCTCCCGGAAAATCTCCAGACCCTTTTTCCACTCCTCGGGACCGCTCTTTGCCGCAGGGATGCGCCCTTCGACCGGAAACGTGGCGGGATCACGCCTTTCCTCCTGCACCAGGCGACGGAATGCCGTCATCCCGGCGCGACCATCTTCATTCGGCGGCATATGCGTGAACCAGCCATCCGCGATTCGCGCGATACGTCGCAGGGCCGGCTCGACGACGGTCCGCGTCTGCCTGTCCCAGCCACCGCCCATCCAGATCGGGATCGGGCGCTGCACCGGCAACGGGTTGATGCCCGCTCGATCGATGTGATGCCATCGACCGTTGAAGTCCACGACCTCTTGCGTCCACAGGAGGCGCAGGACGGCGATCTGCTCCTCGATCCGCTTGCCGCGATTCGTGAACGCCATCCCGAGCGCTTCGTACTCGACCTCATTCCAGCCGATGCCGACCCCAAGAACCAGTCGACCGCGAGAGAGGACATCGACCTCCGCCGCCTGTTTGGCGACCAAAGCGGTCTGCCGTTGCGGTAGGACGATGATCGCGGTCGCGAGCTTCAATCTGGTGGTGATCGACGCGAGGTAGCCGTAGAGGACGAGGGGCTCGTGGAACATCGAGCGATGGTCGTACACACCGGTCCAGCCCCCCGGCCTCTGGGAGTCTGCGCCGAGGACGTGATCAAAGATCACAAGGTGGTCGTAGCCAAGCTCCTCGACGGTCCGCACGTACGTAGCGATCACGTCGGGGTCAGCGCCGATCTCGAGCTGAGGAAAGACCGCACCAACTCGCACGAAGTCAGTATCGCCGGGACTGCTGTTTAGGGGGCAAGGCTCCGGCGGATCCAGGCATCCGGGCTGAACACGCCATCGAGCAGTACGACGAAGGCGCTCTCGGCGGGGCTGTAGCCGCGCGTGAGATCGATCCGGACGACGCGCGATCCGCCGAAACCGATCGCGAAGCGCCGATCCGCGCTGACCACGGCGCGCCGCAGGAGGCTCGAGGGCGCCAGGCTTGTCGAACGCGGGCCGATGAGGAATTGGGTCTGATCGACACCGACGTGCATGAGGTAACGCGTGTCGGGCCAGATGCCGTCGAGCCGAAGGCTTCCGAGGACCTCGAGCCGTCCTTCGCTACGGAGATCTTGCCCGTCGGCGCGCACGCTCATGACGCTCGGGTTCGTCACGAAAATACCGCTTGCCGTGATGGTCGGACCGACCGAGCCCGCGAGAAAGAACACGCGTCTCCCGTCGAAGAACGGTGACGCGGCCGCCGTGTCGACGAGCTTGCGGATCGGCTGTCCGGGCTGCTGCAATGCACCGAGCACGCCCGTGTCCGACTCGACGAGCACTTCGTCGTCGCTCAGCCAGTCCCCGAAGAACGCATTCCCGAATACGCCCGCGGCCACGAGCTCGCGACGGTCGAGCGACCCGATCCAGAGGTCGGTCTTCCCGTCCGTGGATCGTTGGAGCGTCGCGGCGACTCGCTTGCCCGAAGGCGACCAACGCTGATCGATAAGGCGGAATCCCGCAGCGCGCATTTGCCCGAGCCCCCGGATGTCGATGTGTGTTCCGTCGAGATTGATGACGGTGATGCTGTCATCGGTCGCGTACGCGACAGCTTGGGCATCGCCCGTCCAGCGCGTCGCGAATGGGCGTGACGTGTTCGCAGCGACGGTCGCGATCGATCGGGCGGCCGAGCCGTCGGCATTGGATACCCAGAGCACGAACCCGCCCGACGGGCTCTGTCGCCAATACGCGAGGCGCCCGGTCGACGAGAGCGGAAGCGCCGGACCGCTGCCCGCGGCCGATCCGGAGGACGCGCTCCCGCCGGCATCGACCGTCGTGAAAACCAGCGCGACAGAGCCCGCCGCGATGAACGCGGCGGCCACGACGTACGGCAGGAGCGACCCGACGTGCCGCATCTCCTCAATAATCGCTTGGTGGCAGATCCCCTCTCGGCCGCGAAGACCTTCATGGCGGCGCTCGAGTCCAACGACGCTGAGAAGGCCGCCGCGGTATGCGCCGAGGATGTCGCCATCGAACTGCCCGGTGGGGATCGCCAGCTCGAAGGTCGCGAAGGGGCGAAACAGCTCATTCGGATGGCACCGCCGTTCGTGCGAGTGGTCCGCGAGGAGGCCGTCATGGGGACGACCGTCATCCTCCGGGGACTAACGCGGTCGCCCGGCCACTTCGCGAACTACACGACCTGGACCTTCGAGACCGAGGGCGACCTCATCACGCACGTCACCTTCCAGTGGCGACCGGCGAACTGAATCTCGTTGCGTCGAGCGTCGAGCGTCTAGCGTCGAGCGTCGAGCGTCGTGCGCGCGGGTCCTGTCCCGGGGTCGGGGTCGCGCGCTCGCCTACCGGTCCGCTCCCCACCACTTGGGACCGCTCGCGACTGACGCGGCCGGTCAGCGGCTCGCGCGCAACCCGCTCCCCCGTGCCACCCGCGAACGCCGTCGGTGCCTCGACGAGATTCAGCGCTCAACGTATCTGAAGGAGCGCGGGATCTTCGGTATGCCGAAGTCTGCGATCGGGCGTGGTTTGCGGTAGCGGCGGGGCTTGCTGACGGGAAGCGCCCAACCCTTGGAGGTGTGCTTCTCGGCGGCGCCGAGCTCACATTCGCCGACGACTGCTCCGGTGCCCACGACGGCGAGGTAGGCGCGCGCGGGCAGTTTTTTTGGCGGGAAGCGGCGATGGTCACGGTCGCGCTCGCCTGAAAGGAGCGCTTCGGCGTTTTCGGCGGTGGTCGCGAGGACGATGGCAGAGGACATGGCTTCCTCCTCGAAAGCGTGGTCCTCTACCTAGCGGACCTGCCTTGCGCGGTACTTCTTGTCGATCGCGGCCATGTCCCCGGGTCGGATGCCCTCGAAGAACGCGAACGTCTCCTGAAGGTATGTCGTCTCCGAGTTCGCGCGCTTGCGATCGTCGTCGGTGTCCTCCGCGGCCACGGCCTGAACCTGCCACTCGAAGCCAAGGACGTGCCGAAAGGTCACCAGGGCGCGCTCGAGGTGGAACGGTGAGGTCACGAGGTAGATCGGCCGGGCCTCGACCCCCCGGAGGTAGCGCGCGACCACCTCGACGGCGTTACCGATCGTGTCTCGGGAGCGCTCCTCGAGGAAGAGACGCTCGCGCGGGACACCGGTTGCCGCGATCAGGTCGGCCATGATCGCCGCCTCGCTCTTGGCCGGGGCCGGGCCGTCGCCGTGACTGCCGGATGCGATGACCGCGAGGGTCTGGCGTTTTTGTGCGAGGTGCGCCGCGGTCCGGGCGCGCGCGAGGGTGGAGGCGGATGCCTCGCCGTTCGCGGAGAAGCCCCCACCTAGCACGACGGCGACCTCGGGGAATCCCGCGAGGTCGCCGTCGTTCTCGTTCGTCGCGCGAGGATCAGATCTTATGGAGCGTGCCGTCCATGATCATGAGTGTCGTAAACGCGTCCGTGCTCCACGGGTTCTTGTAAACGGGATCGCCGTCCGGCTTCCAGCCAGCGACACGCTTCTTGTCGTTGACCGGGTTGTTGCCGTAGCGTTCCCACAGAGGGACCACCGGCAACAGGTCGTTGAAGGCGAGAGCCGCCTCGGTGACCGGCGCCTTCTGCGCGTTGGTGTCGAAGCCATCGCCCATCTTGTTGATGAGCGCGTCGAAGTCTGTGTTGCCCTGCTTCAGCGGGTACTTCATGCCGCCGCCCGCCGCGGTCGTGTTGTACGTACGGAGATTGACGATGAATGAGCCCTGCGGGTGCGGGTTACCGAGGCCCCAGCCGTTGATCGCGATCTGGAAGTTGCCGTTGTTCATGTCGGGGAGATGCTGGCTGCGGATCGCCCCGCGAGGCACGATCTTGATGCCGAACGTGTTGAGAGACTTCTGGGCATGGTCCGCGGCGCTCGACCAGTCCGCGAAGTCGCTCGGGAAGTACAGCTCGAACTCGAGCTTCTTTCCATCCTTCGCGTAGATGCCGTCCGATCCCTTCGCGTACCCGGCCGCCGTCATCAGGCCGGCCGCCTTCGTGACGTCGTACGCGTACGACTGCAGCTTGGCCGTATCAGCCGACGAGATCCACAGAGGCACCAGGTTGTCGGAGAAACCGGTCATGAACTTCTGGGACTTCGCGGAATCCCCGTAGGTCACCTTTGCGCTCTCGTCCTTATTGATGGCCATCGCGACCGCCTGTCGGAGACGCTTGTCCTGGAACGCAGCGGCCTTCTCCCAGTGGAAGAAGATCCCGGGACCGGTGTAGCCGGGACCGCGGATGACGCGGATGCCGGCGTCCACGAATGCTTTGTCGGTGGCGAGTGGGAAGCCGTGGGTCGCGTAGTCGACGTCTCCGGCGAGGACAAGGGGTGTGACCTGCGCGGTCTCGCCCTGGTAGATGATGACCTTGTCGAAGTTGACGGTGTTGCCGAAGAGGCCGTTGGCATTGCGAGTCATCGTCAGCTGAGCTTCGGTGACCGAGTTCTTGTCGATCATGTACGGGCCGACTGAGATCGGATCCGGACGAAGGTTTTCCTTCTCCGCGCGCAGAGCCACAACCTCGGGCGACGCTGTGGTCTTGCCCGAGGCATACAGATCCGCGGCCCGTTTCGCGATCGCGCCGTAGATCGAGTCCGGACGGATCGAGACTCGCAGGATGTTGCGCTCACCGATGCTCGAAGGTGTCTTGTATGTGAACTTCACGCCGAGGTCGCCGTCGGCCTCCACCTTGTCGATGTAGTTCCAGATGGTGAAGCTATCCATGCGACCCGCGGTGAAGGTGGTGACGACGTCCTTTGATGTGAACGCCGACCCGTCCGACCACTTGATGTTCGGACGCAGCTTCACGGAGAAGACGTTGCCGCTCAGCGAGCTCGACTCGGCGAGCATGTAGTTCCACTTCGCGTCGTTCCACATCCACGTTGCGAGCGGTGGCTGGAATAGGTCGACGTAGATCGCGCCCTGCAGGATGATCCCGGCAGCCGCGAAGTAGTTGTAGTGGCCCTTTGGCGGTAGGTCGTACGGCCACGCGCCGTGGAACTCGCCGCCTTTGGTCGAGGCGGTGCCGCTGCCCGATGGACTTGGCGAGGTGCCACCAGGCGTGCACGCGGCAGCCACGACTCCAAGGCTTGTGAGGGTCGCGTCACGCAGAAAACGCCGGCGTGTGACGGAATAACTAATCGCGCTCTTCTTCATTTGCCCCTCCCGGATTCCTCGCTTGACACATTGGAACTCATACCACGTACCCTGTCGACCGGTCGCGGGTTCGGTGGGCGCGAACCGGACAGCCGCACGAGGACCGCAACGAGCCCCACGAAGATGAGTCCGACCACCGCAGCCATGACGGTGACGACAAATTCCGCCGAGTTTCTTGGCTGAAACGGCAGCATTGCAAGCGCGACGATGAGGATGAGGATGGCGACGCGGAAGGCCGCTTGGAGCGCCATCGGGTCCATCTAACGGACGCCCAGGAGCTCGGCGGCAGGCTGTCGCTCGCGCAATGCCACGTGGCACGCGACCGACCGTCCCCCCGGTAGGTTGCCGAGTATGGGGACTACCACATCGCACAGACCGGGCTCGGACAACGGACAGCGCGGATGGAACACGCAACCCGGAGGCAGGTTCAGGAGGCTCGGCACCTCCGCGCCTTTCAGCGAGACGCGCTTCTTCGTCCGCGTGATGGTCGGGTCGGCCTCCGGGATCGCCGCGATCAGGGCGGTCGAGTACGGATGAGCGGGATCGCTCACCAGGGGCTCGGTGTTCGCAAGCTCGACCACGCGGCCGAGGTACATCACCGCGATTCGGCCCCTTCGACCGAAGTACCGCGCCACGGCGAGGTCGTGGGTGATGAGCACGGTGGTCACGTGGAACTCGGTCGCGAGGTTGTGGAGCAGGTCCAGCAGGCTGATCCGGATCGAGACGTCCACCATCGAGACGGCCTCGTCAGCGACGATCACACGCGGGTCCACCGTGAGCGCGCGCGCGATCGACACGCGCTGACGCTGTCCGCCCGAGAGCTGGTGCGGGTATTTCAAGAGGAAGTCCGCCGCGGGCGTGAGCCCGACACGTTCGAGCAAGGAGATCATCGCGGCGCGAGCCGCTCGCCCGTGGGCCTTCTTGTGCTTGGCGAGGGGTGGTGCGAGCGTCTGCGCGATCGTCCGGGTCGGATTCAGCGACGCGTACGGGTCCTGATGGACGAGCTGCACCGCGCGTCGAAAGCGCGCGAGGTCCTTGCCCTTCTTCTCCCACACGTCCGCGCCTTCGAAGAGCAGCCGGCCGCTCGACGGCCGAAGCAGGCCCGCGAGCATCCGACCTGTTGTCGTCTTTCCGCACCCGCTTTCCCCGACGATGCAGATCGTCTCGCTCTCGCCGAGTGAAAGCGACAGGTCGTCCACCGCTTTGATCGTCCCCGCCGGCGTGGTGTAGGTCCGCGAGACGCGGTCGAGCTCTATGAGCGGGCCGCTCACGCGAGCTTCTCTGCGACCGGGGCTTCGGCGTCGGAGCCGAGCGCTGACGCGACGGCTTGCCAGCGAATGCACGCGGCCTCGTGGTCGGGGGTGTCGACGGCAAGCAGCGGCGGGTCCTGTTCGAGGCACTGCTCGACGTGGAATGGACAGCGCGGGTAGTAGGAGCAGCCGCGCGGGAGGCGGATGAGGTCGGGCGGCGATCCCGGTATGGAGGCGACGCTGCCGAGGGCGCCCGACACGCGCGGGACGGCACGCATGAGGCCGACCGAATAGGGGTGTCGCGGCCGGTAGAAGAGGTCCTCGACACTCGCGCGCTCGACGATCCGACCCGCATACATCGTGAGCATGCGGTCCGCGAGCTCGGCCGCGATCGAGAGGTCGTGCGAAATGAAGATCGTGGCGAACCCAAGCTTGGCGCGGAGGTCGCGGAGCAGATCGATGATCGCGCGCTGCGTGAGGATGTCGAGCGCCGTCGTGGGCTCATCGAGGATGACGACGCGCGGATCGAGCAGCAGGGCCATCGCGATCAACACGCGCTGCCGCATTCCTCCGGAAAGCTCATGCGGATAGGCACTGAGGACGCGTGTCGGGTCGAGGTGCACCAGATCCAGCAGCTCGCGGGTACGGTCGTGGATCTTGTGTTTGTCGCCCATCCCATGGGCTCGCCCGGTGTCCAGGAACTGTTCCCAGACGTTGATGACCGGGTTGAACGCCGAGAGCGCGGCCTGGAACACCATCGCGCAGTCCGCCCAGCGGAAACGGCGAAGCCTCTCCGCGTCGAGAGAGAGCACGTCGAAGGCCCGTTTGCCGTCGTCGTAGCGGATCTCGCCGCTCGTCACGCGCGCGCTCCGGGGCGAGAGGCGAATGAGGCCGACGGCGAGGGTTGTCTTGCCGGAACCCGACTCGCCGATGATGGCGAGCGTCTCGCCCTGTTCGAGGTCGAATGTCACGTCACGGACGGCGTGCACCGGACCGCGTCGGGTCCGGTAGTCGATCGAAAGGTCGCGAACGGACAGAACCGGCACGGTCAATTTCTGAGGCGTGGGTTGAACACGTCCTCGAGGCCCGATGCGAGCCAGACCAGCGACAGCTGGAACAGCGCGATCGCCATGATCGGCCCCATCAGATAGAAGAAGCTGTCCTTGAAGAAGAGTGCGCCCTGGTTGTACGCGAAGTACAGCATGATCGCCCAGTTCCGACCGGAGAGCGGGACCAGCCCGAGGAACATGATGGCGGCCTGTGCGTAGATCGCGAGCGTCATCGCGATGATGAAGTGAATGACGATGTAGCTGCGCATGTTCGGCAGCATCTCCCGAAAGATGATGTGCATCAGGCCGAGATCGAGAGAGCGCGCGGCTTCGACGAAATCGCGTTCCTTTAACGACAGGACCTGAGCGCGGATCTGCCGGAGCAGCGCCGGCCACTGCAGGAGCGCGAGGATCACCGCGAGCGCGAAGAACGACGCCGGCCTGAAGATCGCGGCGATCACGATGAGCAGGATGAGCTGCGGGATCGTGAGAGCGACGTCCGTTATGGCCAGGATGACCGCGTCGATCCGACCGCCGAGCGTCGCCGCGATCGACCCGAAGGTGATCGCGATGAGCGTCGAGAAGAGGGCTGCGAGGATCGCGGTGGTGATGATGTCGCCGCCGCCGTACACGATCTGATTCACGACGTCGCGCCCCTGAAAGTCCGTTCCGAGTGGATGGAGGAACGACGGCTTCGCGTAGATCGACGAGACGTCGACCTGATCCTGGAGCGGCACGAAGAACGGCGCGACGTACGCGAGGAAGAGGAAGAACAACACGCCGATGAGTCCGATGAGTCCGACCGGTTTCCGCGACATGTTTCGCACGAACTCGACCAGGCTCGCCAGCGGACCCGGGAGCCTGCTGACGTCGCGCCGGTCGATCGCGGTCGCGGCCACCGTCACTTTTCGCTGGCTCCGCCGGCGCGGCCGATGCGCGGGTCGAGCCTGGTGTAGAGGAGATCGGCGATCAGGTTCGCGGCGATGACACACACGGTCGTCATGAGGATGATTCCCTGCATGAGCGGGTAGTCGCGCTGATTTACCGACGCGACGAGGCGCAGGCCGACACCCTGGTAGACGAAGATCTGCTCGATGATCACCGCGCCCCCGACCACCGCGCCCGCGGCGATCGCGAACTGCGATACGAGCGGCAGGACCGCGTTGCGACCGACGTATGCGGTGGTGATCCGCCCGTCGGTGAGTCCGCGAGCCCGTGCGACGGTGACGTGATCCTCCTCGAGCGCGGCGAGGGTCGCCGAGCGCATCGAGAGGATCCACAGGCCGATGTGCGTGAGGAAGAACACCGTGATGGGCAACGACGCGTGGAAGAGGATGTCGCCGATGAACTCCGGCGTGAAGCCGGGCGTGATCCCGGATGAAAACGCTCCGCGCATTTGGGTGATGGGTATCCACCGGAGCTGAATGCCGAAGATCAGAACGATCAGCAGTGCGATGAGGTAGCCGGGGATCGAGCTGATGATCGAGCCGCCGCTCGAGACGGCGTGGTCGAGGAGGCTATTGCGTCGGTAGGCGGCGATCAGTCCGAGTCCGATGCCGATGACGAACGAAAGCAGGAGCCCGGTGCCGACCGCGAACAGCGTCCACGGCAGGACCGAGAGGATGATCGACATGACGGTCGTCCCGCGAGAAAGGAACGAATTCCCGAGGTTGCCGTGAACGAGGTTCCCGAGGTACTCGAAGTACTGCTCGTGGATGGGCGCATTGAGGTCGATGTCGAAGAGTCCCGACGCCTGCGCCGCCGCCTCCGCGTACGAGATCTGACTCTGTTGCATGAGCTCGTCGATCTTGATCTCGACGGGGCTGCCCGGCATGAGACGGATCAGCCCGAACGTGATCGTGCTCGTCACATAGACCGTGAGCACCGCCTTGAGGATCGCCTGCGTGATCGGCCTTCCCCAGAGTCCACCGAGATGGCCGCGGATCCGCGACAACGGGGAGCGTTGGAAAGTCCGGATCTGCAGCTCACCCTGCGCCGGGGTGACGGTCGCCATGAAGAGAGACTACCCCGCGGGCGAGCGACCTAGCCGACCCGCCGGAGAAGCTCCACGAGCGGAAGCTCGGCGCAGGTCGACACCCGGCAGTCCGCGCGCGAGAGGTCGCCTTCGGCCGTCAGGGTGTTCGGCACGGCGACCACCCACAGCCCGGCGTCTTTCGCGGCCGCGATCCCGTTCGGCGAGTCTTCGAGCGCGAGCGCCTCCCGCGGCGCGATCCCAAGGAGGTCGACCGCGCGGAGATACAGGTCGGGCGCCGGCTTCGCGCGCGGAGCGTCCTCGCGGCAGACCACCGCGTCCCAAACGTCGTCGAGCCGGACGCGCGAGAGATGCGATCGCACGTAATCGGTCGGCGAGCTCGACGCGATCGCGAGGCGGAGGCCCAGCCGCCGGCCCTCAGCGACGTAATCGCGGATACCCGCCATGACGTCGAGCTCCGCAAGAAGCTCCGCGCGTCTTTCCTCGCGCCGCCGGCGAACCGCGTCGCGATCGAACGGTGCTGGCACGAGCGCCTGGAGGTGGGTGAGCGCATCAAACCAGCCGGCCTCGCGCCCGATGTACTCCAGCCAGCGGTCGCGCGGGAGCTCGTGGCCATGCTCGCGGTAAGTCTCGGTCCATGAGCGGTAGGCCGGTGTCTCGGTCTCGAGGATCAGCCCGTCGAAGTCGAAGACGAGGGCCTTGATACCTGGGCTCATTGCGCGGTCGCGAACTCCGAGTAAAGACGCGCCGTCGCCCGAAGGGCGCGCCAGTAATTCTCGAGAAGGATGTGCTCGTTGGGAGCGTGGGCGCCAGCGCCGGGGTGACCCATGCCGAGCGTCACGTTCGCCATCCGCCGCGGGTTGCAGACGACCCACATCGGCGATGTACCGCCGCTCGAAGGGACGAGCACCGCCGGCCTGCGGAACGCCTCCTCGGCCACGGCCGCGACGGCACGGACGAGTGGCGCGTCCGCCGATCCTCGGTACGGATGTTCTCCTTCCTCGGCGCTGAACTCGACGTCCTCGAAGCCGTGCCGGTCGAGATGTGCGCGAAGGAGCGTGGCGATCTTCATCGGGTCCTGGTCGGGGACCAAGCGGAAGTCGATCTTTCCGGTCGCTTCGGCTGGGATAACGGTCTTCGATCCCGGTCCGTTGTAGCCGGACACGATGCCGCACACGTTGCATGTCGGCTCGAACACGGACGCCCATTTGGCCTCGTCGTCCGTGCGCCCGAAGGCGAACCGTTCGATACCGACTACCTCGCGTGTGGCCCGGGCGTCGAATGGCATGCGATCGAGCATCACGCGGTCGGCGTCGGTCGGCTTGCGCACGTCGTCGTAGAAGCCATCGATCTGCACCCGGCCTTTCGCGTCCATGAGCGACGCGAATGCCTGCGCGAGACGCGAGGCGGCGTTCGGGTAATGCGTTGCGCCGCCCGAGTGCGCGTCGCGCGTCATCGTGCGAACGCGGAATTGGCAGTAGAGGATGCCCTTGCCGCCGAGAGAGAGGATCGGGCGCCCTTCGCTGTCGAGGGCGCCTCCTTCCTTCAACGCACCGTCGGCGTCGGTCAACCGCGGCTCGAGCGCGAGCAGCTTCGCGAGATTCGGGCTGCCGGATTCTTCCTCGCCTTCGATCAGGAACCGGACCGTGATCGGCAGCTCGCCGAAGGCCGCGCGATGCGCCTCGATCGCCTGTATCCGCAGGAGCAGGTGTCCTTTGTTGTCGTCCACCCCCCGCGCGTACATCGCCCCATCGCGCACAGCCGGCTGATAGGGCGGGGTCTTCCAGAGGTCGAGAGGGACCGCCGGCTGCACGTCGTAGTGCTGGACGCCGACAAGCGTGCGCTTCCCCGCACCGGTCTCTCCGACGACGAGCGCGGGGGCGCCGTCGGCGCGCAGCTCGCGCGCATCCGCGCATCCCGCCGCTCGCAATCGATCGCAGCACCAGCGCGCCGCCGCGTCGAGCGCCGGACGGTCGGAAGCCTCACACGGAATCGCGCAAAGCTCGCGGAGCTCTTCGACGAAACGCTGGCGTTGCGCGGCGATGAAGCGGTCGAGATCGTCCTCGAGGGCCACAGCCGCAGTATGCCCGGCCACGTTTGGGCATGATGACCGCGTGCCGGACGCGGTTTATCTCGGAGACAGGTGGACGCAAGGTGTGCGTCGTGTCGTGAAGCGGATCCCACCCGGCCGCGTCGCCACATACGCACTCGTCGGCCTTGTCGCCGGCCGCCCGCTCGCGGCGCGCGCCGTCGGCAATGTCATGCGCGCGTGCGACGACCCGAACGTGCCGTGTCACCGGGTCGTGCACGCGGATGGCCTCCCGGCCTTCCCCGGCCATCGCGCGCGCCTCCGTAGTGAGGGTGTGCAGTTCGTCGGATCGCGCGTGGATATGGCCCGGCATCTGTGGACGCCACGGCTACCTCAACGCCAGATCAGCCGACCGTCCTTGTAGAGCTCCTTCACGAAGCGGTCGGTGAAGACCGCGTCGACGTCGACGCTCTTCGCGAGCCCGCCGTACTGCAGCAGGAAGTCGCGCAGCGCGACGTATCGCGGCCGCTCCATCGCCCCGATGCCGTTGGCGCGGGTGAGGTCGTTCTGCGCGGCGTCGATCTCCGTGTCCAGCATGTATCGCTGGTGGGCGCGGTCCTCGCCGATCGCGTACTTCATGACCACGTCGATCGCCGCATCGCGATCCGCGATGGCGTCGTCCAATCCGCGAAGCGCTGCGCGGAGAAAACGTGTGGCCACGTCCGGCTTCGTGTCGATCGTCTGCTGGTTCGTGATGAACGACAGACCGAGGCCGGGAACGCCGAGGGTCGTGGGATCGAAGAGGCGAACGGGCGCGCCGAGCCGCGCCAGGGTGTCGGGCTCGTTCGCGGTGAACACGGGATAGACGTCGACCCGGCCGTCGAGGAGGACCCGAGGGTCGAACCCCACCGCCACCTCTCGGACCTTGGATCGGTCGACGCCTCCGAGCTGCAGCAGCGCCAGGTAGTCGGCGCTTACGGTGGACTTGTAGCCGACGAGCCGGCCTTCCCAGTCCTTGAGCGTACGGATCGGCGAGTCTGCGCGGACCGCGAACGACTGCTCGTCGCGTTGGCCGATCTGCGCGATCGACACGAGGGGTACCCCGGCAGCGGCGACGCGTTTCATGACGTCGCCCGCCGAGCCGGTCGAGAACTGCACACGGTTCGTGGCGAGGAGCTGGATGTGCTCGCCAGACGTCGCGTGCTGGATCTCGACCTCGAGCGACTGATCCCTGAAGTAGCCCTTCTCCTGCGCGATGTAGACGGCGACGAAGGGCAGGTCCGCCTGCGGCTTGAACCCGGCCATGAAGGTGACCTTCTCGGTCGGCACCGGCGTGGGCGACGGACCGGCCGCGGGCGCGTTGCACGCGACGAGCAAGACCGCGGCGACGAGGGCGAGGCCTCTCACGTCGCGACGGCGATGGGGTGCCAGTGCAACAGGCGCCGCTCGGCGGCCCCGACGAACGCGTTCGCCGCGATCCCGATCGCCGCGAGGACCAGGACCGCACCGAAGAGGATGGTCAGGTCGAGGTTGGCGTTCGCGACGAAGATCACACGGCCCAAACCCCGATCGGCTCCGGTCCATTCCCCGATGACCGCACCGATGAGCGCGAGGTTCAGCGAGATGCGTGCGCCGGAGAAGAGATACGGAAGCGCACTCGGCACGCGCAGGTGGCGGAAGATCTCACGTCCGGACGCTCCGAGGGTCTCGAGGAACGCGACCTCCTGCAGGTCGGCAGACCGAAGGCCGACGAATGAATTCACCAGCATCGGGAAGAAGGTGATAAGTGCGGCGATCGCGACCTTGGGCGCCGTGCCAAAGCCGAACCAGAGCGTGAAGAGCGGAGCGACCGCGACGATCGGCGTGAGCTTCACGAGGATCGCGAGAGGGAAGAGCGTTCGCTCGAGCGGTCGCGACCACGCCATCGCCGTCGCCAGGGCGAACGCAACGCTCGTCCCCAGGACGAATCCGGCGGCCGCCTCACTCAACGTGATCCCGCCCTCACGCGCGAGCAGGCCGGCATCCGTCGCCATGCGCGCCGCGACTGCCGACGGTGCGGGTAATAGATAGGAGGGAACGTTGAAAGCTCTCGTCCATGCTTCGAGGAGGACCGCGATCGCGGCGACCGCTCCGATCGCGATTCCGAGGTCGATGAGCGTGCGGCGCGCGATCATTCGAGATGCTCGCGGACCCGCTCGACCAGGTCGTGGAATCCAGGCTCGCGTCGCATCGCCTTCGTCCGCGGCCGCGTCATGGTGATCGCGACCTCACCGAGAACACCGGCCGGGCGCCCGCCGATGACGATCACGCGATCGGCGAGGAGCACGGCCTCCTCGATGTCGTGGGTCACGTACACGACGGAGCGCGCACGGCCCTCCCAGAGTCGCAGCAGCTCGTCCCGGAGATCGTCACGGGTCAGCTCGTCGAGGGACGCCAGCGGCTCGTCCATGAGCAGCACCTCGGGGTCGATCACGAGCGAGCGCGCCAGTGCGACTCGCTGGCGCATGCCACCGGAGAGCTGATGCGGGTACGCGTCGATGGCCTCCGTGAGGCCCATCCGCGCGACCCACTCGTCGGGCGCGATGTGACCGTTCGTACGCGCGCGCCGATTCACTTCCAGCGGAAGGGTCACGTTCTCACGCACCGTGCGCCACGGGTGAAGGCGCGAGTCTTGCGCGACGAAGCCGATGCGCTTGCGCCGGCGCGCCACGGCCGGCGCGACGCCGAGCAGGTCGACCGTGCCGGAGGTCGGCGCGACAAGACCGGCGATGAGGCGCAGAAGGGTCGTTTTGCCGCTCCCGCTGCGGCCGACGATCGCGACGACCTCGTTTCCGACTTCGAGATCGATGTCGTGAAGCACCGGGCTCGCGTAGCCCGCGCTGACGCCGTGGAGCGCGATCGCGACTGGCACCGCAGTCGATGCTAGCCGCGCCAAGGGCTAGCATCCGAGCACGCGAATCGCCAACAGGGGAGCCGCAATGACGACCGTGAAAGCCGCCCTTGTCCAGTGCGCCTGGACCGGCGACAAGGACTCGATGATCGAGCGGCACGCGAAGTACATCGCCGACGCGGCGAAGCAGGGCGCGCAGGTGATGTGCCTGCAGGAGCTCTTTTACGGTCCGTATTTCTGCCAGGTGCAGGACACCAAGCACTACAGCTACACCGAGAAAATACCCGACGGCCCCACCACCAAGCTCATGCAGGAGCTCGCGAAGAAGCACTCAATGGTGCTGATCGTCCCGATGTACGAGGAAGACCAGGTCGGCGTCTACTACAACACCGCCGCGGTGATCGATGCCGATGGGAAATACCTCGGCAAGTACCGAAAGACGCACATCCCGCATGTGAACGGCTTCTGGGAGAAGTTCTATTTCCGGCCGGGGAACATGGGATACCCCGTCTTCGACACCGCAGTCGGCAAGGTCGGCGTGTACATCTGCTACGACCGGCACTTCCCAGAGGGCGCGCGGATGCTCGGTCTCCACGGCGCGGAGCTTGTCTTCATCCCTTCGGCAACATCGCGCGGTCTGTCGATGCACCTCTGGTTCATCGAGCAGACGGCCCACGCGATCGCCAATGGCTACTGGGTCGGGACCATCAACCGGGTGGGCCAGGAGAAGGAGTTCGGCCCGAACGAGTACTACGGATCGAGCTACTTCGCGGATCCGCGGGGCAAGATCATCGCGCAGGCCTCGGATAAGGACGAGCAGCTTCTCGTCGCCGATCTGAACATGGACCTCGTGCGCGAAGTGCGTAACACGTGGCAGTTCTACCGGGACCGCAGACCCGATATGTACGACGACATGGTGAAGCCGTAGTGACGGCGACCGCCACGATCCCTGTTCTGAACTACATCGGCGGCGCCTGGGTCGGATCGACCTCCGGTGAGACGACGGAGGACCGCAACCCCGCCCAAAGCGACGAGATTCTCGGCCAGGCGACCGCCTCGACGCCCGAAGACGTTCGCCGCGCGATCGACGCGGCCGAGGCCGCGTATCGCGAATGGCGGGCCACACCGCCGCCGCAGCGCGGCGACATCGTGCGCAAGGCCGCCGATCTCATGGAGCGCCGTCGCGACGATCTCGCCCGCCTTCTCACGCAAGAGGAGGGGAAGGTCCTTGCCGAGTCGCTCGCCGAGGTCGACCGGGCGATCGCGAACGTCCGCTTCGCCGCCGCGCAGGGCACGCGCCTGACCGGCGAGACGATCCCGTCCGCGCAGCGGCGCACCTTTATCTATACGGTCCGCGAACCGGTCGGCGTCGTCGCCTGTGTCACGCCCTGGAACTTCCCGATCGCGATCCCCGCGTGGAAGATCGCGCCCGCGCTGGTCGCGGGCAATGCGGTGGTCTTCAAACCTGCGTCGCTCACCCCGCTCTGCGCGGCTCAGGTCGTCCAATGCTTCGTGGACGCCGGTCTGCCCGACGGCGTGCTGAACATGGTCCTCGGCGCCGGAGAGTCGCTCTCGCGTGCGATCACGTCGGACGACCGCGTCAAGGCGATCTCATTCACCGGATCGTCGGCCGTCGGCCGGCGTCTTTACACCCAGGCCGCCGAACGCCTCTGCAAGGTTCAGCTCGAGATGGGCGGGAAGAACGCGGTCATCGTCATGGATGATGCCGATCTCGAGAAGGCCGCGGAAAGTGTCGCGATCGGAGCGTTCGGCGCGACCGGCCAGCGGTGCACGGCGACCAGCCGCGCGGTCGTCGTCCGGTCCGTGCTCGACGAATTCACCGACCTTCTCGCCGACAAGGCCGAGACCTGGCGCGCCGGCAATGGCCTCGAGGCGGGAGTGCGCATGGGGCCGATCGTCGACGAGACGCAGCTGCGAAAAGTCCGCGCGAAGATCGACGAGGGCAAGCGCTCCGGAGCAAAGGTCCTGCGTGACGGCGGCACGCCCACCCGGCGAGACCTGCGCGCCGGCTACTTCGTCGAGCCGACGATCTTCTCCGACGTCGACCCGCGCGCGCCACTGGCGCAGGAGGAGATCTTCGGCCCGGTCGTAAGCGTGATCCCCGCCGACGATCTCGAGTCCGCGCTCGCTGCCGCGAACGCGGTGGGGTACGGCCTCTCGTCGTCGATCTACACGAACGATCTCCGCACGGCGTTCCGATATGCGGAGGAGTCCCAGGCCGGCATGTTGCATGTGAACATACCGACGTTGGGCGGCGAGGCCCAGGTGCCCTTCGGCGGCGTGAAGGATTCCGGCTTCGGCGACCGCGAGTGCGGGACCGCGGCATTCGACTTCTTCAGCGAGCAGCGAGTGGTGTATGTCGGTTATTAGCGGCGCGATCGTGGAGATCGAGGGCGGCTCCGCGACGGCGCCGGGCCACGATCGCCGTGGAGCGGTCGCGCTCGCGTTCGCCATGTGTCTGGCGGTCGGCAGCGCTGGCGTCGGGCGCGACGGGCCCGACGCGACCGTGCCGGTCGAGGTGCCGCACGTCCTCGCGCTACCGCCCCAGACCGTGGACGCCCACCTCTTCACGATGCCGGATCGCCTCGCGAACGAACCGCTGTCGAACCTCGAATTCATTGCGGTGCCCGTTCGCGAAACGGAAGGGCTTGGAGCGAGAGTCGGCAGTCCAGGCGGGGTTTGGCTGGTCACGTGGACGGAAGGTGGCACCGCATATTGGCTCAGCTCCGAACACCGCGATCTCCCAGATCTGGTGCGCCTGGCAGGTTCTCTCCGCTAGAAGCTGTAAACTAGTAAGATACGACCGTACCGCGGAAATCCGTTTCCATTTCCTCGTATCAGAGACTTGACGCGCGGTAGGATCGGTACGGAAGAAGCTCTTCCGGAAAGCTGGCGATCACGATGAGCGCCGACGCACTCGAGCTGGTCTTCACCGGCTCTGCCGTGCTCGGCACGGCGCTCCTGCTTCTTTCGAGCATCGGTGGCGGCATGCACATTCGGCTTCATCTGCCTCTCCGTATGCCCCACCTCCGTCTTCCATTCCTACGCGCGACACGGACGGACGATGCCACCGCGATGCCGGTCCTTCTGGGATTCCTCGCGATGTTCGGGATCGGCGGACTCTTCGGAGCGGCGGCATTCGGTCTCGGACCAGCAGGCAGAACCGCCGTCGCGCTCGCATTCGGCGCGTTCGGCGCGGGCGTGGCCTTCGGCATCTTCGCCGCGCTGCGGCGGGCCGAGGGGCGTGAGCCGACAGCTCTTCGGGACCTCGTCGGCCGAAGGGCGACGGTCACCGTGAGCATCGGCGAGCGCGGACATGGCACGATCGCGCTCACCTACGACGGGGCCGTACAGACACTCCCAGCGACGGCGACGGCACCGATCGCCCGCGGCCGCGAGGTCGAAATACTCGGCGTCCACGGGATGGCGGTGACTGTCCGTTCCCTTCCTCCGCCATAGACCGCCACGCGGTCTTCGCAAAGAAAGAAGGGATTTGAAATGACGCTCACCGTTACGGAGCTTGTTCTCGCAACGCTCGCCGTACTCGTCCTTCTCGCGCTCTTTGCGGCCCAGCGCTATCGGGTCGCGGGCGCGAACGAGGCGCTCGTCATCTCCGGCGCCCGCGGAAGCAAGGTCCGCGATGAAAAGGGCGATCTCGTCACCATCCACGACCAGGGTGTGAAGGTCGTCGTCGGAGCCGGCACGTTCACCTGGCCGCTCATCAACAAGATCGGCCGGCTGCAGCTCACCGCGCGTCAGGTCGAGATCGGGCTGGCGCACGAAAACGCGGCGGTTTCGAAGCAGGGCGTCGGCGTCCTCATCACCGGACAGGCGATGTTCAAGATCGCTCGCGAGCCGGAGCGGCTACGGGCCGCCGCGGAGCGGTTCATCGGCGAGCCCGACAGTCAGATCGAGACCATGGTCAAGAAGGTGCTCGAGGGCTCGCTTCGTTCGATCGCGGGCACTCTCACGATCGAGGAGCTCATCACCGACCGCGACCGGTTCCAGCAGGCGGTCTCGGAGGCCGCGCGCGGGGACCTCGAGGCGAGCGGCATCCACATCGACGCATTGACGATCACGAGCATTCGCGACACGAAGGGCTACATCGAGCAGCTCGGCGAGAAGAATCTCGCGAGCGTGCAGCGCGACGCGCGTATCGCGAAGGCGAGCGCGTCGCAGGAAGCGGCGGTGAAGGAGAACGAAGCGCAGCGGATCATCATTCAGGCGGAGCGCGACCGGGAGATCGCACGGGCCGAGGCGCATAAGGTCACCGCAAAGGCGCAAGCCGAGGCGGACCAGTCCGGTCCACTGGCACAGGCGACCGCGACCAAAGACGTGATCAAGGAGCAGACCGAGCTCGCCGAGCTCGAAGCGGTCCGGCGAGAAAAGGAGTTGCTCGCGACAACGGTCAAGCCGGCCGAGGCGGAGCGCCGCGCCGCGATCGTGAAGGCCGAGGGAACCCGTCAAGCAGCGATCCTCGCGGCCGAGGCGCAGGCCCGACAGGTCGAACTCACGGGCCAGGCCGAAGGCGCGGCCATCCTGGCGCGCGGTCAAGCCGAGGCGAGATCGAAGGAGCTTCTCGCTGAGGCGTATCGCAAGTTCGACGAGGCGGCGATCCTTCTGCAGACGCTGCCGCTTGTTCCGCCGATCGTCCGCGAAGCCGCGGCACCGCTCGGCAATATCGACAACCTCACGGTCATCGACCCGGCGGGCGCCTCGAAGCTCACCGAAACGGTCATCCGAACTGCGGCCGAGGGGAGCGCGATCGCGAAGTCGCTTCTCGGAGTGGATCTCGCCGAGATCATGGGCCGGCTGGCATCTCGCCGGAACGGCGAGGAGAAGAGTTAGGTCTTCGTACTCAGGCTCTCGCGGGGGCTTCGGCTCCCGCGAGGGCTTTGCGCGCGTCCGCCATCGAGAGTTGCCAGAGCGTGGTCTGCCACGCGTATGTGAAGCCGAGTTTCTCGTTGATCGCCAGCATCTGGGCGTTCACGTTCGCGTTCCCCGTCCGGATGAAACGCGAGTCGGCCCTATCGGCGAGGATCCGCCCGAGCATCACGGCCTTGAGCCAGAGGCCAATGCCGTGCCCGCGATGCGCCGCAACGACCGCGGTGCCCTCCTGCTGGATCGCGTGTGGATCCTGGGGGTTGAACTCGACCTCGGTGAACCCGACACCCTCACCGGTCCGCTCGTCGATCGCGAGGAGCAGCCACCACACGAGGCCTGCCTGTTTGAAAAAGCTCTCGCGCTGACGGATCTGCGCCTCCGTCAGCTTCCAGTCGTTGAACGCCATATCACCGCGGGGCATGTCGTTGATCCCCTCGGACGCCTCGATGTATGCCTTCACGAACTCGTCGGGCACCGTGTCGTCGATCCGCTCGAGGCGGTAGCCCTCCGGCGCGGCTCGCGACCACTCAGCGACTCTCGCGCGATCGACGGTGCCGAGGTCGAGCTGGTTCAGCTTCATGGGGAGTCCCGGTTTTGCGCCGATCGCCAGCGCGAAAGCCTCACCGGAGGGCACGCGGTCGGTGGTCTCCGAGATCACCGTGAGCTCGTTGCCTTGACCCTCGAACGACCGGAGGACACCGGCGAAGAGCGCGCGACCGAGTCCGCGGCGACGGTGCTCGGGTTTGACCGCGATCTCAGACCAACGGATATGTGCGTTCTGCGTGTCTTTCAAATTCCGCGCCCCGACGCCGTAGCCGGCAAGCTTGCCGGCGCGGTCATGTGCCACGAAGACCACGCGCCACTGCCCGGGCGGTCGCGCCCGGAGCCACTGCGCGATGACCTCGAGGGGCGTCGGTGGATCCTCCGGCCGCTGCTCGATGGCGAGCTCCTGCCGAAACTGCGCGATCTCCCCGATCTCTTCGTCGGTCGCGGTCTCGAGATCAAGGGGCGCGATCGTGTAGCCGTTCGGCGTGGTCATCGCGTGGAGCCTAGCCCGCCAGTCGAGCGGGACTATCGCGTCTGATACGTTCGGCTAGCATCCGCGCGCGATCGAGGGGAGTGCGACGTGGGGAAGACGCTCATCACCAACGGAACCATCGTCACGGCCGCAGACACCTACAAGGCCGATGTGCTCGTCGAGGACGAGAAGATCGCGATGATCGGCAAAGCCCTGAAGGCGGCGGGCGCGAAGCGGATCGACGCGACGGGCAAGTACGTCATCCCCGGCGGGATCGACGTCCACACGCATATGGAGCTCCCGTTCGGCGGCACGTTCGCTTCCGACGATTTCGAGACCGGCACGCGCGCGGCTGCGTTCGGCGGCACCACGACGATCGTCGACTTCGCGGTCCAGGGAATGGGCGAGCCGCTCGAGACTGCGCGCGACGCCTGGCTGAAGAAGGCCCGCGGCAAGGCGTCGATCGACTACGGGCTGCACATGATCGTCCGCGACGTCACGGACAAGGTCCTCAAAGAGATGGACGTCATGGTCAAAGAGGGCGTCTCGTCCTTCAAGCTGTTCATGGCCTACCCGGGCGTCTTCCAGGTCGACGACGCCGCGATCTTCAAGGCGCTCTCGCGAACCGCCGAGAACGGCGGGCTCATCTGCATGCACGCGGAGAACGGGGGCGTCATCGACGTTCTGGTGAAGCGCGCCCTCGCCGCGAAGCACACCGAGCCGAAATGGCACGCGCTCACGCGGCCACCCGAGGCCGAAGGCGAGGCGACGAACCGCGCCTTTCGTCTGGCCGAGATGGCCGGCGGCATCCCCCTTTACATCGTCCATCTGTCCTCGTCCCAGGCGCTCGAGCAGGTTCGGCTCTTCCGCGACCGCGGACTTCCGGCTTACGCGGAGACCTGCCCGCAGTACCTCTTCCTCTCGATCGACAACTACGACGAACCGGGTTTCGATGGAGCCAAGTACGTCATGAGCCCACCGCTTCGGGAGCGTTGGCATCAAGAAGAGCTCTGGAAGGGACTCGCGCGCAACGACCTGCAGGTGGTCTCGACCGATCACTGCCCCTTCTGCATGACCGAGGGCTACAAGGGGTTGCCGAAACAAAAACAGCTTGGCATCGGCGATTTCTCGAAGATTCCAAACGGCGCACCCGGCGTCGAGACGCGCATGGTGCTGCTCTACGACGGCGGCGTGGTGCAGAAACGGATCACGCTGAATCGCTGGGTGGAGGTCACCTCGACGACACCGGCGAAGATCATGGGCATGTTCCCGAGGAAAGGGACGATCGCGGTCGGAAGCGACGCCGACATCGTGCTCTGGGATCCGCGTACGACGTCCACGATCTCCGCGAAGACCCACCACATGCGGGTCGACTACAACCCGTACGAGGGGCGCAGGGTCAAAGGAAAGGCCTCGGTCGTCCTCTCGCGTGGCGAGGTCATCGTCGAGAAGGACGAGTTCCTCGGAAAGAAGGGCCGCGGCAAGTTCATCAAGCGCGGCAGCCCGATCCTGCAGACGTAAGACGATGGCGACTGCCGCTCTCGACCACGTCCTGCGACACAACGCGTGGGCAAACAAGACCCTGCTCGAGTTCTGTGCCGCTCTCGAGCCGGCGGCACTCGATCTGAGCGCGGCCGGGACCTATGGAACGCTGTATGGGACGCTTCAGCACATCGTGGGCGGAGAGCAGTTCTACATCCGGCTCCTGACCGGCGAGGTGCTCGGGATCCCGGTGCGGAAGACGGAGCGACGCACGCTCGAAGATCTCGTTGCGATCGCAGGTCTGACCGGGGCCCGCGCCATCGATGTCGCCGCGAACGACGATGCGGCGCGGGTGATAAGCCCGGGCGAGGACCAAACCACCGTCGGTATCGTGCTCGCGCAACTCGTGCACCACGGTAACGAGCATCGCGCACACGCGACGACCATCCTCGGTTCGCGCGGCCGGAAGACCCCGAAGATCGGCGCGTGGACGTATGGCATCGCGAATGGCATCTCACGGAACGATGGGGATTGAGGTTTGACCGACTTCCTCCTGCGCCAGATGCGTCACGGCGTCTGGGCGAACGAGAAGCTCCTCGAGCGATGCCGCGCCCTCACCGACGATCAGCTGGTGCTCACGGTTGCCGGCACGTACGGGACGATTCGCGGCACCCTCGCGCACATCGTGGCATCCGAGGAGGGGTATCTCGTGCGGCTGCTCGGGTCGCTTCTCCACGAGCCGCCAGTACGCGAGCAGGACCTGGGGACGCTGGATCAGATCGGGGCGCATATCGCGCACGTCACAACCGGCGTGGAGCGGCTTTTCGCGAAGGGAAGTCTCGATCCGGATCGCGTCATCGCCGACACACCGCTGCGCCGTGCAGGCGCGCCGCGATTCGAGATGGCCGCCTGGGCGCCTGCGGCGCAGTTCGTGTACCACGGAATAGATCACCGCTCGCAGATCGATACGATCCTCAGTACCCACGGGCTCGAGACGCTCGATCTGCAGGTGTGGCCGTACGCGATGGAGCTCGGCGCGAGCCGCGAAGCCAAGGAGGACCGATGAGCACGCCACCGATGCTTCGTCAGATGCGACACGACGTGTGGGCGACGGGGAAGCTGCTCGAGCGGTGCCGCTCGCTCACGAACGAGCAGCTTCAGCTCACCGCCCCGGGAACGTACGGATCGATACAGAAGACGTTCGCGCATATCGTCCGCGCGAACGAGGGTTACCTCAACACGTATGGGGTGATCCCGCAGCCCTTTATCGAGCTCACCGCATCGGTCGACGAGATCGCATCGCGCCTCGCGCGCGTCCGCGACGCGGTCGAGCAGCTCTTCAAGTCGAACGAGGTCGACTTCGATGCGAAGCTCCACGACGAGCGGCGCAAAATGGATCTCGAGCTCTGGGTGCCGCTCACTCAGTTCTCGCACCACGGAAGCGACCACCGCTCACAGATCGGGACGATCCTCACGCTGAACGGCCTCGAGGCGCCGGAGCTCGATGTGTGGGCGTACGCCACGGCCGAAGGCGCCATCGTCGACTTCTAGGTCTCGGCGGAGAATGTCGGGGTGATCCTCGATATCGAGGGCGGATCCGGGCACCGGCCGGTCTCTTCCCGACTCGGGCGGATGTTGTCGATCGCGTCGGCGGCCGTGGCCGCAGCCGCTCTACTTGCGATCGCGGCGGTTCCGCACGAGTCCGGGCCGCGGTTTGCCGAGACCGGACCGTCGATCCTCGAGCAGGCGTTCGCGAAGCCGAAGCCCCCGCCCACGCTTGATCTCGCCCTGCCCGCGGAGGCTGCCGTCGAGGTCCTGCCGCAGCGCGTCGACGGGATTTACGGGCTGGCGCGGCCCGCGCCCACCGTCCGTTCGTTCCGCCTGCGCGGCTCGAACGCCATCATCATCGTCGCGATGCTGCCGGGCGCGCCGGCCGTGGTCCGGCCCGCGACCGCGCCGGCCGATGCGCTGACGGTCCACGGTGCGTACGCGGCGAACTTTTCCGTCGAGGCAACGTCCATCAGTGCGGTCCGCTGGACCGAGGACGGGATGACCTACGAGGTGTCATCGCGGGCCCTTCTCCTCGGCGACCTGGTGCGTCTCGCCGAGCAGGTCCGCTAGGACTTCGGCGCGCAGGCCTCCGCGGCGAGGCGCGCGGCGGCGAGATCGTTGCGCCGTGCCGGAACGGGACGGACGACCGCGATGTCCAGGTTGGCTGCGAGCCGAACGAATGCCTCGCGCGCACCGTCCGGTCGACCCCAGTAGCCGACCAATCGAAGAAGCTCGACCGGGAACCTCCGCGCGAGCTCGTGTTCGATCGCGCCGGCCGCGCGGCGCGACTCGAGATCGGTCAGCACAGCATCGAATCCCATGCGCGCGAAATGGCCGCGATAACCCTTGGTCTTGTCGGCTCCCGGGCGCGCGAGCGCGTAGGACAGGACCATCGTCGCGAACGCGAGGCGCGCGGCCTCCTCGTCCTCGTCGATGCAGACGCGGATGTACTCGTGGACCCGGACGCGGGACGGATCGCGTCCCCCGGCTCGCGCGCCGGCGGCGACCCGCTCCCGGCTCCAGCGCACCTGATCGGCGCTGCACCAGTTGAGCGCCGCGCCGTCGTACCGCGCGCCCGCGAGACGGAGCATCTGCGGTCCGAGCGCGCCGAGATACACAGCAGCGCCGGGTAGGCGTGTCCGGAGGGCGTCGATCGCCTCGCGCATCACGCGGATCGGCGCGTCGGCCGTTCGGCCGGCCCCGATGCCGAGGGTGAACTTTCCGTCGGTTCGCTCGAGTGTCTCCTTCGCTACAGAAGCCAGCTTGTCGATGGGCCACGCTGAAATCGGCGCGACCGCGATGCCCGTCGCAAGTCCGCTCGACCGGTACCACGCCACGCAGATGTCGAACGGTCCTCGCGTATCGCCGATGGGTGTCCAGAGGCTTGTGTAGCCGAGCCCGGCGCCCTCGCGAGCGATCGTGCGCTGATCGTTTTCGCTCAACGCGAACCGGCTGTCGATGCCCAGGCCGGTCTCCATCAGGGCGCGCGCGTCAACGAGATGTGTTGCCGCTCTGCTCCAGCACCGGCACGGTTTCGCCATTCAGTAGCTCGCCCCGGTAGGCGACGGCCACCGCCTGCGCTCGCGTTTGTACGCCGAGCTTCACGTAGATGTGTTCGACGTGCGCCCCGACTGTCTTTGGGCTGATGACCATCAGCCGGGCGATGTCGTCTGGGCCGAGTCCAGTGCTGAGGAGTCTGAGCACTTGCAGCTCGCGCGCGGTCAGCCGTGATGCGAGCGCGCGCGCTGCCACCGCATGTCGGCGAAGCAGAAGGCTCTGAACGCGCGCGAGCAGCTCGTCCTCCCTGAACGGCTTCGAGATGTAGTCGTTCGCTCCGAGCAGAAGACCGGCCACGCGGTCGAATGATTCGGTGCGCGCTCCGGACACGAACACGATCGGGAACTGATCGCCGAACTCGTCCCGCAATAGTCGACAGACCTCGTAGCCGCACATACCCGGGAGATTCACGTCGAGGAGCACGAGTCCGGGAGCTTCTGAACGCGCGGCTCTCAGAGCGTCCGCTCCCGAATCCGCTTCGCGGGTCACATAGCCCGCGTCCGCGAGGATCGTGGCGATCGCCGAACGAGTACCGGAGTCATCGTCGACGATCAGGATCGGATCGGCCCCTGACGGCCCGCCCCCACGCATCAGCGGCGCTAAACCCTACTGAAGCTTCCTGATCCTTTCAAGCAGGTTTCCCTACGGAGAATTCCCATTCCGCGATTCCGGCGTGTGCCCGTTGCTCCAAGCGACGTCCAAGGCCCTGAATGCTCGTGCGTCCGCACTTTCAGACGGGCGCTATTGCGCTCATCAAGTAAGTAATCGAGCGGTATTTCTTTCGGAGGTGGTGCAGGCGAAAAGGACGTCCGCGGTTCGGGAGAGGTAGGCGGATGCGGTCGGGATTTCGAGCGCAAAGAGCAAACGAGGAGAAACGTCGATGACTCGTCCCAAGTTCCTATTGACGCGCGCACGGTCCATTCTGGCCGCGGGGGTCGGGCTGGCCCTGGTTGTCGCTTGGGCACCCCAGCTCGCGCTCGCGTCGCCCGGTCTCGTGGTTGCTGACCTAAATCAGCCGGGCGTGACTCCGACCGTCCTTGCGCAATCGCTGGTCGGTAGCGGGGTCACGATCTCCAACATCACATACACCGGTAACAACCGGGCCGCCGGCAAGTTCAGTGGCGGCGCGACGATCCTCGGCTTCGACTCCGGTGTCGTTCTCGCCAGTGGAAAGGTGCAGACCTATCCGACGGATCCCGCATGTAGCCGCGGCGTTGAGGGACCAAACCTCTGCCACGAGGGTACTGGCCTAGTCCCTCCCGGAGCGAGCGGCGGCGCGAATAGCACCAGCTTCGGGGCCGGCGGCGATGCAGACCTGACGGCGTTAGCCGGATTCTCGACATTTGACGCGACGATTCTGCAGTTTGATTTCGTCCCCATGGGTGCGACTGTCCAGTTCCAATACGTCTTCTCGTCCGAGGAGTACAGCGACTACTCGAACACCCCGTACAACGACGTTTTCGGCTTCTTCATCAACGGTACGATGGGTTCGGGAAACTGCGCGACTACCCCGGCGAACCAGCCGGTCTCGGTCAACACCATCAACAACGGGAACGACGTTGGCGGAGATATCACGCCTCACAATGTGGCTCTCTTCCGCGACAACGTCCGCCCGACGGGCCCGACGATCGACACCCAGATGGACGGGCTCACCGTCGTGCTCACCTGCAAAGCTACGGTGATGGCGAACCAAACGAACCACATGAAACTCGCCATCGCGGATGCGAGTGACAGCGTTCTCGACTCTGCCGTCTTCATTGAGGCAGGAAGCCTCACCAGCGGCACGGTGGTGACGACGTCGCTCAAGGGCAGCGACGGTTCGTCTGGGCCGATCATCACGGTGCCTTCGGGCACCGTGGTCACCGACTCTGCCAAGCTGACGGGTCTGAACACCATGACTGCCGGCGGCACCGTCGACTACACCGTCTACAAGGATGCGATGTGCTCGCCCACGATGGTGTTCGCGACGGCCGGCACGAAGACCGTCACGAATGGCGTCGTGCCGGATTCCGATCCGGTGACCTTCACGAGCCCTGCGACCTACTACTGGCAGGCGGCCTACAGCGGCGACACGTTCAACAATCCGTCGAAGAGCGTCTGTGAGACGGAGCAGGTAATCGTGAATGTCGGCCCGCCCGCATCGCTCGTCCTGACCCCGCCCGGGGCAACGAACACTGTTGGGACGAAGCATTGCGTTCTAGCGACGGTGAAAGACGCGTCTCTGACGCCTGTTCCAGGTGTGACGGTCGTCTTCCACGTCGGCCCGTCCGTTCCGACAACATTCCCGAATCCCTCGGATGGCACCGGGGTGACCGACGCCAATGGGCAGGCGACCTTCTGCTACACAGCGTCGCTTCCGGGGATGGACACGATTCATGCGTTCGCCGACACCAACAACAACGGACAACAGGACGCTAACGAGCCGTTCGGCGAAGCGACGAAGACCTGGACGCCACCCGCGAGCACCAACCTGTGCGAGGTAAAGATCACGGACGGCGGTTGGTTCATCGCGAATAACAAGGACCGCGCGAACTTCGGCGGCAACGCCCAGGTCATCAACGACACCCCACAAGGGCAGCAGGAGTACCAGGACCAGGGTCCAGCTCAGCCGATGAACGTTCACTCGATCGAGATCACGGCGACGACCTGCAGCGACAATCTGAAAAATGCGAGCATCTACGGCAAGGCGACGATCGACGGGGCAGGTTCCCACGTCTTCAAGATCGACGTGACCGACATGGGACAGGGCGGATCGAACGACAGTTACGGCATCACGCTCGACACCGGCTACCAGTCCGGTCAGCACACTCTCAGTGGAGGGAACATCACGATCCACAAGAGCTGACGCAAATGCGTCGAACGGTGCACGGAAGGGGCCCGCTCGAGCGGGCCCCTTCTCTTAGCATCTTCGTATGGGGAGTGATCCGCTCGCGACGTTCAATCCGGCGACGCGTGCGTGGTTCGAAGCGACCTTCCAGTCGCCGACGCGCGCGCAGGAGCTCGGCTGGCCCGCGATCGCGCGCGGCGAGAGCGTGCTCGTGCTCGCGCCGACCGGCTCTGGGAAAACGCTCGCGGCGTTCCTCGCTGCGATCGACCATCTCATGTTCTCGCCGGCTCCGAAGAAGCCTGCGACCCGGATCGTGTATGTCTCGCCACTCAAGGCGCTCGCGGTCGACGTCGAACGAAACCTGCGAGAGCCGCTCGTGGGCATCACCCGTCAGGCGCAGCGTCTCGGCATCCCGTACCGCGAACCGACCATCGCCGTCCGCACGGGCGACACGCCATCACGCGAGCGCGCGCGCTACCAGCGCGAGCCCGCGGACATCCTCATCACCACGCCCGAGTCGCTCTACCTGATCCTCACGAGCCTCGCGCGCGATGCGCTCCGCAGCGTCGAGAGCGTCATCGTCGACGAGATCCACGCGGTCGTCCCGTCAAAGCGCGGATCGCACCTCGCGCTCACGCTCGAGCGCCTCGAGGAGCTCCGCGGTCGCGGCGCCCCAAAGCTCCAGCGGGTCGGACTCTCCGCCACGCAGCGTCCGCTCGACGAGATCGCGCGGTTCCTCGGCGGCCTCGACGACGGCGTGCCGCGACCGGTGCGCGTGCTCGACGCCGGGCGCAAGAAGGCGCTCGAGCTTCGCGTCGAGGTTCCGGTCGAGGACATGGCACGTCTAGGCGAGCCGGCAGAGATCCCCACCGGACCAGTGACTGCGGTCCAGCGCTCGTCGATCTGGCCCGCGATCCACCCGCAGATCCTCGAGCTCATCCGCACGCACAAGTCGACGCTCATCTTCGTGAATTCGCGCCGCCTCGCCGAGCGCCTCGCGGGCGCGCTCAACGAGCTTGCGGGCGAGGAGCTTGTCCATGCGCATCACGGATCGATCGCGCGCGAGCAACGGCTCCGCATCGAGGACGACCTCAAGTCCGGCCGCCTTCCGGCCCTCGTCGCGACGAGCTCGCTCGAGCTCGGCATCGACATGGGCGCGATCGACCTGGTCATCCAGGTCGAGTCGCCGCCATCTGTCGCAAGCGGGATGCAGCGCATTGGACGCGCGGGTCATCGCATCGACGAGCCGTCGACCGGCGTGATCATTCCCAAGTACCGCGGCGATCTCCTAGCGAGCGCCGCAATCACGGAAGGGATGTTCGCCGGCGCCGTCGAGCCGCTGCGCTATCCGAGAAATCCACTCGACATCGTGGCGCAGCAGGTCGTCGCCATGACCGCGATGGACGACTGGGGCGTCGACGATCTCGACCGCGTCATTCGCCAGGCCGCGCCGTTCGCCGAGCTGCCGCGCAGCGCCTTCGAAGGGGTGCTCGACATGCTGTCGGGTCGCTACCCATCGGACGAGTTCGCCGAGCTTCGGCCGCGGATCGTGTGGGACCGGACGACCGGTGTCGTGCGCTCGCGCGAGGGATCGAAGGTCGTGGCCATCTCAAACGGCGGGACCATCCCCGATCGCGGCCTGTACGGCGTGTTCCTCGCCGGGGCCGAGAAGGGGAAAGGCCGCGTCGGCGAGCTCGACGAGGAGATGGTCTTCGAGACGAAGGAAGGCGACGTGTTCCTGCTCGGCGCCTCGAGTTGGCGCGTCGAGGAGATCACGCAGGACCGGGTGCTCGTGTCGCCGGCGCCGGGCGTGCCCGGACGCATGCCGTTCTGGCACGGCGAGAACGTCGGTCGTCCGCTCGAGTTCGGTCGCGCGATAGGTGCGCTCGCGCGCCGCATGCGGTCACTGCCCAACGAGGAGGCCACCAGAGAGCTCGTCACGAAGCACGCTCTCGCGGAGGGCGCCGCGCGGAACCTCCTGCAGTACCTCGGCG
>DASPWX010000179.1:0-3032 GCA_035637615.1 Bathyarchaeia archaeon | reverse complement strand
TCGCTTGCCTACCTGCTTCATGAGCCAGCCTCCGGTCTGCGCGCCGCCGACCCGCCCGAAACCCTCTTTACGCCACGGGGTCCCCCCGGCTTCGGACGCCTCAGCCGGCTCCCCGTGTCGCGGGGGCCCTCGGTCGGGTCGGCGGCGCTCACGTGTTCGCTCGCGCCGTTCGGGCCCAGTGTGTGCAGCACTCCTCCGAAAAGAAAGACAAAGGAGTCGCTTATGGCCGAGCTCGATACAACCGATCGCGAAAAGATGGATAAGCGCAAGTTCGCGTATGTGGACAAAGAGGGCGAAGGGCACTTGCCGATCAACGATGAGGCCCATGTCCGGAACGCAATGGCCAGGTTCAACCAGACCGACTTCGAGTCCGGGACCAAGAAGGAGACCGCCCGAAAGAAGATCGTGAAGGCGGCCAAGCGCCGGGGTATCAAGGTCGCCAAGAAGGACAACGTCGCGAAGGGCCGGAAGACAGCCGCGCGGAAGGGCTCGTCCCGAACGAAGAAGGCCAAGCGCTAGGGCGCCCATCTGCGACCATTCAGCCGATGACAGGGCTGAAGGTCGTCTGCGTTGGCGGCGGGCTCGGGGCGCCTACGATCATGGCCGGGCTCCGCCGCTACACCGAGGACATCACCGGGCTCATTGCCGTCACTGACTCCGGGCGGTCGACCGGGAAGGTCCGCATCGCCCTCGACGTGCCGGCGCCAGGCGACATCCGGAGCGCGCTGACGGTCCTCGCGGAGGGCGATCCCGCCTTGGTGCGCCTCTTCTCGCACCGGTTCGCGACCGACAAGAGCGAGGAGCTGAACGGCATGGCGTTCGGCAATCTGTTCCTGGCCGCGCTCACGCAGCAGGAGGGATCATTCCTGCGCGCGGTGGAGGAAGCCTCGCGCCTCCTCCACATCCGTGGGCGCGTCCTTCCGGTGACCCTCTACAACACCCACCTCTGCGCCAAGCTCGCCGACGGCAGCGTGGTCGAGGAGGAGGTCAACGTCCGCGCGACCGGCAAGGCGCCGATCGAGCGCATCTACCTGAAGGACGACGACGTTCGCGCGACCGACGGCAGCGTCGAGGCGATCGCCTCCGCCGACCTGATCACTCTCGGTCCCGGCAGCCTCTTCACGACCGTCTGCGCGTGCCTTCTCGTTCCCGAGATCGCCCGGGCGATCGCCGATGCCCAGGGGCTCGTCGTGTACGTGGCCAACACCACCACGCAGCCCGGGCAGACCGATGGCTTCAGCATCGCCGACCACGTGCGCGTCGTCTCGGATTACCTCGGAGGCTCGGGTCTCGACGTCGCGCTCATCAACGACGATCCGCCGCCGGACCACCTTCGCGCGCACTACGCCGAGCGCGGCCTCGGGTACCTCGAACCGACCGCCGACGAGGTCCGCGACGTCGAGAGGCAGGGCGTACGCGCGGTCGCGGCACCGGTGATCGACAAATGGAGCGGGCCGCGGGACCTGTGGCTGAAGCAGGACACGATCCGGCACGATGCCGCTCGCGTGGCGACCGCGCTGCTGCGGCTCGTCGAAGAGCGCCGGCCGCGCCTCCGCGCTCTGCCGTAAATGGCCGTCGCGTCGCGGGTTCGCCACTTCCTCTCGATCGCCGACCTGGAGCGCGACGAGCTCGCCCGGTTGCTCGAAGACACCGCGCGGCTCAAGGCCGGGCCATCCACCGCCGGCCTGGCCGGCCGAACCGTCGCGCTGATCTTCGAAAAGCCCAGCCTCCGGACACGTCTGTCGTTCGACGTCGGCATCGCCCAGCTCGGCGGCCACTGCGTCTATCTGTCGCCGGCCGAGGTCGGCCTCGGACGCCGCGAGAGCGTGTCGGATGTCGCCCGCGTGGCGAGCCGCATGGCCGACGCGGTGGTGCTGCGCGTAAACGCGCACGAAACGATCGAAGAGTTCGCGCGCTACAGCGCGGTCCCCGTGATCAACGGCCTCTCCGATCTCTCCCATCCGTGCCAGGGCCTCGCCGACATCTTCACGATCCGCGAGCGCAAGGGCCCCGACCTTCGTGGTGTTGCGATCGCCTACGTCGGCGACGGCAACAACGTGGCGCACTCGCTCATGCTGTGCGCCGCCAAGACCGGTGCGTCGCTCCGGGTCGCGACCCCCGCGGGGTACGAGCCACTTCCGAAATACCGCGAGCTCGCGGCGGCTGCGGCGAGATCGAGCGGTGGCCAGGTGCTGATCGGCAACGATCCGGCGGCCGCGGTGACTGGGGCCGACGTCGTGTACACGGATGTGTGGACGAGCATGGGCCAGGAGCAGGAGTACGAGCGGCGCAGGCGCGCGTTCCAGGGCTTCCAGCTCAATGCGGGACTTCTCGCGCGGGCGAAGTCCGATGCCATCGTGTTGCACGATCTTCCAGCGCACCGCGGCGAGGAGATCACCGATGAGGTCATCGACGGTCCTCAGAGCGCGGTGTTCGATCAGGCGGAGAACCGCCTGCACACGGAGAAAGCGCTCCTGTGCTGGCTCCTCGGAGGAGAACGATGAAGGCGACCGATGAGCGGACGATCCTCGCCGACTGCTGCGAGGACTGGATCATCGAGTGGGGCGGGTTCTACCGGGCGGGGCGCGACTTCCGCTGTCCCGAGTGCGGGACCGAGTGGAAGAAGACCGAGCCGGACTCCTACCGCCGCGGTGACGGGAGGTCATTCGTGCGCCGTGTCCGGTCGGGACCGAATGCCGAGTTTCCGTACCTTGCGGCCGCGGACGGACATGAGCCGAACGTCGAACGCTGCTGCGCCAAGATCCTCCTTGCGCATGGCGAGAGGATGGCGGACGGCCCGTTCGTGTGTCCGGTCTGCGGTACGGAGTGGGCGCGCACCACACAGCGACTTCACGGTCTTCGTGTTCCGGTGTTTGCCAAGGCCGGCCTTCGAGAGGCGCTGACGGTGCAACCGGGGCGTACACGTCCGTTCCTCGTTGCCCTCTCGGAGTATTCGCCGCCGCGCGACTAGGTCGGACTCCCGTTCCTTTGGCATGCGGCGCGACAGGATGACGCACGCGAATCTCGCGCGA
>DASPWX010000178.1:0-11441 GCA_035637615.1 Bathyarchaeia archaeon | reverse complement strand
GTTCGTCGCGCTGGCCATCGCTCGCATCATGCCGGCGAAGACCGCCGCCGGAGCGGATCTCCATCGGCGTACGCTCGGCTTCGGTCGCTACATGGAGGTCGCCGAGACCGAACGCCAGCGCTTCGCCGAACGCGAGAATATCTTCTCGGACTATCTCCCGTACGCGATCGTGTTCGGCTGCGTCGATCGCTGGGCCCGCGCGTTCAAGGACATCGACATGAGCAAGCAGACCGCCTCGTGGTACATCGGGAGCGGCCCGTTCAACGCGGGCGTCCTCTCGTCGTCCCTGCAAGGCTTCTCGAGCAATCTCGGATCGGCGATCGCGGCGACGCCGGGGTCGAGCGGGGGCAGCGGATTCTCGGGTGGGGGAGCCGGCGGTGGCGGTGGTGGAGGCGGCGGAGGTAGCTGGTGACGGTTATCCTGTGGTTCTCATCTCGGGCTGTTGGCTCAGCCGGTTAGAGCGCTGCGTTCACATCGCAGAGGTCGCTGGTTCGAATCCAGCACAGCCCACCGTGTCCGCTGCCGACAGGGCGGTCCGCTAGCTGTACCGCACCCCCTTCAGCTCGATCCAGCCGTCCTCGTGCGTGTGAGCCGGGTCGTGATGGGTGAAGTGAATGAGCCCGCCCTGGTCGTTCCAGACGTACTCGCCGTGGATGGTGAGGTCGTCGCCCGTTGCGACCGGGACGCGCTTGCCGATGTCCACGTTGTTGTCGATGAGCAGCGTCTGCGACGAACCGCCGACCTGCACGATGAACCGCTGATGCGTCCCCGCCGGCCCGGTGTCGTCGGCGAGCAGGCGCGTGACCGTGCCTTGCGCGGTGAGCTCGAGGCCCGAGAGGTGCTGGGCGTAGGCGCGCTCCACCCCGGCGTTCCCGGTGACGGCCGCGCCGCAGCTTGATGCAAGAGCGGCGCTGAGAAGGAGCGCGCGAAGGGCTACGAGCGCGGGACGCTGTCTCCGGGCAGATGCATGAGGTTCTCCACGTCGGCGACGCCGCGGATGCGCCGTGTGCGCGCCACGATCTTCACGATCATCGCTGGCTCTTCGATCTCGCCACGCAGCAGCACCACACCCTTCTCCGCATTGACGTTGATCGCGCCTTTGGGGATATGCGGATCGCGGAAGAGCTCGGTCATCACCTTCTGCGCCAGGGTCGTGTCGTCGTAGTCCCGCGGGGGAAGTCCTCCGCGCGGCGCCCGGAGCTCGGGTGTGATCCGCCGGTCTATGAAGAGCGCGAGAGCGGCGCCGACGAGTGCGGCGAGGAGGTAGCGAAACACGCAGGGCACCCACGCGCAGGCCTCGTGCCAGATCAGTGTTCGAAGGCGTTGAGAAAGAGGCCGGCAGCGATGAGGAGCGCGAGCGCGATCACTACGACGATCGCCATGCGCCGGAAATCCTTCGTGACGTATCCGCGCTCCCACGCCGCCGCCCGTTCCAGGCCTTGCGACGGTGCGCCCACGGCGCGCGAGGTTCCGGTGCGCGACCCATAGCGCGTCGGCCGGCTCGTCGTTGCCGGGCGTGACGGCTGTTCTTCGCGCTCCGGCGTCGATGAACGCGCCGCGGACGCCCGGCGGGATGCCTCGACGGCCCGGCGGGAGCGCGCGCGTACGCGGTGCTTTTTTGCCACGGGAGGACGAGGATAGCCGACCCCGTATGCTCCGCCGCGAATGCCCCTCGATGCCCAGGCGCTCTCCACGCTCGTCGTCGTACTGGCCGTCGTCGTCGTCGTGCTCGTCATTTGGGTTGCCTGGCTGCAGCGATCCGACGCTCTGCTGCGCCGGCGGCTGCGGCGGCTCTTCGGCGAGGGCGAAGGCGTGGGGCTCGACGAGCTCCTCGACCGGCAGTTCCGGCGCCTCGACACGGTCGCCGAGCGGGTGGAGGCGCTGAACCGGCTGCATCACGAGCTCGAGGGGCTCGCTCAGCGCAGCATCCAAAAGGTCGGCGTCGTGCGGTTCAACCCTTTTGCCGACACAGGCGGAGATCAGTCCTTCGCGGTCGCCCTCCTCGATGCCGAAGGCAACGGCGTCGTGCTCTCGAGCCTCCACGGCCGCGCCGACACCCGCATCTTCGCCAAGCCGGTGCAGGCCGGACGATCGAAACACGCGCTCTCGGATGAGGAGCAGGACGCGATCCGCAAGGCGCTGTCGCCGGCTGGCGCGTGACCGGCGCGACAAGACAAGCGGAGGAGCGCGCTCTCGCCATCGTGAACCCGGTCGCAGGGAACGGCGCCGGTGCTCGTATCGCGTCACGGATCGCGGCGGAGTTTCGCGCCCAGGGCATGCGCGTGGACGTCGTTCAGACCCCGGCGCCGGACGAAGCGGCGCGGCTCGCGCGTGAGGGCGCCGCGGACGGTTACCGAGTCATCATCGCGGCCGGCGGCGACGGCACCGCAAATGAGATCGCGAACGGGATCGCCGGCACCGGCGCCGCGCTCGCGCTCTACCCGATCGGCTCGGGGAACGATTTCGCGCGCGCGCTCGGTTACCCGCGGCGCCGGCGCGACGTGCCCCGTTTCGTCCGGGCCGCGCAGCGGCGAACGATCGACGTTGGCGAGGTGAACGGCCGCGTGTTCGTGAATTCAGCCGGCGTCGGCATCGATGGGCATGTCGCGCAGCGCATCGCGGCGACGTCCCGTCTCGCCGGCAAGACCTTTGGCTACCTCGCGGGCTCGCTCGTCGGGATCGCCACGTACCGGCCGGAGCCGATGCGTGTTCTCGTGGACGGCGAGCTGCATACCGGCCGGTTCCTGACCGTCGTCGCCGCGAACGGCACGCATTTCGGATCGGGCATGCACGTCGCGCCACAGGCGTCGCTCGACGACGGTCAGCTCGACGTGCTCCTCGCCGGCGACCTGTCGCGGTGGTCGTCTCTCGTCGCACTCGGCAAGCTCTATCGCGGGACGCATGTCGATGGGAAGAAGATCGTGATGAAACGGGCACGGGTGATCGAGATCGAGCTCCTGCGACCGTTGCGGGCGCAGCTCGACGGCGAGACGACGACCGCTGAACGGTTCTCGATACGCGTGCGTCCCGGCGCGCTCGAGGTCCTGGCCCGGTGAAGCGCGCTGATCCGCGCCGCGCCCTTCCCTCGGTGGATGCGATCCTCCGGGCCGGACGGCCGAGCGAGATCGAGCGCGACCGCTTCACCAAAGCCGCGCGCGAGGTACTGGCGCGGGCACGCGCCGGCCGCGCCTCCGGCGACGCGGCGACGTTCGCGGCGGAGACACGCGCGGCTCTCGCGGAGCGCGAGCGCCTCACGCTGCGGACCGTCATCAATGCGACGGGCGTCGTGCTGCAGACGAACCTTGGCCGGGCGCCGCTCTCGCCGCGGGCGATCGCCGCGATCGCCGCGGCCGCCGGCGCCGTGAGCGTGGAGTACGACCTCGTGGCCGGAAAGCGCGGCGAACGGCACGGACACGCCGCGCGACTCCTCGCCGACCTCGCATCCGCTGAAGACGCGGTCGTGGTGAACAACAACGCCGCAGCGGTCCTCCTCGCTCTCGCCGCGCTCGCCTCGCGCAAGGAGGTCATCGTGGCGCGCGGGGAGCTGGTCGAGATCGGCGGCGGCTTCCGCATCCCCGACGTGCTCCGGCGCTCGGGGGCGAAGCTCGTCGAGGTGGGCACGACGAACCGCACGTACGCGCGCGATTACGCGAGCGCGATCAATGAGAAGACGGGAGCGATCCTCCGCGTGCACGCGAGCAACTTCAAGATCACGGGTTTCGTCGCGCGCGCGGAGGGACGGGAGCTCGCGGCGCTCGCGCGCGAGCACAACGTCGCGTTCATCCATGACCTTGGAAGCGGCACCTTCCTCGACACGTCCCGCTTCGGGCTCGGAAAGGAGCTCACCGTCGGAGAAGCGGTCCGAGAGGGCGCGGACGTCGTCACCTTCAGCGGGGACAAGCTCCTCGGCGGCCCGCAGGCGGGGATCGCGGTCGGACGGGTCGAGCGCATCGCGGCCCTCCGGACGCACCCGCTCATGCGCGCGCTCCGGCCCGACAAGCTGACCATCGCCGCCCTCCTCGCGACCCTCGAGACGTATCGCGACGGGGTTGCCGAGAAGGAGCTTCCGGTCTGGCGGATGATCGCCGCCTCGCCACGCGCGATCGCGACGCGCGCGCGCGCTCTCGCGGCGGTCCTGGCCTCGGCAGGAATTCCCGCCGAGACGATCGAGGTGCGCTCGACGGTCGGGGGTGGGTCGCTGCCCGAGGAAACGCAGCCATCCTTCGCCGTCGCCATCGGCGGCGCGTCGGCCACCCGCCTGGCACAGGCGCTCCGGTCCGCGGATCCGCCGGTCGTCGCGCGCATTGTTGAGGAACGGGTCGCACTCGACCTCCGGAGCGTCCTGCCTGAGGATGATGAGGTGCTCGCGCGCGCCGTCACCGGCGCGCTCGCAAAAGGGGGAGCAGATGGATCTTCGCGCCACCAAAACGGACCGGGCACCCGCGCCGGTCGGCCCGTATAGCCAGGCGATCATCGCCGGCGATCTGGTGTTTTGCGCCGGACAGCTCGCGCTGGACGCGCAGACCGGCCAGCTGGTCGGCGGTGACGATGTGCGTGCCCAAACCCGGCGGGTGCTCGACAATCTCGCCGCGGTTCTCGTCTCGGCTGACTCCTCGCTCGACCGCGTGACGAAGACGACCGTGTTCCTTGCGGACCTCGCCGACTTTCAGGCGATGAACGAGGTCTACGCAGAGCGATTCGGAACCCACAAGCCGGCGCGGTCCACGGTGGGTGCGGCTCTGCTCCGCGGGGCGAAGGTCGAGATCGAATGCATCGCGGTTCGCCGTAACGCCTAGCTCCGACACCAGCGCACGGGTCATCGCGACCGCGGGTCACGTGGATCATGGCAAGTCGACGCTGATCACCGCGCTGACCGGCATCGACCCCGATCGCCTCCGCGAGGAGCGCGAGCGCGGGATGACGATCGATCTCGGTTTCGCGTGGCTGACCCTCGCGGGTGGTGGCGCGGTTGGCATCGTCGACGTCCCGGGCCACCAGGATTTCATCCGCAACATGCTCGCGGGTGTCGGGCCGGTCGACGCGGTGCTGCTCGTGGTCGCGCTCGACGAGGGCGTGATGCCCCAAACGCGGGAGCATCTCGCGATCCTCGGCGTGCTTGGCGTCGACCGCGGGGTCGTCGCGCTTACGAAGCGCGATCTCGTCGACGATGAGTGGGCGTCGCTCGCGAGAGCCGACGTATCCGCGGCGCTGCAGGGCACACCGCTCGCGTCGGCGCCGATGGTCGAGGTGTCGGCGATAGACAAGACGGGTCTGGGCGAGCTGGTGTCCGCGCTCGAGACAGTCTTGGCGACCGCGCCGGCGCGTCGCGACCTCGGCCGGCCGCGCCTGGGGATCGACCGCGCCTTCACGCTCACCGGTTTCGGCACCGTGGTGACCGGGACGCTCGTCGACGGCTCGTTCGGTACCGGTGACGAGATCGAGATCCTGCCCACCGGTCAGCGGGCCCGAATCCGCGGGATCCAGACCCACAAACGCGTGCTCGACGCGGCGAGCCCGGGGAGCCGAGTCGCGCTGAACCTCGTCGGTGTCGAGAAGGACGAGCTGGAGCGCGGAATGGTCGTCGTCCGCCCCGGGACCCTCGTCCCGGTCTCGGTGGTGTCCGCGCGCGTCGTGGCCCTCGGCTCAGCGTCTGCAGCCATCACCCATGACGAAGCCGTCAAGGTCCACGCGGGTACCGCCGAGGTGATGGCCCGCGTATCGCTCCTCGAAGGCGCGACGCTCGAACCCGGCGCGAGTGGATGGGTGCAGCTTCGGCTCGCGGAGCCGCTCGCCGTCGCCGTCGGCGACCGTTTCGTGATCCGCCGGCCCTCGCCGCCCGAGACTCTGGGCGGGGGAGCGGTGGCCGACATCTCGGGCGAGCGGATGCGGCGACGGCGCGAGGCCGTCGCCGTCCTGGAGCGGCGCAGCGCGCCGACCGCGGGCTCGCGGCTCCTTGCCGCGCTCGATGTACCGCGCACGCTCGTGGACGCCGCGGCACGGGGTGGTCTGGATGCGTCGGAGCGCGACGCCGCCGCGAGCGAGCTCATCGAAAGCGGCCGCGCGGTTCCGCTCGCCGACGCCCTTCTCGCGCGCGACTCATTCGAAGCCCTCGCGACGCGGGTCGAGCGAACGCTCGCCGCGACACATCGGCGGTCGCCGCTTCGCGCGGGCGCGCCACGCGAGGAGCTCCGGTCGTCGCTGGACCTCTCGCCAAAACGCTTCACCGCGCTCGTCGAGCACCTCGTCGGTGAGGGGCGGATCGCCGAGCGGGGAAGCGCGCTCGCGTTGCCCTCACACGCGCCGACCCTGACGATGGCCCAGGAGTCGGCATGGTCGCGCGCGCGAGCGGCGCTCGGCCGCGAGCCGCTCCAGCCTCCATCGCCCGCTCAGCTCGAGTCGGAGTACGGCCTCGACCGCGAGCTCGTCGCGGCGCTGGCCGAGCGCGGCGACCTCGTCCGCATCGGTACGGAGGCCGTGTTCCTGCCAGACGCCGTCGCACGCTTCGCGGAGACGGTCGTGACCGAGCTCGCAGCAACCGGGACGATCACCGTCGCCCGCGCCCGAGACCTCACGGGCTCGAGCCGAAAGCACGTTCTCCCGCTCCTCGGCTTCCTCGACGATCGCGGTCTGACGCGCAGGTCAGGCGACGATCGGATCCTCGTCCTCCCACCAGAGCAGGCGCGCGAGCGCGTCGCTAGGCTCATCGATCGAAAGAAGGTCGCTCCATGAGATTTCGTGCCGTTCGCGCCTCGCAGCTCGGAAAGGTCGACGCGATCGTCGTCCCGCTGTTCGCCGGCGTCGAGCCACCGGCGTGGCTTTCGCGCCCGACGCGCGCGGCGATCGCCCGGTTGCTCAAAGAGGAGCAGGGCGTGACGAGGCTCTACGGTGTGAACACACTTCACGAAGAGCCGCGCGTCGTCATCGTCGGTGCCGGCAAGCCAGGACAGCTCGACGCAGAGCGCGCGCGCAATGTCGCGAGCGCGGGTATCCGCGCCCTCTGGCGATCGTCTGTGCGCAAAGTCGCCATCGCGGTCGCACCCGATTCGATCGGCGAAGAGCGCGCTGCGCAGGCCGCCGTCGAGGGCGCGATCTACGCGATGTGGCGCCCTGAAGCGCACCGCACCCGCGAAGAGGAGCGGCGTCTTCCGGATATCGACCAGGTCTCTCTCGTCACCGAGAAGGCGGTCACAGACGCGATCGACCGTGGCAGCGCGGTCGGTGAAGCGACCAACGTCGCCCGTCGCCTTGCGAACGAGCCCGCGAACCGCATGACCCCGACGCTCGTCGCCGAAGCGGCGAAGGAGGTCGCGAAAGAGGCCGGCGTCCGCGTCGAGGTCCTCGACGCCGACCGCTGCCGCGCCCTCGGAATGGGGAGCTTTCTGTCGGTCGCGCAGGGCAGCCACGAGCCGCCCCGCTTCATCGTGATGCGCCACCGCGGACGCGGCGGCTCCGGGTATGACCTCGGCCTGGTGGGGAAGGGGATCACCTTCGATTCCGGCGGGATCTCGATCAAGCCCGCGGACAACATGCATCACATGAAAGCCGACATGACCGGCGCGGCCTCGGTCATCGCGGCCCTCGCGGCGATCGGGAAGCTCGGTCTCAAGGTGAACGTGATCGGCGTGGCGCCCTGCACCGAGAACCTGCCCGGCGGCGGCGCGACCAAACCCGGAGACGTTTTCACCGCGATGAGCGGCAGGACCGTGGAGGTGATCAACACGGACGCGGAGGGTCGGCTCGTGCTCGTCGACGGCATCACCTACGCGCAGCGCGAGGGCGCCAAGCGCGTCGTCGACGTGGCGACGCTGACCGGCTCGATCGCGGTCGGCCTCGGCCAGCACTTCAGCGGGCTCTTCGGCAAGCCGGATTCCTTCGTCGACATCGTCCGCGAGACGGCGTCGGCCGCAGGCGATCGCATGTGGCCGATGCCGCTGACCGATGAGTACCGCGACGAGGTCAAGGGTGAGGTGGCCGACATCCGGAATAGCACCGGCGCGCGGACGGGCGGCGCCATCACCGCCGCGGCCTTCCTCGAGTCCGCCGTGGAAGAGGGGACCGAGTGGGCACACATGGATATTGCCGGGACCTTCTGGTTTGACCGGGACCGCCCGCACGCTCCCAAGGGACCTCAGGGTCCGGCAGTTCGTACTCTGATCGCTCTTGCAGAGCGCTACGCGCAAGACCAACAATAGAACACATGGTCTATCGCCGTCCAGCAAGCGGGGCGGCCCGACCGAAACCCTCTTTACGCGGCGGCGGACCCCCCGGCCTCCGGCCGGTGCCCCACCGCGCGGGGGCCCTCGGTCGGGCCGCCGTTTTGGCCCGGCGATCCCACTCGCTCGAGATCGCCTGAGATGACTGAGCAGCTCAGCTTCAGACTCGGCGAGCCGCGTCCGGACATTCTTCAGGGTCTCCAACCGGAGCAGCGGCTCGCGGTCGAGCATGGTGCCGGTCCGCTGCTTGTCGTCGCGGGAGCGGGCACCGGGAAGACGCACGTGCTCACCGCACGCATCGTCCATCTCATCACCTCGGGTGCGGCGAAGCCGCACGAGATCCTCGCGGTCACCTTCACCGAGCGCGCTGCCGCCGAGATGCAGGAGCGCGTCGACATCAATACGCCGATCGGCTTGAACGACGCCGTGATCCGCACGTTCCATGGATTCGGCGACGAGGTCTTCCGCGAGTTCGCCCTCGAGCTCGGTCGGAGCGGCGAGCTGCGTGTCCTGTCGCCCGCGGAGCAGGTGATCCTGGTGCGCGAGCATCTCTACGGCTGCGCGCAGTGTGAGATCGCGCTGCCGCTCAAGCGTTATCGGCCGGCCGGCGATCCGCTGCAGCACGTGCGTGCCCTCCTGGATCTCTTCGGACGCGCGCGCGACGAGGACGTCTCGCCGGAGGCGTACGTCGCCTATGCGAAGTCGCTTCGCGAGGCGGTGGGGGATTCGCTCGATGCCGATGTCAAAGCGGACGAGGCGGCCTCACATGAAGAGCTCGCGGCGACCTACGACGCCTACACGCGGATAAAGGATCGGCACGGCGTGGTGGACTTCGGTGATCAGATCGCGCTCACCCTGAAGCTGCTGCGCGAGCATCCAGCGGCGGCCGCGCGACTCCGCAGCCGTTTCCGCTACATCCTCGTCGATGAGTTCCAGGACACGAACGACGCGCAGTTCGAGCTTCTCCGACTTCTCGCCGAGCCTCACCGCAACCTGACCGTCGTGGGGGACGATGACCAGTCGATCTTCGCATGGCGTGGCGGAACGCTCCGCAACTTCGACCGCTTCCGGGAAAGCTATCCCGATCACACCACCGTCCCGCTCATCGAGAACCGGCGTTCGTCGCAGGGTCTTCTCGACGCGGCCTACCGGCTCATTACCAAGAACCCCGACCGGCTCGAGACAACGCTGGGGATCGACAAGCGGCTCCGCGGCCGGCCCTCGAATGACGACCTCGATGTGGACCACATCCAAGAGGTCACCGGAGTCGAAGAGGCCGAGCGCGTGGCGGACCTGATCGCACGCGAGGCGGTTCGGCGGCAGCGACGGTTCGGTGACTTCGCGATCCTCGTCCGGAACAACTCCGACGCGACGCCGTTCCTCCATGCCCTTGCGCAAAGACAGATCCCCACGCACTTCTCAGGCGGCGGCCAGCTCTATGAGCGTCCCGAGATCCGCCTCCTCATATCGTTCCTTTCGGCGGTCGCGCTTCCGTCCGATTCGCGACACGTCTATAACCTCGCGGTCTCGCCGCTCTACGGATTTCCGGCGGACGATCTCGCGCGCGCGATGGAGGGAAGCGGCAGGCGGCAAAAACCGCTTCGCGAGGTCTTCGAAGAGATCGCCGCTGACAAGACAGCCGCGGGCGCGGAGGCCGTGGCCTCGGCGAAGCGGTTGGTCGAGGATCTCGGACACTACGCGGCGAGAGCGGCCGAGCTCAGCACCGCCGCGCTCGTCTTCGAGTTCCTCGATCGCTCGAAGCTTCTCGCTCGCTACCTCGAGCCAGACTCGACGCTCGTCGAGGAGCAGGCCCGAAACGTCGCGAAGTTTCTGCGTCTGATCCAGAGCGCCGGGCGAGCCCTGGCGACCGATCGCGCGTCCTTCTTCGTGCCGCATCTCGAGCTCCTGCGCGAGGCGGGGGACGATCCGGTCGCCGCGGACTTCGAGACCTCCCACGAGCAGGTCAACGTGCTCAGCGTCCACAAGGCAAAGGGACTCGAGTTCGGCATGGTCTTCCTGGTCCACGCGACCGACGAGCGCCTCCCCGGTCAGGCGCGTCTGGATCCCTTCCGGTTGCCGGATGCGTTGACGCGCATGCCGCCACCGGACCGCGAGCGGCACATCGCCGAGGAACGGCGCCTCGCGTATGTGGCCATGACACGCGCGAAGGACACCTTCTATTTCACGAGCGCGATCGACTACGGCTTCCAGCGGGCCGCTCGCCCAAGCCGCTTCATCGCGGAGGCGCTCGGTCGCGAGCCATCCCGTTTGAGCTCGCGGCTCCAGGTGGCCCAAGAGCTCGAACGGTTCCAGCATCCACCCCGGGAGGCCGACGCGCCGCTGCCGGCACTCGGAGCCGACGACGTTCTAACGGTCTCGTATGAAGCGATCGACGATTACCAGAAGTGCGCTCTTCTCTATCGCTTCAAGCACGTCCTCCAGATACCGACGCTGCCGACGCCGCAGATGACCTACGGGCTCGCGCTTCACGAAGCGGTACGGGACTACCTCCGCCGAAAGCGTGACGGCGCGGAGCCCGATCTCGCCGAGGTCCAGGCGGTCTTCCGCGCGGCGTGGCTCGCCGAGGGCTTCATCAGCCCGGCGCACGAGAGCGAGCGATTCCAGGCAGGACTCGCCTCGCTGCGGCGGTTCTACGAGCAGGAGCGGGGACTGCCGCCGCCGGATCTTGTCGAGCAGCGCTTCAGCTTCATGCTCGGAAAGGACCGCGTCGTGGGTCGGTGGGACCGCGTCGATCGGACTCCGAACGGCGCCGTCGTCATCGACTACAAGGCGGGCGCCGACGAAGAGGGAAGTGGGCGCGCGCAGCGGTCGGCGAACGAGAGCCTCCAGCTGCGGCTCTACGCGTTGGCGCACGAGCGCGTCTACGGGGAACGGCCGATCCAAACGGCGCTGCACTTTCTGGAGAGCGGTGAGCGCGGCACGGTCACGCCGACCGAGGACAGCATCGGCGCGGTCCGCGGCCTGGTCACGGGTACGGCGGCGCGGATCCGCGCGCGGGAATTCGCGCCGAACCCGAAGGGTCTACGGACGTGCCAGCAGTGTCCGTACCACCAGATCTGCCCGAGCTCACTCACCGCGCGGGCCAGCACGACGGCGGCGGTGCCGGTCGGCTAGGCGTCATTGCGCACAGACAGGCGCTGCAATCAAAAAAGGGAGCAGGGACGAATGCCCTGCTCCCTTTGTCGTCATTGGTTCGCTATGCCGCGG
>DASPWX010000177.1:0-9838 GCA_035637615.1 Bathyarchaeia archaeon | reverse complement strand
CCCTGCGGCGGTGCCACCGGAGGCGGCGGCACTTTGCAGTCATTGACGAGCGCCGCTCCTGTCGTAGAGCTCGTTCCGGTGCATTGCCGCGTGAAGTACAAGACCGAGTTCCCAGGGGCGGCGTGGTCGTCGCTGTAGGCGATGTCGGCCGCGCCGTTCGTCGGGTCGATCGAGACCTGGAAGAAATCGAGCAGCGTGCGGTCTCGCGCCGGTGTGCTGAGGTTGCACCCAAGACCGTCGATGCAGATGGGGCCCGTGTGGATCGTGTGGTCGCTCGCCTTGAAGACGCCCCAGGTCGATCCCCCATCGATGGTCTGGGCCATGTAGACGTTCCACTGGTTGTTCGGGTCGTCCTGCGGGTTGGGTTGCGCGCCGCTTCCGCCGGCCGCTCCGTAGAAAACGACATCGGCGATGCCGCCCGCGCCCGCCGCAGCCCACGGCATGATCGCGGTGTTCACGCCGGTGGGATTTGCGATGAGAGTTGGCGCCGTCGCCGGGTTCCAGCCGGTACCGGTGGCGTCGGTCTTCACCATGATGGCATTGCCGTCGGTCCAGATCGCGTAGACCTTTCCGGCGGCATCGACCACGGTAATCGGGAAGATCCGGTCGTACCGGGAGCCGATCGGGCCGTGGTAGACCTCGTAATTCCGCCAGCTGATGATCGCCGCGCCGGGTGCGGGTACGTCGGTGACGGTGCCCACAGCCTCATACACACGGTTGAAGTTTCCAGTTGCCGCGAGTCCCTGGTTGATGTTGTCCTGGGAGCTGTCGGGCGTGACGAAGATCGAATAGAGCGTCAGCGCGCCCCCGGTCGGCCTGCGGGCGACGATGTTGCCCAGTCCGTTTCCGGCGGGTCCTGGTGGCGAGTTGACCGAACCCTGCCACTGCGTCTGCGGCACGTCGGTCGGGTTGATGATCGGACCGCTTTGAACATAGGTCTGGCCACCGTCCCTCGAGACGCCGAGCTGGATGTCGACGATGGTGACGTCGTGATAGGTCATGTAGACGTCGTCGAAGCCGAGGCTGTTGAGCTTCGGGTCGGCCGCCATCCACATGCGGTCATCTCCCGCGACCTGCTGGGAGAAGGCGTTCGGCGGACCGAAAGTGGTGCCGCCGTCGTTGGACTTGCCCGTGGTGATGTTGGCGAGAGTCAGGCTCGAGTACGCGAGACCGTCGTCCGTCGGGGCTCCGAAGCCGGGCAGGGTCGCAGTCTCTTGCGGTCCGATTGCCCAGTCGCAGTCACCCCCTCCGGCGGTGTGATCAGGGAATCCGAGGAAGGTCGACGCCGATCCGTCGTGCGTCACGCGAAAGGCCTTGCAGCCGGCGGGCACCCCGGTCGGGCCGATGACGAACGACCGTCCGAATCGGTCCGTCCGGATGCTGGGCTCCCCGGCGCTGCTGCTGCCGGCGAGCAGCAGGTTTGTATTGAAGGTGGCCGCCGAGGGCAGCGCCATCACAAGGGGTGCGCCGCCGAGAAGGGACGTCGCGGCGGCGACCGAACCCGCGCCAAAAGATGTACTGAGCGACGCGACGAAGAGCATCACCATGACCGAAGAAAGGGCGCGCGCCCGGTGAGCGCTGGGTGGCATGCGAGTACCTCCCGCTTACGATCGGAATTTGAGGGAATGTCCTTCCGCCTCGCAGCACGACCGGTGCCAGAACAAGTGCGCGCTCGCTTTGCCGCCCGGCGCGCTTCGGTCAATGGTCGGTGAACAAAAAGCCGCTATCGCGATCCACCTGTCTCACAAACCAGTCGTTAGTCCGTTTGAAGGATGTAGTGCTGCAGCTGACTCCCGACACGCTCGCTGAGGGCGTCGCTGAGCTTTCGCGGCGGGATCCGCATCTCGCTTCGGTGGTCGCGCGGCATGGAGCGCCGCCCCTCTGGGATCGCCCGCCGGGGTTCGAGACTCTCGTGCAGATAATCCTCGAGCAACAGATCTCCCTCTCGGCCGGGCGCGCCGCCTATGGAAGGCTGGAGCGGCTCGCCGGCGTCGTGACGCCCGAGAGCGTCGCGGCCCTCGCCGAGGCCGACCTCCGAGGCGCCGGGCTCACTCGGCAGAAGAGCGGCTACATCCGAGATCTCGCGCGCGCGATCGTCGCCGGCGAATTCGACCCGCGCGCGCTCGCCGAGCTCGACGACCACGAGGCACGAGCTGCATTGATCACGCTGAGGGGTGTCGGGGCATGGACAGCGGACATCTATCTCCTGATGGCGCTGGGCCGGGCCGACATTTGGCCAGCCGGCGACCTCGCGCTCGTGGCCGCGATCCGTGAGGTGAAGCGGATGCGCTCGCTACCGAGCGCGGAGCGCATCGAACGCATCACGCGCGCCTGGAGTCCCTGGCGCGCGGTCGCGGCCCGCGTGCTCTGGCACCACTACCTCAGCACGCCGCGCAGGCGCGCATCGGTCAGCGCCGAGAAGCCGTCTTCGCGTCGAACGCCTGCCCCGTCTCGACGTCCGGCCCCGAAAGGTCGGCCTGCGGCAACCCGGTCGACAAAGCCCTCGCGAGCCAGAGCTGCAGCCGCTTCGTCCAGGTCAACGGCTCGTACGCCTCGAGGTGGTCGTACACGCGCTTGAGCATCGCGCGGTCTGCGTCCGTGAACATGTCGTCCTCCTCCGAAGCTTCGCGAACGATGCGGTCGAGATCGAGCGTGCCCGGACACTCCGTCGGCACGATTGCGTGATGCGGCAACACAGTCGCGCCGACTCCTAACGCGAGTCCGTGGCGGGCCGCGATGTCGGCGTGCAGCCGCGCGGACGCGGCGTAGAGCGCGTCGCTCGGCGGCATCGCTGGACCGGCCTCGTGTTCAATTCCGATGGAGCGCTGGTTCACGGAGAACACGCCGGCGTGATACGCGGTGTCGTCCTCGCTCACGAGCTGCGCGACGCGTCCGTCCGAACCGATGACGTAATGCGCGGACAGGGTGCTGGCCGTGTTCAGGAACCTACGGATCGCGCCCTCGAACATGACGACGGTCCAGTGGTCGACGATCAGCTCGACGGAGCTGCCGCCGCGCCCGACCGTGTAGTTGCTTGCTGGCACCGGACCTCGCCACTGGATCGCCATCTCACAAAGCAAACGCCGTGAGACCCTAGAGCGTGATGGTCCGAGTCTTGCTCGTTGTGTTTGTGTTACTCGCCGCGTGCGCACGGCCCGCGGTCAGTTCGCCGTCGCCGAGCTCCATCGCGACGGTCGCGGTCGTCTCGCCGACCCCCAGCCCGACGCCGTCGCCTTCGCCCACGCCCTCCCCCACTCCGAGCGTGCTACCGATCTTCGATGCGCATATGCACTACAGCCGTGAATCATGGGTGGCGTATCCGCCGGAGAAGATCCAGGCCCTCCTCGACTCGCTCAGCGTCACGGCCGCGCTCGTGTCGAGCGCACCCGATGAGGGCACGTTCCGTCTCAAGGCGCTGCTCGGCGATCGCGTGATCCCGATGCTCGGCCCCTATCGCAACGGCTCGGACGTCTTCTCGTGGGCGAGGGATGGCACGATCGTGCCGTACGTCGAGTCCGCGTATCGCGCCGGACAGCATCGCGGTTTCGGCGAGTTTCACCTCAACGTCGGGCAGATCACGCTTCCGGTCGTGAAGAGCGTCATCGCCTTCGCGCAGTCCAAGAACCTCTTTCTCCAGGCGCACGCCGATGCGCGCGCGGTGGCGGAGCTTCTGAGCTACGTCGGCGGCGACCAGATCGTTCTCTGGGCGCACGCCGGTGTCACCGCGACTCCCGAGCAGATCGACGCGCTCATGTCCAGGTGGCCGAAGCTATCCGTCGAGCTCTCGCTCCGCGATGACGTCGCGCCGCAGGGTCAGCTCGATCCGAAGTGGCGCGATCTGCTGCTCAAGTACAGCGACCGCTTCATGGTGGGCACGGACACTTGGACGGTGGGCGGCACGTACACCGGCAACGAGCGCTGGGACGCGTACGCCGACATCGTGAATCGGATCCGCGGATGGCTCATGCAGCTGCCGGATGATGCGCGCGCGGCGATCGCATACAAGAACGCGGAACGGTTCCTGGCGCAGCTCCCGCGCTAGACCTGGGTCGGGGGCGGCGTCGGCTCGGTGACCACGCGCCGCGAGGATCGCGAGCGGAACACAATGCCGCTCCCGAGCAGGATGAACACCACGAGAAGGACGACGAGGCGCGGCCAGTCCGGGTAGATGCTCTCGGCGGTGAGCACGCGCTCAGACGCGCCGGTCAGATCGAGATGCCAGACCAGACGCGAGTTGTCGCCGGGCACGCCGTTCGTCGCGGTCACCACGCCTGGGAGGCTCACGAAGTAGTCATACGTGATGCCGGCGAGGATCGCCGCCGCCAGCTGCTGCGATGTCGCGTCGGTGCCGGTCGGTGTACCTGTCGGGGTCGTTGGTGCGCTCGGCGACACGACGACTCGGACCGTGTAGTGGCGTGCTATTAGCCAGTCGTCGGCGCGAATAGCGATCGTCCCGACGTCGAATCCACCGGTCGCCGTCTTTGCCACGGCCGTCTGCGCTTCGGCGAGACTCACCGAACGACTCATGCGAAGGTGGACGGCCGCGCCTTCCGAGTTGTCGCGGATCTGCCACTGGGTCCCCGACTGACCCTGCGCCTGGCTTTTCGTGGCGGCGTCGGTCATCGCCTGCTTCACGGCGCTGCCGAGGAGACCATCGGCGTCGACGTTGACCTCTTGCTTGACCGAAGCGCCCGGCAGGATCGGGTTCGGCTCGACCGTCTGCGTCACGCCGAGCGCGAACTTGCCGAAGCATGCGGTCGCGATAAGGCCCGCGGCGGCGAGCATCAGAAGGCGGCGATACACCGGATGGGATTGTGGCGGCCCGGCGAAGGACGGAGGTCTAGAACGTGTGTCGCTTTGGTCAGCGGGCGGGGATCACCGCAATAAGTCCGCCGACTATCACATCGTCACGTTGCGGAAGTGCTGCCGCGCCGCCCACCGGCGCGAGAGACTCGCGGTCGAACCGCTGCAGCCGTGGTCCGAGGCCTTCTGCACCGGGGAGGAGCGCGTAGAGGCGGTCCCCCGCGCCGGCGAAGTCGAGTGCGATCGCCGGGCCGGCGGCGCGGGCGAGCACACGACCCGTCGCGAGCTCGAGGACTGCAGTCTCCCCGCCCGACCCGGCTGCCGAATTCGTGACGAGCTCAGCGACGAAGATTCCCGGAGCGATCTCGCGCGCGACCCGGACTGCGGTGCGCCCGTCCGGTTCAGCGAGCCATGTAGAGGTCGGATCGGCTTCGCCGACCACCCGCACGTAGCGAGCGCGATCAGTCAGCATCGCGACGGCGCCACCCTGCGCAGTCCACGCGATGACCCGCTCGCGTACCTCGAGTTTCACCGGTATGCGTGACGCGATCCGGTAAGCGCCATCGAAGATGAGAAACGACGCATGGCGCCCCTCAGGCTGGCCGCAGACGGTCGCCCAGCGCATGCCGTCGAGCGCCTGCAGTGCCGCGGAGCAGCGCTCGTCCGCTGGTAGGTCGCTTGTGTCGAGCGCGGCCACCTCGGCGAGCGACGCGTCGAGGAACCGCATCTCTTGCACGACGCTGCCGGCGTCTGTTCGCGCCGAGGTCACCACAACGAGCCGGTCTCGCCCGACGCCGAGCCGCGCATTCGCCGCGGCCGCGGTCGCGGTGATCGGCCAGGATCGTTCGGCCTGGAGCTTGCCGCTCAGGGCGTCGTACCGGCCGATCCAAACGCGCGGGCCCGCGCTCAAAAGGCGCGCAACGAAGAGTCCGGCCTTGTCCGCGGTCAGCGCGAGGGCGGTGGATCCGGGATCGCCCGTATCAAAGCGGCCGGCTTCGTCAAGGAGCGGCAGACCCGGACGATCGTCTGTGATGATCCGGGCTCGCGACCCGGTACGCAGGTCGATCCGATGGATCGTGATGCTCGGGTTGGCCGAAGCCCGGAACATCGGGTAATACGCGAGCGTTGGCGATGCGAACACCCATCCGCGACGGTCCGGTCCGTCGATCCGGATCAAGATTTCTCCGGGCGGCATCGCGACGACAAAGTCGCTGTCCCCCTTCGCCGAACCGCCGGAGACGTAAACGAGATCGTCGGCATTCGGACTGGGCGCGAATGATCCTGTCGCGTCGGAGTCGTAGTTCGACGGCCCGTAGTCCCGCGGGCACGAGGGGGCGAGGAGCGTGAGAGAAGCGATGAGCGGGACGAGACGTCGCACGAACCAAATGTTTGGTGCCCACCTGCCCCGAATCGTCTGAGTTATGGACACTCATAAGAGTTAGCGGGGTCGCTTACTCGGCGACTCGGTTGCCGGGAGGTGATCGGCTTCGGTAAGCCGTGGCATCCGTGCTGCAGCCAATGTCTCCGGAGGTGCGAACGATGGCTAACGAAGAGTGCGCTCACTGTGGCGTTCTGATCACGGAGTGGTCCACGGTCGCAAAGCGTGACAACAAGATCTTCTGCTGCGCGAACTGCGCGAACGCGCATCTGAGCCCGCAACGGTCCTCGGCGGACACCGCGACCGGTTAGCCAGGATTACGCCGCCTCGGCCTCCGGCGCGATCTCCTCGAGCGATCGTCCGCGAGTCTCCTCGCCCAGCGCGGCGACCGCGGCGGCGGTGATCACAAGCAGCGCCATGAACACGGCGAACGTGCCGCTGACCGCGATCGCGGGGACGAGCACCGGCGTGAGATACGGTCCGATGATGCCGCCGACGCGTCCGATCGCGGCGGCAACGCCTGAGCCTGTCGCGCGCACTGAGGTCGGGTAGAGCTCGGGCGTATACGTGTAAACGACTCCCCACGCACCGAGGTTGAAGAACGAGAGCAGCGCGGCCCAGATGAAGAGGCCGTTGAGGTTGATGTTGTCACTGCCCGTTCCGTAGTTTCCGAACATGAATGCGGAGACCGCTGTGCCGAGGAGATACGCGACGAGCGTCCACTTGCGGCCCCAACGTTCGACAAGCCACGCGGCGCTGAAGTAGCCCGGCACCTGGGCGAGGGTCGAGAGGAAGAAGAACTCGTTGCTGCGCACCTGCGAGAGCCCGCGCCCGGCGAGGATCGACGGGATCCAGAGGAAGATGCCGTAGTACGTCAGGACGACGCCGAACCACAGGATCCAGAGCATCGCGGTGCGTCGCGCGTAGCGGCCGCTCCATAGCTCCGAGAGCCGCGTCCGGCCGGCACGCGAGGGGGCGACGGCCGGAGCGAGCGTGAGGAGGGCCCCCCCACCCGCGCGCTCGACCCTCCGGACGACCGCGTCGGCCTCGGGCGCCCGCCCCTTCTCTGCGAGAAAGCGCGGGGATTCCGGCAACGCGCGACGCAGGTAGGCGACGTAGAGCGCAGGCAATGCTCCGACGGCGAAGCCCCAACGCCAGCCGTAATTCGCGACGACGGTGATCGCGACGATCCCCGCAAGGATCGTCCCGTACGCCCAGAACGATTCGAGCAGCACGATCATCCGGCCGCGCTGTGCGCGCGGCGAGAGCTCGCTCACGAGTGTCGCGGCCACTGGAAGCTCGCCGCCCAGACCAAGCCCGGCGATGATTCGGGCCACGAGGAGCGTCTCGAATGTCGGCGCGAGCGCCGAGAGCAGGCTTCCGATCGAGAAGATCACGAGCGTCACCGTGAAGACCGCGCGGCGTCCGTAGCGATCCGCGAGGCGGCCCGCCGCCGCAGCGCCGATGAACATGCCGACGAACGTCGCGCTCGCGACGAGGCCAACGCCTGTCGCGTCGAGCTTGAACTCGGCGCGGATCGGGGTCAGCAGGAAGCTCAGCATGAGGACATCCATCGCGTCGAACATCCACCCGAGGCCAGACAGGATCAGCAGCCGCCAGTGGAACCGGTTGAGCGGGACGCGGTCCAGGCGCGCCACGAACGTCTCCGCCGCCACGCTCAATTCCCGAGACAACCCTCTGCGGCGAGCAGCTCCGCGTTCAGGATCGACGCGCCGGCCGCGCCGCGGATGGTGTTGTGCGTCAACACGACGTACTTGATGCCCATCGCCGGATCCTCGCGCACCCGGCCGACGACCGCGGCCATGCCGCGTTCGGTGTCGCGGTCGAGGATCGGCTGGGGGCGATCGCGCCCATCCAGGACGTGGATCGGATGCTCCGGGGCCGTGGGGAGCTTGAGCTCCTGCGGTCGGCCGCGAAACTCGCGCATCGCGTCCTTCACAGCCTCGGGCGAAGGCGACCCGCGAAGCGTCAGGCTCACCGTCTCGGTATGGCCGTCTCGTACCGAGACGCGATTGCAGTGGGCGGAGAACGCGAAGGTCGCGTCGACGAAGCGCTTTCCGTCCCAGGTCCCGAGGAACTTCCTCGTCTCCTGCTGCATCTTCTCTTCTTCCTCGGCGATGAACGGCACGACGTTGTCGAGTGCATCGAGCGACGCGACGCCGGGATAGCCGGCGCCGGAGAGGGCTTGCATCGTCGTGACGACCGCGCGCTCGATCCCGAATGCCTTGTGTAGTGGCGCCGCGGCCAGAGCGAACCCGATCGCGGAGCAGTTCCCGTTCGTCACGATCGAGCCCGTCCATCGGCGTTTGCGGCGCTGCACTTCGAGCGCGTGCATGTGCTCGGCGTTGACCTCGGCGATGAGCAGCGGAACGTCCTCATCCATGCGGTGCGTCTTGACGTTCGAGAAGACGTGATGGCCGGTTTTCGCGAGCGCGGCCTCCCACTGCTCCGCCGCGTCTGCGGGGAGCGCCGAGAAGCAGATGTCGGCGTCCAGGTCCGCGCTCGTCGATTGCAGCGTCATCCCGGCGGCGTTCGCCGGCATCTCGCCGGACCAGTGCCACGGCGTGACGTCGCCGTAACGCTTGCCGGCCTTGGCGTCGCTCGTGGTGAGAGCGCTGATCTCAAACCAGGGATGACCCTGCAGGAGACCGATGAACCGTTGCCCCACCGTTCCGGTGGCGCCGAGGACCGCGACCTTGCGTTTGCGCATCGCGGTCAGTCTGACGTATCAGAGGAGTGCCGCGGCGAGCCAGCGGTGTCGCTCGTCGATCCACCGGAGGAGCCGGAGGCCGGTTGCGGCCAGGTCGGCGAGCACTTCGTCGTCACTCACAACATACCGGCCATCGAGGCGGATGCGCCAGTTCCCATGGGTGCCCGCGTCGTACTCGACGGTTTGATAGAGAAGATGTCCATGGCGTGCGATCTCCGACACACGGATCGTGACCGCGCCGAGGTGCCGTTCGGTCGGTGTCGGATCGTTCCCGATCTCCGGGTCATACCGCTCGATCAGGGCGACGCCGTTCGGCGCGAGGTGGCGTCGAACGGAGCGGAGCAGGGCCAGCCGGGCATCCTCCGGCGCGTTGATGAGCGTGCTCATGAGGAGCACGCCACCGAACGTGCGCCCGAGATCCAGATCTTCGATGCGCGACAAAACCGTTTCGGCGCCCTCGATGAGCTCGAGCATCTCAGGGTTGAAGTCGACCGCGACGATGCGCCGCCCAAGCGCGATCAATGGATGCGTGATCCGGCCGGAGCCGCAGCCGAGCTCGAGGATCTCAGCGTTTTCGGGGATCTCCCGGTCGATGAGCTCCGGCTCGCCGGCGGCCTCGAGTAAGCGGTACAGGTCGACGGGGGCACCCGGGTCCCGCATGAGATGGAGTGTCGCAGACGCCGAGAGAGCGATTAGCGGCGGGCTCGCTCGCGCTGATTCTTTTCGGCGGATCGCGACCAGCTTTTGTCGCTCTGGCTCTCGGCCTCGCTGCTCGAGCCAGCAACCGTGGTTTTCATCTTTGGAGCGCCCCGTGGCGTCGGGACGCCGGCCGCCCGCCGCCCCCGCTCGTCCTCCACGGACTTTGTCGGGTCGGGCTGTCCTTCCTTTCGCCGGTACGTCTTCACGGGCTTCATGCCGGGCCGGGC
>DASPWX010000176.1:0-8178 GCA_035637615.1 Bathyarchaeia archaeon | reverse complement strand
CGCTCGCGCAGCTCCGGCGTCGTGGCGCCGTACTTCTCGACGATGCCGGCCTCCGCGAGCGTTCGCAGCTGCTCCTCAGGGGTCTTTCCGGCCGGAACCTCGAAATGCGGGAGGCGCAGCTCGCCGAGCGGCAGCTTCAGGTCCACCTTTTCGGCGATTCGCAGCGTGTTCTCGAGGGCCTCGGAGTCGTTCGGGAAGAGCTCGCTCATCTGGGCGGCGGTCCGCATGAAGAGCTCGGGGTTGTCGATCATTTTGAGGCGGTCGGGCGTGTCGATCGTCTTGCCGCTCTGGATGCAGACCATGGCGTCCTGCGCCTCGGCGTCGTCCGCGTGCACGTAGTGGATGTCGTTCGTCACGACGAGTGGGACGCCGGTCCGCCGCGAGACCTCGCGGACACCCTCGTTGACGCGCTCCTGCTCGGGGATGCCGTGCGACATGAGCTCGAGGTAGTAGTTGCCCTCTCCGAAGATCGTCTGATGCTCCAGCGCGACGGCACAGGCCGCGTCGATGCCCTCATCGGTGATGGCACGCGCGAGCTCACCTTGCAGGCAGGCGGAGAGCGCGATCAGGCCCTGGCTGCGTTCCCGGAGGAGATCCTTGTCCATCCGCGGGCGGTAGTAATAGCCCTCCAGGTGCGCGGCGGTGACGAGCGCGACGAGGTTCTGGTAGCCGGTGAAATCCTTCGCGAGGAGGACCAGATGCCAGGGCTTTCCGTGACCCTCGGATCGTGGGTCGCGGTCGAAGCGGTTGTTGCGAGCGATATAGGTCTCGACGCCGATGATCGGCTTGATGCCGGCGTCTCGGCAGAGCGTGTAGAAGTCGATCGCGCCGTAGAGCGCGCCGTGGTCGGTGAGGCCGAGGGCCGGCATATCCAGGGCCTTGGCGCGGCCGACGAGGTCGCTGAGGCGGGACAGCCCGTCGAGCAGGCTGTACTCGCTGTGCGTGTGCAGATGGACGAAGTTCTTAGCGATGACCCTGCCCCACGTGTAGCCGCTCGAGGAAGCGCGGCGGTTACCTGCAGTCTAGCGGCGGTTATGGCCCGTTCGCGACGGCGTACGTGGTGACATCGGCACCGGCGTCATCGACGAACCGAAATTTCACGTAACCGCCCTGCGGGGCAAGCGCGTGCCAGTCATAAGAAACGATCTCGAATCCTGATTCCCTCTCGGCCAGCACCGCCACCACGCCGTTTGCCCCGGCGGTCGCCGAAATCGCGTGAACACCCTTGAGCCAAATCTGCGCGAGGCCGGCGGATGGCGAAACTCTCGGCGATCCCAGGCCCACGAGCATCCTCGCGTCGTTCTTGCCCGGCACCGTGGCCGCGTGGACAAGCCGGCAGTAGGTCTCGTACTGATCGATGCCCTCGTAGAGAACCGGCCCGGGGACCATACGCGGCTGGACCCAGGCGTCGTCGCGGGTGACCGTGAGGTGAACGGTCCCCGGGATCGTTGGCGAGAAATTGAAGCGGTCGAAGACGGCATAGCCCTGCGGTTCCGGCCCGCAGACGACGGGGGCTGACGATGGCACCAGCGAGTCCGCGAAATAGGAAGCGCAACCGGAGAGCGACGAGGCGCCTGAACTCTTCACGTTTCCCGCGAGGTCGAACACAAAGGTGCCGCATGGCGACGATCCCATTTCCATCACGCCAAACGACGGATACACCTCGCCGACAACCGCGACGATCCAGACGTCCTCGTTTGGATCGCCATTGCCGCCTTGGACGCCGCTCCGAGAGAGGACATCGCCCCATTTCGCTTGCACCGCGGCGATTCGATCGGCCCGCCGCACGATCGCGGTCATGTTGCGGACCCGGTCCATCAGTCGAAGGGCGATGTCGGGAGTCGGAGTTGCCGAGCCGCGCCCGCCGGCCAGCGCGCCGGACTGCGGGTCACCGCACGCGCTGAGAAGGAGCAAAGCGGCGATGAGAGTGGCAAGACGCATCACGACCATCATGGAACGCCGTAGGGCGAAAGTTGTTCAACGCGCGGACGCTCGTCTGTGCGCCTGCTCAGCGGCTGAGCTTCGTCACGTTCACGACGACGGCACGGTGGTCGGAAGCGCCGAGCGCCATCACGGTGTGTGGGCTCGAAGGAAGGACACCGATGCCCCAGATGTAATCGATCCGCTTCGGCGGGTCGTCCATCGTCGTCGTCGGGCCGGCGGGCTCAGCGAGATCCCCGTACCCCGCCTCCGAAAAGAGACCCATCTCGAGGTCGCCGGGCTCGGCGTTCATGTCGCCGGCGATGATCGCGACCTTTTCGCCGTCCCACTCGCGCATGATCGTTCGCACCTCCTCCTGGCGGATCGCGCTCGAGTCGGCGACATCGTCGAGGTGAGTCGTGATGATCAATATGTCGCCGATGCGGACGCCGACCGCGCCGCGCGGCTGGTGCTTCGCGGAAGGCTGCACCGCGAAATGGACGCGCTTGACGTCGGTCATCGGGAATCTCGACAGGATCGCGTTCCCGTACAGGTCACCGATATTCGGAGCGAATACGTATGGCATGTCCAGGCGTTCCGCGAGCACACCGAGCGCGTCGTGCTGCTCGTCGATCATCCAGCCACGGACGACCTCTTGGAGCACGAGCACATCCGGAGACTCGCGGGAGATGACGTCGACGAGCATGTCGAGCGATGGGACCTGGCCCGCGTTGAAACCCTGGTGAATGTTGTACGTCATCACGCGGAACGTACTGGTCGGATCCCTCGACGGCGGTGACTGAGGTGTGAGCAACAGCGCAACGAACGGAACGCCCACGACAATCGGAACGAGCGCGATCGGAAGCGCGCGCCAGGCCGGGAGCGCGCCGCCGGACACGAGCAGCGCGGCGATCGCCACGATCGCCGTCGCGGCGTACACCGCGGGCAGGTATGCCCAAAACGCGTAGAAGCCGAACGCGGTCCCGACAAACACGAGCCAGCCGAGCGCGAGGGCGAGCGTTACAACCACGGGCGAGCCGGCGACCTTGAGGGGAGCGCCTGGGATGGTCGCCGCGGCGAGGAACAGCCCGGCCGCGAGAACAAGACCACCGACGAGCGAAACGACCGGCGCGTGGACGTACCAAAGGAGTGCCGCTCCGACGGCGCAGGCGATCGCGGCGGCGACGCCTCGCGGATATCGCCGCGAAAGAGCGAGCGAGCCCGCAGCGAGTCCAAGCCCGACGAGCACCATACCGAGCTGCGTCGCGCGGGCGGGCTCGGGGCCGAGTCCCAGGCCGCTTGCAATCGCGACCTGCGCGCCGTTCGTCGCACCGGTCTCAGCAACCAGGAACAGCGCCGGGAGACCGATGAGCGCGAACGCGCCCCGCGCGTCAGGCCGCGCCCACGTGCGAGCCCCAGACATCGCGGCGACACCAGCCGCGAGGAAGATGAGCGCGGCAACCAGAACGAGCGGAGCGGCGAGTGCGGGATTCACGTCCACGAGCGGGACCGTGCGAAACGCAGCGCGGAGCACGAGGTCCGCGCAGAAGGCGATCGGCATCGCCACCGCGAACGGCGACGGGCGATCGGCGGGCCGCGAGGCGTGGAGAAGCCCGAGCCACCAGAGGCCTCCGGCGATGCCAGTGATGGATAGGGCGAGGTCGGCAATGTTGCTCCGCAACACCGTCGCGACGAGCGTTGCGATGCCGAGCATGGCGGCGCTCATACCGACGCTTCGCTTTGGACCGAGACGCCAGCCGACAAGTGGCGCGAGGAAGGAGGTCGCGAATACGGCCGTTGCCATGATCCCGAGGGTCGTGTTCGACTGACCGTAGAAAGTCTGCTGGAAGGTCGACGAAAAAGTCCGCACGTCGGCGATGAGAAAGAGGAGGCCGATGACCGCGAAGGTCACCTCGCCGACCATTCGGCGAGCGACTATAGGGCTAGCGCTTGGTGCGCCACGCCTCCGCGAGTCGCGACGCGGTCTCATTGACCAGGTCGCGGACCTTGACGACGGTGCTGAACCCCGGCTCGTCAGCCATCGGGCCAACGACGAGGGCACCCACGACGTCGCCGGAGACGGTGATCGGGATGATCGTCGAACGGCCCCCCTGGACGAGCCGCTCCAGGGTCGCGGCGCCGTCGGCGTCGCGGAGCGGCTGCACGAGCTCGTCCAGCGTCGGCGAGGTCACGATGCGCCCTTCGCGACATGCGCGTGCGATCGCGTTGTAGCGGTCGGAGAGCTCGATCGTGAAGCGGCCCACCGAGATCCCGAGGGCGTAGTCGAGCTCGCGCGCGGCGGGCGAGTTCGAGATGAGCTCGCCTCGGATGAGCCCGGCGGCCGGGTCGACCCCAACCATGAACGTCGTCGGCAGACCGATCTCGGTGCATTTCGTCACGAGGTCGTTGAGGATTTGGTCTGTGGTCGGGGCCTCGGTCGCTGCGCTCAGCTGTGAGGGAAAGGGAGCCGCGGCGACCGGCGGGAGGACGGCGGCCGCCGCGGACTCCGAAGGGGAAAGACTTGGTTGGAAGCGCGCAGCGCGCCGAACGGCGGCGAGCCGGTCGCTCGAGACCTCGATCACGCGAAGGACGAGGCGGGTCGCGTGATCGGAGAATCCGGTGTCGCCGAAGATCTGGAGGGTTGTCACTCCGAAGATCTCGTCGGCTGCGATGAGTGGGTACTGGAGAACGGAGATCTTGCGCGCCTCGACGCCCTCGGGGCCTCGCACGCCGATCTCGCGGACGAATCCGTGCCATCGCCGGTCGTGGCGAGCGGCGTAGCAATCCGGACCGTCGTCGACGGCCTGGCGGCCCATCTCCGCGGAGTCGGGGTCGGCACCTACGACCTTGTACCGGTACGCGACCTCGCGGCGCACGCTGTTGAAGAGCGCCACTGAGAACCCATCGACACCCGCGATCGCGGTCACGGCGTCGCGGAGAACGCGACCGATCGACCGCGCGTCGGTGAGCTCGTCTAGTGCACGCGCAACTTCGTCGACGACCTGACGGTCGCGCTCGTCCTGTTCGTCCTTCGGGTCGAGCACGGGCTCGGACTCGGCGGGTATGGCGATGACAAGGGACGACTCTGGTTCGGGCATCGCCTCGTCCGGGACCACAACCAGGCGTCGTGGCTCGTCGACGGGCGCTGGCGCGGAGAGCGTCGCGAGCGAGTCGCTGCCGACCGCCGCGGCGATGAGCTCGCAGGAGAGATCGAGCGCCTCGCGCGCTCCAACGGAGATCTGATCGCGGCTGATCAACGTGCCGAGGAGCACGCCGACCGTGCGGTCCTGCGTGACAAGACGCGAGATGAGGAGCCGCGGCGGCACCCCGACCCATTCCGCCTGGTACGGCACAGGCCAGTCGAGAAGAATCGCGCGGTTCGCCGGGAGCGAGTCGTCGGGGAGCTGAAGTGTGAGGAGGCGACGGTCGTGGAGCCACGGCATGCGGCCGACCTCGGCTTCCACCGCGTCGCCGACAGCAGGCTGACGAACGACCGCGGCGCCGATGAGATACGGGACACTGTTGAGGAGAATGCGAAGGGTCGCTTCGACCGGTGGCGTCATGCGGACGACGTTCAGAGGCGCGGCGTCGATCTTCGGCGACTCCACGCTGGGCTCCTCGGTCGAGGCTCGGGCCGATTCGATGGCCACTCGCCGAACGCCTCCCATGGTCTCTTCGCTTCCTCCCGTGTTCGTGGTCAATTTGTAGGGCGGAGCACCGTCTGGCCCATCACCCGACGGGACCAGATCGACCGCGGGGGAGTACGGACGTACTGGCGGGGGATGGGCGCGGGGCCCCTGCCACGTCGGGGGCCCCGCGCCCTCTAGTGGGCGCTGGTCCCACCGTCGACGAGAAGGAGCTGACCGGTCACGAAGCCGGCCTCCGCTGACGCGAAGTACACGACGGCCCCCGCGACGTCCTCCGCGGTGCCCAGACGCTTCAGCGGGGTGCGGGCGACCTCCACATCGCGAAAGCCTGGGTCCTTGCGCATCCGCTCGCGGGTCAGGTCGGTCTCGATGAGGCTCGGCCCGACCGCATTGACCGTGATCCCGCGGGGCGCGAGCTCCAGCGCGAGGGACTTCGTCAGCGTTACGACGCCGCCCTTAGCCGCGCTGTACGCGATGCGCTCGACCCGGCCGAGCACCCCATAGATCGATGCGACGTTGATCACGCGACCGCCGTCCGGCAGGAGCGGAAGGGCGGCCTGCGTGACGAACGCGACGCCCTTCAGGTCCGTGTCGACGACGGTGTCCCAGCTCTCCTCGTTGAGTGAGACGAGGTCGGTCGGAATATTCGTGCCCGCGTTGTTGACGAGGATGTCGATCGTCTTCCACTCGCGCATCAAGGCCTCGAAGCACGCGCGGATCGACGGGACGCTGCGGACATCCAGCGGGAGCGTGATGGAGCGCCTTTCTTTGGCGCGGATCTCATGCGTGACGCCCTCGGCCTCGCCCGCCTTCCGCGATGTGATAGCGACGTCGGCGCCTGCCTCGGCAAGCGCGAGCGCGATCGCGCGCCCGATCCCGCGTCCGCCGCCCGTGACCAGCGCACGCTTGCCGCTCAGGTCGAATTGCCGGCCCACTTCAGCGTGGCAGGATACGGTCGATGCGGACGGTCGAGGCGCAGATCCGCGCACCCGCGAACGAGGGTTTTCCCGACGTACTGACACCGGAGGCGCTCGACTTTCTCGGGCGCCTCCATCGCGAGGTCGAACCCACTCGCGTCGAGCGCCTTGCGTGGCGCGCCGAGTGCGCCGAGCGCCTACGGAGCGGCGGCACGTTCCACTTCCTGAGCGGGACCGCCGACGTTCGTCAGAAGGATTGGCGTGTCGCCGAGGTTCCGAAGGACCTACGCGTGCGTAAAGTCGAGATCACCGGACCGACCGATCGCAAGATGGTCATCAACGCGCTGAACTCGGGCGCCTCTGTTTACATGGCCGACTTCGAGGATGCGAACACGCCGACGTGGTCAAACATGGTCGAGGGTCAGCGCAACCTTATCGACGCCGTCGAGCGGAAGATCTCGTTCAAGAATCCGGACGGCCGCGAGTACAAGCTGAACGACGAGATCGCGACGCTCGTCGTCCGGCCACGTGGATGGCACCTGGTGGAGCGGCACCTCCAAATCGATGGCGCTCCGATATCCGGCGCGGTGTTCGACTTCGGGCTCTACGCCTTCCACAACGCGAGGCGGCTGCTGGAGCGAGGGAGCGGGCCGTACTTCTATCTGCCGAAGATGGAGAGCCACCGCGAGGCACGCCTCTGGAACGACATCTTCGATTGGACCGAGAAGGAGCTCGACCTCGGTCACGGCAAGATCAAGGCGACGGTGCTCGTCGAGGTCCTGCCACTCGCGTTCGAGATGGAGGAGACGCTCTACGAGCTCCGCGATCACAGCGCGGGTCTGAACGCCGGGCGCTGGGATTACATGTTCAGCATCATCAAGAAGCTCGGCGATAGAAAGGAGTTCGTCCTGCCCGACCGCGCGCAGGTCTCGATGACGGTGCCGTTCATGCGCGCGTACACGGAACTCCTCGTGAAGACGTGCCACAAGCGCGGCGCGTTCGCGCTCGGCGGCATGGCGGCGTTCATCCCCAATCGACGTGATCCGGCCGTGACCGAGACCGCGCTGGCGAAGGTCCGCGACGACAAGAAGCGCGAGGCGACCGACGGATTCGATGGCACCTGGGTCGCTCATCCCGACCTCGTCGAGACCGCGATGAGCGAGTTCGATCGCGCCCTCGGCAAGAAACAGAATCAGCTTGACCGTCAGCGGCCTGAGGTGAACGTCACCGCGGAGCAGCTGCTGAACGTGAAGATCCCTGGCGGAACGATCACCGATGCAGGCCTTCGGACGAACGTGAGCGTCGGCATCCAGTACATCGCGTCGTGGCTTCGCGGCACCGGTGCCGCAGCGATCAACAACCTCATGGAAGACGCGGCGACGGCCGAGATCTCGCGGTCTCAGGTGTGGCAATGGATCCACCACGGCGTCTCGCTCGCCGAAGGGCCGCGCGTGACCGCGCAGCTCGTGCGCGACATCGAGCGTGAGGAGCTCGCGAAGATCAAGTCCGTCGTGGGCGACGACTTCTTCGGAAAGGGCCGCTACGAGGAAGCGCGCGAGATCTTCGAAGGCGTTGCGCTCTCAACGGAGTTCAAGGAGTTCCTCACAATCCCCGCGTACGAGCTGATCGAGTAAATCCGGCTCGTCTGCGGTCAGTTTCGTCTCGGAAAAATCTGCAGCCAGCGCTGAACTTCG
>DASPWX010000175.1:0-17049 GCA_035637615.1 Bathyarchaeia archaeon | reverse complement strand
CGCGGCGCGCACGTAGTGCTAGGGGAAGATGCCTCGCTTTGTGATCGCACTCGCGACTCGCTCGACCGCGACGATGAAGGCGGCCTCGCGCAGCGGCGAGTCGTAGGCCTTCGCTTTCGCGAGCACGAGCTCCATCGCGCGGCGCATGTAGATCTCCAGCCGCTTCTCGACCTCTTCGAGCTCCCAGTAGAACTGCGCGCGGCTCTGCACCCACTCGAAGTAGCTCACCACCACGCCGCCCGCGTTCGCGAGGATGTCAGGCACGATCAGCACGCCGCGCTCCGCGAGGAGCCGGTCCGCGTCTGCGGTCACCGGTCCGTTCGCGCCCTCGACGATGATCCGGGCGCGAATCTCGTGGGCGTTCTCGCGGTTGATCTGCCCTTCGAGCGCCGCGGGCACCAGCACGTCGACGTCCATCGCGAGCAGCTCCGCGTTCGAGATCCGCGTCACGCCGGCAAGGCCGTCGAGCGTTCGCGCCGGGTTGCGGCGCACGTGCTCGATCGCCCGCGCGATGTCAATGCCGTCCGGTGCGGAGTAGCCGCCGCTCACGTCGGAGATCGCGACGATCCGGCACCCTGCGGCGGCGAGCGACTTCGCGGTGACGCTGCCGACGTTGCCGAAGCCCTGGATCGCGACGCGAGTGTCGGCAGGATCCTTCCCCTCACGACGAAGGACCTCGAGCGCGACGAACGCGACCCCGCGGCCCGTCGCCTCGGTCCGGCCGCGCGATCCGCCGAGCTCGACCGGCTTGCCGGTGACGACCTCGGGAGAATGCTTGCCGGTCATCATCGTCACGGTGTCGACGATCCACGCCATGGTCTGCTCGTCGGTGTTCACGTCCGGTGCGGGAATGTCCTGCTCCGGCCCGATGATCGGAAGGATCGCGGCCGTGTAGCGCTTTGTGAGGCGTTGGACCTCGTTCCTCGAGAGCTTCCGTGGATCGACGGCCACACCGCCCTTGGCGCCCCCGAGGGGAAGATCGGTCACCGCGCACTTGAACGTCATGAGCATGGCGAGCCCCTGTACCTCCTCGAGCGTGACCGACGGGTGGAAGCGGATCCCGCCCTTGCCCGGGCCACGACCGGTCGAGTGCTGGACGCGGTAGCCCGTGAACACCTCGAGGCGACCGTCGTCCATCGTCACCGGCAGCGCGACGATGAGCGTGCGCTCCGGCTGCTGGAGAAAGCGGTGCATCCCGGGATCGAGATTGAGGGCCTTCGCGGCGCCCTCGAGCTGCGAAAGGGCGGACTGGAGGAGCTCGTACCCTGGATTCGCAGCGCTCGGCATCTTCAGCACGGTCACGAGGGCCGCAGACTAGCAGCCGTGACCGATTCCGACCGCACCTACATGCGCCGGGCGTTGCGTCTCGCCACGCGCGCCGCGGGCCGGACCAGCCCGAACCCGCTCGTGGGATCGATCGTCGTGCGGGACGGGACCATCGTCGGCGAGGGCTATCACCACGCGGCGGGTGAGGCGCACGCCGAAGTCAACGCGCTTCGCAAAGCGGGCGACGCCGCGCGCGGTGGGACGCTCTACACCAACCTCGAGCCATGCGCGCACCACGGCCGCACGCCGCCGTGCGTCGATGCGATCCGCGAGGCCGGGATCGAACGCGTCGTCGTCGCGATGCGCGACCCGGATCCGCGCACGGACGGCAAAGGGATCCGCGGGCTGCGGGCCGCGGGGGTCGATGTGGAGGAGGGCCTCCTCAAAGACGAGGCCGAGCGCCTGAACGCGGGATTCGTGTCGCGCATCAAACGCGGACGACCCTCCGTGCTGGTCAAGCTCGCCGTCACGGTCGATGGCCGCGTGGCCGTTCCGGGGCGGCGCTATCTGTCTGGGAAACCCGCGCAACGCGAGGTCCACCGTCTCCGCGACCGCAATGACGCGGTGCTCGTCGGGATCGGCACCGTCCTGGCCGACGACCCGGCGCTCACGGTTCGCGAGGTCAAAGGACGCGATCCGCTGCGGGTGATCGTCGACGCGGATGCGCGTACGCCGCCCGCCGCGAAGGTCGTGCGCGCGAAGGATCCGCAGCGGACGGTCATCTTCGTCGCGCGCGATGCCGACGTTCGTCGCACGAACAAGCTTCGCGAAGCCGGGGTGCTGCTCGTCACCGCTCCGCGCGCCGACGGAGGTCTGGATCTCGGCGCCGTGCTGCGCTGGCTCGGAGAGCACGGCGTGAACACCGTGATGAGCGAGGCCGGGCCGCACATCGCCGGCGCGCTCGTGCGTGGAGGTCTCGCCGATCGCGTGCTGCTCCTCCTCTCGCCCATCGCGGGCGGGGACGGGCCGCCGGCGCTCGAGGGCGTCCCGAAAGCGAGCGATCTGCGCGACCTGCGCGTGCGAAGGCTCGGCAACGACCTCGCGTTGGAAGGAGCCCTTGACTAGATGTTCACCGGCATCGTCCAAGAGATCGGGACCGTCCGCCACGCAGGGCCGAACGCGTCGGGCATGCGACTCGAGATCTCGTCGTCGGCCGTCGCGCAGGATCTCGGCATCGACGCGAGCGTCAACATCGCCGGCGCGTGCCTCACCGTCGTGGAGCGAGACACGCACGGTTTCGCCGTCGACCTCGTCGCCGAGACTCTCGCGCGGACGACACTCGGACGTGCGATGCGCGGAACTCGCGTGAACCTCGAGTCCGCGGCGACGCCGACGACCGCGCTCGGGGGACATTTCGTGCAGGGACATGTCGACGCGACGTCGAAGCTTGTGGCTCGCCGCGACGAGGGCGGCAGCGCAGCACGACTGCGCTTCGCGCTGCCGAAAGGCCTCGCCCGCTACATCGTCATGAAGGGGTTCATCACCCTGGACGGCGTATCGCTCACCATCGCCGGGCTGGGCAAGACCTTCTTCGAGATCGCGCTCATCCCCCACACCGCGGAGCGGACGACCCTGGGCGCGCTCGTGCCCGGCGATCTCGTCAACGTCGAGACGGATGTGCTGGCGAAGTACGTCGAGCGTCTCCTCAAAAGGGCGTGACCGGCTCTCTAGACTTGAGAGCGTGGGCAAAGTGACGCGCGCGCTTCCGAAGCGACCGAGAGTGGTTGCGCCGGCTGGTCCGTTCGCCTCGGTCCCCGAAGCCATCGAGGACATTCGCCGCGGAAAGATGGTCATCGTCGTAGACGACGAGGACCGTGAGAACGAAGGCGACCTCACGATGGCGGCCGAGCTCGTAACTCCTGAGGCCGTCGCGTTCATCCGCAAATACGCAAGCGGTGTGATCTGCGTGCCCATGACCGCCGAGCGACTCCAGGAGCTCGACCTTCCGCAGATGGTCTCGCGCAACGAGGCGCGGCTCGGCACCGCCTTCACGGTGAGCGTCGACGCGCGCGAGGGAGTGACGACGGGGATCAGCGCAGCAGACCGTGCGCGGACCATCACGGTCCTCGCCGACCCAAAGACGAAAGCCCACGATGTCGTGAAGCCCGGGCACATCTTCCCCCTCCAGGCGCGCGACGGAGGCGTCCTGGTGCGCGCGGGTCAGACCGAGGCCGCCGTCGATCTCTGCCGACTGGCCGGGCTCTCCCCGGTCGGAGTCATCTGCGAGATCACCAACCCGGACGGGTCGATGTCGCGGATGCCGGAGCTCAAGCGCTTTGCCAGGCGTCACGGCCTCCGCCTGATCACGGTGAAGGACCTCATCGCCCATCGCATGGCCCAGGAGCGCCTCGTCGAACGCGTGGCCACGGCGAAGCTCCCGACGGAGTACGGCGAGTTCACGGTCCACGGTTATCGCGCGAAGGTCGGCAACACCGAGGCCGAGCACGTTGCGCTCACGATGGGCGACGTTGCGAGCGGGGAGCCTGTACTGGTCCGCGTGCACGACGAGTGCCTCACCGGCGACACGTTCCACTCTGTCCGCTGCGATTGCGGCGAGCAGCTCGACATGGCCCTCCGTCGGATCGCCCAGGAAGGCCGCGGCGTCCTTCTCTATCTACGCCAGGAGGGCCGCGGGATCGGACTCATGAACAAGCTCCGCGCATACGCCCTGCAGGATCAGGGACTCGACACCGTCGAAGCGAATGAGCGCCTGGGGTTCAAAGCGGACGAGCGCGAGCGCGGTGTCGGCGTGCAGATCCTCCTTGATCTGGGCGTGCGCCGGGCGAGGATCCTCACGAACAATCCGCAGAAGCTCGTTCCGCTCTACGGCCTCGAGGTGGTCGAACGCATCCCCATCGAGGTCCCGCCACGCGCGACGAATCGCGGGTACCTCGCCACGAAACGGAACAAGCTCGGCCATATGCTCACGGTCATCGATCGCGAAAGCTAGGGAGCAGCGTGCTCCGCGCGCCACTTCTCGGCGCTCGTGACGAGCTGTCTGTCGCTGCCGCCGCGAAGGCGGCCGTCGAGGGTCGACAGCGGACCCTTGTCCTTAAACGTGAACACAACAGCGACCCCCTCGAAGTGCTGGGTCGTCGGAGCGTCGATCACCGTCACGTCAGTGACCGTCGACCACGCGCGGTTGTCGTCGAAGAGCGGGAACGGCGTCATCATGTGGAAGCCGCTCTCGTCGATGACCGTTTGAACCCGCAGGCTCGGCAGGGTGAGGACGACCCCGGCAAGAAGCACTGCGGCGGCAATGGCCGGATTCAGCACGATCGCCGCGAGGGCGCGACGCGCGAGAACGACCGGCCTGCGTCCCGCCTCGTGCCAGCCGCGTAGCGTCCCGCGGGCCCAGCCGGTCGCCGCCTTGCCCATGGCGACGCGAACGATCCCAGCCGCCAGCATGGCGCCCGCCGCGAAAGCCGCGGCGAGAACCCGCGGGTCGAAGCCCGCCAGTGGGTAATCCAGCAGATACGTCCCCGGCGCGATCGCGCTGCGCGTTGCGATCGCGAGCGCGTCGGGGAGGATCGCGGTGAAGGTGAGTCCCGCGAGCCCGAACACAAGTCCGACGACCGTCGGCACCAGCGGGTCATCCTCGTCATGGAAATGGTCACGCAACGAATCGGTCGCGTTCTGGAGCTCGAGGAAGGAACTACCCGCAAGGTCGAGACTGCCGCCGCTGGCCTCCTTGACGACGCGCGCCAGAGGTCCGGCGAGGGTCGGCTCGGCGACGCCTTCCACTGGGATCCCGAACGCGACCGGCCGGCCCTTCGTCCGCACGACGACGCGGCCCCGCCGCGTTTTGATATCGCGCACGTGGGTCCAGGCCACGTCGATCGGCTCTTTCGAGTTGATGCGGAAACCGAGCTGCTCGAGCGTGATCTGCAGCTTCTGCTCGGGATAACCCATGACGATCGGCCCGCGGAGGAGCACGCCGCTCGGTGGAAGAATGAATCGCGGCTTCGGCGCCGGCTTCACTTTCTCCGGTTTTGCGACGACCGGTTTGGCGATCTTTGTGGCCTTGGCGGCCTTCGCCTCCTTCTCCTTCTTCGGCTTCGCGGCCTTCTCTTTCTTCGTCGGAATCGCGGGCGCCTCGACCGCCGCCTTCACCGGCGTCGGCCTGGCCGCGGCGAGCGGAGGAAGAGGGGGCGGGGCCTCGCGGAGCGGCGCTTCCGGCGCCGCCGGCGCGACCGGCGCGGTGTAGATCGGCGCAGGCGGCGGGGCCGGTGGGGCGGGCGGGCCAAATGATTGCGGAGGTGGCGTGAAAGTCGGCGGCGCGAACGTCGGCGGCGCGGGTGGTGGGGCCGCTGGCGCCTCGGGTGACGGTGTGCCGCTGAACTTGCCCATTCCGGGGAAGAGATCGCCGACGGTCAGCGGTTTGCGCGCCGGCATGCTCACCGATGGCGTCGGCGAGGGCGGAAGAGGCGGCGGCGGCGGCGGCGGGGCAACGGTGGGTGCGGTCGGGATGACCCAGTCGGTGGGCTTCGGCGGAGACGCTGTCTGCCAATCGGCGGGCTTCGGTGGTGCCGCTGTTTCCCAGTCCGGCGTGCCGGGCGTCGCCGACGGAGCCGGCACGAGGCCGAGCGCGACGAGACGCGGATCGACTTCGTCGGTCATGCGCTCACCAGGCGGTGCTGCATCCGTGGGCTAGATTGCGGCAAGTGTCGACCCCTGGGAAGACTGCGGCCCGGGTTCAAAATGCGTACCGCGGTGCGCGCGTGGCCATCGTCCGCGCACGGTGGAACGATGAGATCACGCGCGCGCTGGCCCACGGCGCCGTCCAAGCGGCGCTGGCGGCGGACGCCAAAGTCGAGGAGTTCGAGGTCGCCGGCTCCTTCGAGCTCCCACCGGCGGTCGCCATGCTCGCGCGCACCGGGCGTTTCGACGCGGTCGTGCCGCTCGGCTGTCTGATCAGGGGCGAGACCGCACATTTCGACGTCCTCGCCCACGCCGTCGCACGATCCCTCGCGGAGCTTTCGGCATCGTTGCCCGTGGCGATACCGTTCGGCGTCCTCACGTGCGAGACCATCGAGCAGGCACGTGCACGATCGAGCCCCGGGCACAACGTGGGTGCCGAGGCGATGGCGGCCGCGCTCGAGCTCGTTGCACTGCGTCACGCGATGGCCTCGAGCGCCGCGCGCGCACCACGGAGCGCGGCCACCGCAAGACCGCGATCGACCCGCGCGAAACGGAGGCGTTCGCCAGGGAGTCGCTGAGCGACGACCCCGAGGTCGGCGGAGATCACCGTGGCGATGACCGGGTAGCCGCCCGTCGCTTGATGCTCGGCGAGGAGAACGATGGGCGCGCCGCCCGACGGGATCTGCACCGCACCGGCGACGATCCCGCACGTCAGGATCTCGCCCTCGCGCGCGGTGATCCGTGGACCGCTCAGGCGACTGCCCATGCGGTCGCTCGCGGGTTCGACCCGGAATTCAGAGCTGAAGAACAGAGACTCGGCCTCATCGGTGAAACGTTGCGCGTGCGGACCCGTGATGGCGCGTATCTGTCCGGTGTCGTAATCGGGACTGACCGTGGAAGCTCCCGCCCGCTCCGCGTCGACGCGGGCTGTCCCAAGCGGAAGGGCCTCTCCGGCGGGCAGCGGGCGGCCGATTCCGGCAGGCAAATAGGCCGACCGGCTGCCAAGGATCGTTTCGGTTGCGATGCCACCGGAGACGGCGAGGTAGGCGAATCGCGACTGCTCGCCGCAGACCACGCTGAACGTCTCGCCCGGACGAGCGAACGCGGCGGTCCACCCCGGCACGAGATCGCGGCCCCGTAGAGCCACGTCGCGTCCGGTGACGGCGACGATGCGAGGGTCATCGCACCGGAAGACGAAGGGGCCTCCGACGATCTCGATGGCGGCGGCGCCGGCCTCGTTGCCGACAAGTGCCTGCGCCGCGGCGAACGCGTAGGGGTCGGCGGGACCGGACGGCGGCACGCCCTCGCGAAGATGACCGAAGCGGCCGCGATCCTGGACGGTCGCGCGCAATCCGGCTGCGTCAATGCGCATCATCGCGCGACGAAACGGACGCGATCGCCTGGACGGATCAGCGCCGGCGAATCGCCGGCGCTGTCAAAGACACGAAGCTCGGTCCGCCCGATCAATCGCCAGCCGCCCGGGGAGTCGAAGGGATACACCGATGTCTGACCGTCCGCGATGGCGACGGATCCTGCGCGGACCCGCTCGCGCGGGCGCACCAGGCGCGGCGCCACGATCCGCGGATCAAGAACACCGCAGTACGCAAATCCGGGGAGGAATCCGAGAAAGAACGCGCGGTACTCGCGCCCGGAGTGGACCGCGATGAGCTCCTCGACCGATAGCTTCGAGCGCTCCGCGGTCTCGATGAGATCGGGTCCGTCGTAACGCGTTGGGATCTCGATCTGGCGAAGCGGTTCGCTCGGGAGGCGATTCGGGGTCCTCGCCATCCGTCGAGCCGTCGCCTCCGCGGCCGCCGGCGCCAAACGCAGCGGATCGAAGCGCACCACGACCGACGCATACGCCGGGACCGCACGCCCTTCACCCAGCGCGTCCCATGCGTCGGCGAGCGCGCGGGCGCGGGCCGCGAGCGCGTCATCGATTTCGTCGCCGAGCTCGACGAGGAGCGCGCCGTCGCCGAAAGCGCTGATGCGCGGGTCGCTCAGGACCGGAACGGCGCGACCTTTACCTTCGCCTTGGCGAACGCGTCCCGCACTGCGCGCGCGATCTCCGGCGCACCGGGCGTGTCGCCATGCACGCAGAGCGTATCGACCGCGAGCCTCAGGAAGGTCCCATCGACCGCGGTGACTCCGCCGTCCTTGACGAACGAGAGCGCCTGCCGAACGGCGTCGGCGGGATCGGTGAGGACGGATCCGGCGATCGAGCGCGATTGAAGCGTCCCGTCGCCTTCGTACGCGCGATCAAGGAAACCCTCGCGTGCCACCTTCATGCCCATCCCGCTCGCCTCATCGACCATCGCCGACCCCGGGGGCGCCACGATCACGAGCTCGTGCCCGCTGGTCGCGGCCTGTATGCCGAAGATGATGTTCCGCGCCGTCGTCGCGTCGCGTTCCCCCTGGTTGTACAGGGCACCGTGGGCTTTGACGTGCGTGACACGCGCGCCCATGCGCGACGCGACTGCGACAAGCGAGTCGACCTGGCGCCGGATCGACTCGATCAGCTCGCGCGCGGAGATATCCATAGGTACGCGCCCGAATCGTTCGCGGTCGGGATAGCCCGGATGCGCGCCGATCGCCACCTTGTTTTTGATCGCGAGCTCGATCGTCGCGCGCATGGTGTTCTCGTTGCCGGCGTGCCCGCCGCAGGCGATGTTCGCACTCGTTATCAAAGGCATGAGCGCCGCATCGGTGCCGGCGCCCTCTCCAAGATCAGAATTGAAGTCGATCGACCCGGGCACGCGGCGAGGTTACCTGAGCCCACCCCGCTTGCGGGTCCTGTCCCGGGCTCGGGGCCGCGCGCTCGCCGCACCCTCCCCACCTTGCGCGGCATTCGCTTCGCTCATGCCGCGTGGCGGGTCCCCGGGGCACCCGCGGCTCGCGCACAACCCGCTCGCCCGTGCCACCCGCAAGCGGTGTCCGGCCGCCGCCGCGACGATTCCTCTTAGACGAAGAGGGGCGCCAGCACCAATGTGATCGTCGCCAATAGCTTGATGAGAACGTGCAGGCTCGGCCCGGCGGTGTCTTTGAACGGATCTCCAACGGTGTCGCCGACAACGGCGGCGGCATGCGCCGCCGTGCCCTTGCCCAAAACGTTGCCCTTCTCGTCCTTCAACATGCCCGACTCGATGTACTTCTTCGCGTTGTCCCATGCGCCACCGCCGTTGTTGAGAACGGTCGCGAGGATCACGCCGGCCATCGTGCCGACCATCAGCAGCGCAGCTTCGGCCTCGGCCTTGAGCAGGTAGCCGACGACGACCGGAGCGAGCACGGCGAGCAGACCGGGCGCGATCATGTTGCGCAGCGCGGACGCGGTGGTGATGTCAACGACGCGCGCGTAGTTCGGCTCCTCGGTGCCGGCCATGATCCCGGGATGCTCGCGGAACTGCGTCCGCACCTCTTCGATGATCGCGGCGCCCGCGCGACCGACCGCGCGAATAGCGAGCGACGAGAAGAGGTAGACGAGCATCGCCCCGAGGAATCCGCCAAGGAACACGTCGACCTTGGCGAGGTCGACGGAGTTGAACGGCTTACCCGTGAGTTGCGCGACCTTGTCGAGGTACGCCGAGAAGAGCAGGAAAGCCGCGAGCGCGGCCGAACCGACGGCGTATCCCTTGGTGAGTGCCTTTGTGGTGTTCCCGACCGCGTCGAGCCGATCGGTCCTCTCACGGGTCTCCGCAGACGCGCGCGCCATCGACGCGACGCCGCCGGCGTTGTCCGTAATCGGCCCGAACGTGTCCTCGGCCAGGATGAATGCGGCGCTCATGAGCATTCCCATCGTGGCGACCGCGGTGCCGTAGATGCCGCCGTGTGGGAGACCGGTCGCTTCGCCCCACTTCTCGCCGAAAAAATGCGACAAGAAGAGCGCGATGGAGATGGTTATGGCCGACGCCGCGGTGGTCTCGAAGCCAACCGCGATCCCGGAGATGATCGTCGTGGCCGGACCCGTCTTCGCGGCCTCCGCGATCTCCTTCACGGGTCGCCAATCCCCCGCCGTGTAGTACTGAGTAATGAAGACGAACGCGAGGCTCGTGACGATCCCGACTACACCCGCGAAGAAGAACCAATAGCCGGCGCCCTTCTCGTTGAGCATCACCTGCGTGACGAGCAACATACCGGCGATCGAGAGCGCGATCGTGATGTAGTAGCCGAGGTTCAGCGAGGACATCGGACTCTTCGTGTCGCTCCCCCGCACGGTGAAGATGCCGATCATGCTGGCGATTAGGCCGAAGCCACGCACGACTAGAGGGAAGAGGATCCACGCGGGGTTTTGCGTCACCGCGTAGATCGCGACGCCCAGGATCATCGCGCCTATGTTCTCGGCCGCAGTGGATTCGAAGAGGTCCGCACCACGACCGGCGCAGTCGCCGACGTTGTCGCCGACCAGGTCGGCGATCACGGCGGCGTTGCGCGGGTCGTCCTCGGGTATGCCTGCTTCGATCTTACCGACGAGGTCCGCGCCGAGGTCGGCGGCCTTCGTGTAGATCCCGCCGCCGAGCTGGGCGAAAAGCGCGACGAATGACGCGCCGAACCCGAATCCGACGATCGTGAACGGCGCCTGGTCGGGATGCTGGAATCCCCCGTAGGCGATGAACATGGCGAACACGCCGATCAGCGAGAGACCGACGACGAGGATCCCGGAGACGGCGCCGCCGCGAAGCGAGATGCGCAGCGCGTCGGCGACCGAGTGCTGCGCCGCCGCCGCGGTCCGCAGGTTCGATTTCACCGCGACGAACATGCCGACGATGCCGGAGGCCATCGAGCATGCCGCGCCGACGATGAACGCGATCGAGGTCTTGATCGCCAGTTCCGTGGCGGAAACGCCCGGGGCCGACTCGAAGAAATAGATGACGAGGCCGATAAGGACCATGCCGCCGAGGGCAAGGAGCGCAATGGTCCGGTACTGCCGTTTGATGAACGCGACCGCCGCCACGTAGATCGCCCCGGCGACCTTCTGCATCTCGGGTGTTCCGGTCGGCGACCGCAGCACGTCGTACGCGAAATAGGCGGCGACCGCGATTGCCAGAACGCCAGATAGGGGCACGACCCACAGAAGAGGCGATGCGTCCACGAGACCCCCAAAGCGAAAAGGCCAAGAAAAAGGCGCCCGCCCCGACGGAGGGGGCCGCAGCGCTTCGAGGTCATTTTAGGTCAGCCTGTCGGCTGGCGCAAACAGGCTAGAGTTCGACTTGTGCCACCGCAAAAAGCATCGAAGTCCCAGCCGAAGGCTGACGCCTCAGAGAAGACGAAGAGCAAGGACCGCGACTGGCTGACGACGGCCGAGCTCGCTGCGAAGATCGGCTGGCGCGAGCACGCCCTGCGTGACGCGATGCGCGGCAAGGAGCTGCCGGGCGTGCGCCGGACGTCCTTCGGCTACCACATCGAGTCGACATCCGTGGACGAAATCTCCAAAACGCTCGGCGCGCCACCTCCGAAACCGAATTCTCCGAAGAGAAAGCCCGCACGAGCTTAGGCAGCCAGGTCCCTTCACAGCGCGGCGGACGACGGTCTCGCGGCGCAGTGGGGGCCGGCGACCCTACGTGGTCGCCGGAGGGACCCGCGAGCACGCGAGATCGGCGGCCGTCGCGCTAAGAGCTAACGCTTCCTAAGACGCGCGGGAAGGATCTGAAGCTCTTCGCGGTATTTGGCAACGGTGCGGCGCGCCAGGCGGATCCCGTGCTCTTCGCGGAGCTTCTCGACGATCTCCTGATCCGAGTACGGGCGAGAGCGGTCCTCGGCTTCGATGATGTTCTTGATCACGTCCTTCACGCCGAGCGATGCCGTGAAGAACGTCGAGAACGGGATCACTTCGCCTGCGGGGAGCAGCACGAACTTACCGGCCGTCGCGCGGCTCACCGTTGACTCGTGCATGCCGATGCGCTCACCCACCTCGGCACGCGTGAGCGGACGGAGCGACTGGACGCCCTTCTCGAGGAAATCCTTCTGGCAGTCGACGATCACGTCGGTGATCCGCCCGATCGTCTGGCGCCGCTGGTTGATGTTGTCGATAAAGAACTTCGCCCGCGTGACGTATTGGCGGATGTGCTGGCGCTCGTCGTCCGTCATGGCAGGTGCGGCCGCGCCGGCGCTTCGCGCGGCCTGGAGCTGTCCGACGAGCTGCCGGTAGACCGGATTGACCCGCAGCGAGAATCGCCGCGACTCGATTACCTCGACCTCGAAGTCGCCCTTCTCGTTGCGAACGATGATCACATCAGGGCGCAGGGCAACCTGGCGACCGCCGATGCTCGTGCCGTCCGGACCGGCCGCGAACGCGTGGGCGGGGTACGGATTGAGGCTCTGTTTCACCCAATCCCAGTTCTGTTGGACGTCCTCACGGCTGATTCGCAGGGCCTGAGCGATGTCGCCGAATTTGTGCTCACCGAGCTCGCGGAGATGGTCAGCAACGATCGGCCTGACGTGCGGCGGTACCTCCTCACCGATCTCGGAAAGGTGATCGATCTGGATCAGGAGGCATTCGCGCGTGTCGCGGGCCCCGATGCCCCACGGCTCGATACCTTGGATGGTCTTGAGGACCTCGGCCGCATCGGCGAGCGACACCTTCATCGTCTTCGCGACGTCTTCGAGCGCCATCTCGAGATATCCGAAGTCGTTCAGGTTGCCGATGATGTATTCGGCCACGGCGTGCAGTCGCTTCGGCAGAAGCACGCGCGTGTTCCACGAGAGGTACTCGGCGAGAGTCTGCTCGGCCTCAGCGCGAACGATCGGGTCGAGCTCGTCCTCTTCTTCGTCGCGCTGCATGAGGCTCGTCCCTTCGAGAGGCTCGGTCTCGAGATCCTCGCTGCCCTTGTACGGCCCTTTGCCGGTGCCGAAGCAGTTGAGGCAGACACGGCCGGCGAGCGGCTGACCACACAGCGGGCAGGCCTGAACTTCCTCGAGGTCCAGGGCGGGATTCTCCTGGAGCTCTTGGTTGATGACGTCCTGCAGCTCGAGCGAGCTGAGTTGAAGGATGTAGTTCGCCGCGATTTGCTTTGGCGTGACTTTGAGCTGCTGCTGTGGGAGGAGTCTTAGATCCACCTCGGCTACCTTACCTCGGGGTGATAGTGCGAGCGGAAATCACGTTGTTCGCGGCCGCGATCACTCTGTCGCTGGTCGCGCTGCTCGTCGCCCCGCGACGCATCGCACAGGCATGGCGCGTGCCTAGCGCCCTCTTGGTCGCCACTTTAGGTGCCATATCGCCCCTTCTTCTCTATCAATTCAGCGATCCTGCGCTCGCGGCGGGTCGGGCGCTCTGGGAATGGTCGGCCGCCGGCGGACCGACCATCCAAGCGTCCTACCGTCTCGACGGCCTCGCCGCGGTCGGCGTGGGCGCGGGCTCCGCTTATGTCGCCGCGGCGCTCCTCGCCAACGCCCGGTCGGCGGCCTCTCCGCGCTTTCTCCCATCGCTAGCGCTTGCCATCGGCTTCGTCTTCATCGCCGTGGTGGTGACGGTCGATCTGGTCGCCGCGGCCGTGGCGATCGCCGTCCTCGCCGCGGTGACCGCGTTCGCGACGCTCCTCGTCGCGCCGGCGCCATCAGCGATGCGGATCGCGGCCTACTTCGCCGTCGGCATCCAGGGTTTCGTCGTGGCCGCTCTGCTCATCGCCCGCCAGGGAGGAGCGTCGCTCGCGTTCGACGCGATCTCGCCATCGGTGATAAGTCCTGGCGCGGTGCTCGCGGCCACCGCGGGCGCAGCCCTCTTCGCCGGGTTGTACCCATTCGTGCCCTGGCGCTACCAACCCGCCCAGGCGCTCGCTGCCGCGGAGCGCGAACCGCTGCGCGGTCTTCTTGCGATGCCGGCCGGCGTCGCAGCCTCGATCGTGCTGCTCCGCGTTCTCGGCGTCACCGACATCGATCTGTCGAACCTCCCTCTTCCGCTCGTCGGGCTGGCGCCCCGTCTCGTCCTCCTCGGTCTGGTGCTCGTCGCATTCGCCCTCCGCGCACGCGCGCGCGGGCGCGCATCCCGTCGCGCGATCGTGACGACCATCGTCGCCGCGGCGGTGCTCGCGGGATGGGACGAGCTTCACTGGAGCTACGTCGTGCTGGCGGCCGCGGCACTCACCGTCCTCTACGCGGCCGCCGTCTCGCTCGCGCTGCCGGAGCAGTGGGAGGTCGCGCGCCATGACGTCACGCTTGCGACCCTCTGGATCGCGTTCGCGGTCGGGACCCCGATCGCGCTCGCAGCCGGTCTCTTCATCCTCGTCAGCGCATCGTTCGCCGCTCTTCTCGAAAGCGTGTGGATGCCGCCGCATCGCGCCTACATCGCGATCATGGCGACGAGCGTGTGGACCGTGACCGGTGTCATCGGTCTCGCGACTGGCGCGGCAGCCGCCGCGGATCCAGCGACCGCGGTGGCGGCGGTCCTCGTCATCATGGTTGTGCTCTTCCTCGAGCTCGCGCACGCCGGCCGCCGTCTTGCGCAGGGAGAAGCGCCGCCTGGCCTCGACATGGCCGCGGCGATCGCGGCGCTCTTCAGCACGGCGCTCGTAGCGAGCCTCCTCTCGCTTCCGATCCCCGATGCGCTCGTCGTCCTTGGCCGGCCACTCGAACCGATCGACCCGGTAGTCGCGATCGGGACGGTCGTGGCAGCGACGATTCTCGTGATCGCCGCTCGGATGCTGCGGCCGCTTCTCCCCGACCTCGACACTCTCGCAGCACGGCTGCAGCGCTTCGTTTGGGCCGCCGACCCGGTGCCCGCCGGGGTGACAACGTTTCTGGCGCTCGAGCGAGCCGTGACGGTGGCTTCGGCGGGATTCGCGGTCTTCGAGCAGCGAGCCGGTGTGTGGCTCGCTGCCGTCCTCATCGTCGCGCTCCTGGTCTGGTCGACGCGCTAGTGATCGCCCTCGGCATCGTCGCGCTCGCGACGCTCGCGGCAAACGGATCGCGACAGCTGCGCTACTCGGCGGTCGCCCTGCTCGGGGTGTCGCTCGCCGCGAACGTCATGACCGCCGGGCAGCTCACCGTCACGCAGCTTGCTGTGGAAGGCTGCGGAGCGTTGGTCGCCTGCGGCATCCTGTACGTCGCCGCCCGCGACCGGAGCTACGGAGAGGATCCCGGCTGGCGGCTGTGGCTCGCGACGATCGTCGCGGCCGCGGCGACGGCCGCCTGCTTCGCGACATTGCGCACCGCATCGAGCGCGGCCGTCAGCGTTCCGCTCATCGGCGAGGACCCGAGCGGCGTGACGGCCCAGGTCGCCGCGTTCTGGCTCATCTCGTCTGGCGTCGCGATCCTGGTCACCGCCCAGACGCCGGTGCGCGGATCGCTCGGGGCGATCCTCATGATCACCGGGGTCGAGCTGCTCGTTCGTCTTCTCACGGTGCCACAGCTGGGACTCTCTCTGTTACTCGGTTGGGTCGAGGTCGTCATCGCGCTCGCAGGCGGGTTTCTCATCGTGAACGAACGCGTGGTCCGGGAGAATTGACCATCGCGGCGGCGCCGCTCGTGCTCGCGGTCGCCGCGTGCGGGGCGTTCGTGCTGCGTAAGCGTCTGAATCTCGTCGCTCCGTTCGCGCTTGTGGCGATCGTCGTGGCATTCGCCCTGGTGGTCCTCAGCCCACTCGACACGACGGGAACCATCCTCGACCTGCAGCTGCGTTCCAGTGGCCTCGGCCGCCTCGCGTCGGGCGTCATCCTCGCCACGCTTTTCCTTCTGGTTCTCGACGTCTGGCTCGACGAGCCCGCCTACAACTTCTTCCCCACCGCGCTCGCGGTCGGTGCGACATCGCTCGGCGTGCTCATCCTCACGGCGCCCCTCGCCATCTTCGGGCTCCTCGTGCTCGGGCTTCTCGTGCCCGTCGGGTCGTTCACGTTCCAGGTACATCGCAACCGCTCCGTCGAGGCCGCCACCCGACACTTCGGCTTTGTCGCGCTGGGAGGATGTCTGGGCATCGCCGCGCTCGCTCTCGCGGCGAGCCTTCCGCACGATCAGCCCGCGAACACATTCGTGCTCCTCGTCGTCGTCCTCGTCGTCGCCTTCGCGCTCCTGCTCGCGGCGATCCCGTTCCACACGCACGCGGCGCTCCTCGCCGGCGAGGTACCTCCGGCGGCGCTGGCGCTGTATTTCGGCGTCCTGGTCCCAACCACGTTCATCGCATTCGTCGAAATCCTGACGCTCTCCGGGCTGCTGCCTGCGATCGTCCAGGTTGTGAAGGTGCAGGACCTCCTGCACGGCATCGGTTTGACATCAGCCGTCGGCGGCGCCTTCCTCGCGAGCGGCGCGCCTGATCAGCGCCGGCTCGTTGTCTACTCGGTCATCTCGAATCTCGGCGCGGCACTCGTCGGCATCGCGACCCTCTCCGGGCCCGGGATCATCGGCGCGCTCGCGAGCGTGATCGTGACCGGCGCGTCCGCCTCGGGTCAGCTCCTCGCGGCCGGCACGCTCGAGCGACGAAGCGCGCCGGAGCGTCCGACGGCGCGGAAGGCCCCGCTCGCCGCACTCGCGTTCGTCGTCGGCGGCTTCGCGCTGATCGGCGCGCCGCCGCTGCTCGGATTCCCCGGTCGCTTCTTCATGGAGCTCATCGCCTACCAGTTCGCTCCGCTAACCGGGGCCGCGCTTGTGTTCGCGACTCTGCTCCTCATCGTTGGCCAGCTCCGCGCCGTTCTCGCTCTCTTTGGAAGCGGCGTCGAGCGCTGGACTCTCGAGCCACGCCCCGTCGCGGGCATCGTCGGAACCGTGATCTTCATCGCACTGCTCGCTGGGGGACTGCAACCCGACGGATTCCTGCGCCCGATCGCCTCGTTCGCCGACGAGTTCCTGAGAGCACTGCGCCCGCTGTAGGCGCGCGGCGCGATGGCGGGTCCTGTCCCGGCTACGCGGGTCTCTCCCTCAGCGCACCCTCCCCGCCTTGCAGCTCACTATCGTTCGCTGCGGGCGGGTCCCCGAGGCACCCGCGCTTCGTGAGAGACCCGCTGCGCCGTGCCACCCGCCACCGTCCGCTCTGCTCCTACTCGGCTAGCTGGGAGCTTTGTCTTCCGTCATCCAGCGATCGATGTCTCGCGTGTATTCCACGACCCCATCGGGAAACCACAACTGTATTTCGGCCACCGCTGTCTCCGGAGCGTCCGACGCGTG
>DASPWX010000174.1:0-31245 GCA_035637615.1 Bathyarchaeia archaeon | reverse complement strand
CGGGCGCCGAGGTCCGCGCCGCGGCGCAGAAGCGGGGCGATGTCGGTGAACGGCATGTCGCCGCGCAGGAAGCGCTCGACGGCGAGCTCGTCGGCGGCCGAGAGGCCGACCATCGCGCCGAGATCGCCCGACCGCGCCGTCTCCAGGACGACCGCGAAGCACGGGTAGCGCAGCACGTCGATATGGCCGAAGTGGAGCGAGCGATCGGCGCTCCAATCGAAGCGCGGCGCGGGCGACGGTGCGCGATCCCAGAGGAGCGCGTACTGGATCGGCAGGCGCATGTCCGGCTCGGCGAGCTGCGCCTTCACGCTCCCGTCGACGTATTCGACCATGGCGTGCACCACGCTCTCGGGGTGGTAGACGACGTCGATCTGCTCGTAATCGAATCCGTACAGCCAGCGGGTCTCGATGACCTCGTAGCCCTTGTTCACGAGCGTGGCCGAATCGATCGTCACCTTCGGCCCCATCTTCCACGTCGGGTGACGGAGCGCGTGCTGCGGCGTGACGCCGGCAAGCGCTTCGAGCGGGACGTCGCGGAACGCGCCGCCCGAGGCCGTGAGCGCTACACGGCTGACCGCCGAAAGATCCTCACCCACGAGGCACTGCCAGAGGCCGTTGTGCTCGCTGTCGACAGGACGAAGGTGGTCCCCCGCCCCACCCGATAGCCGGCGGATGAGATGTCCAGCCGCGACGAGGACCTCCTTGTTCGCGAGAGCAACGCGCTTACCGTCCTCGAGCGCGGCGACGGTCGCGCGGAGCGCCGCGACGCCGGGCGTCGCGACGAGGATGAGGTCTGCATGCGGGTCCGTCGCGAGCGCGACCAGGGCGTCCGGTCCGAGCCCCGTGCGCGCGGTCGGGAACTCCATGGCGAGCTCACGGAGTCCATCCGCGTTCCGATTCGCGCCGAGCGCGACCACCCGGAGACGATCGGGTTGGGCGCGGACGACATCGAGCGCCTGACGTCCGATCGAACCGGTCGCGCCGAGGATGGCAAGCCGGATCGGTGCGGTCACAACTCCATCATCCCAGAGCGGTAGGCGTTGAGGGCGAGTGCTACAACGGGTGCGACGAGCAAGAGGCTGTCGATACGGTCCAATACGCCGCCGTGACCCGGAAAGATCGTGCCTGAGTCCTTCACACCGGCCGCGCGCTTCAAGGCAGATTCAAGCAGGTCGCCGCAGAGACCAGCGGGCCCGACCGCAAAGGCGAGAGGCACGAGGATTTCTGTTGGAAGGCCGGGGCTGAACACTTGCGTTCCAACGAACCAGACCGCGATCGCCGCAGCCACGAAGCCCGCCAGAGTCCCCTCCCAGGTCTTTCCCGGACTGAGTCGCGGTGCGAGCTTCCGCCGACCAATGAGGGAACCGACCACGTACCCGGCGATATCTGCGGACCACGTCGGAAGCAGTGCCATGAAAATCCATGGATAGATGTTGATCCGTAGCCACGGCCACACCCGGGCGTCGGGCGCGATGAGCTCGCCGTGCCCTTGCACGTACGAGGAGAGATAGAGAACCGCGAACAGGCCGGCGGCGAGGACAACGACGCCCCCGACGATCGCGACAGCGCGCGCTCCCACCCCAGGCAGCGCCGACGCGAGACGCCAAAGCTCTTGCAGACCCAGGACGAAGAGGATCGCGAGCACCAAGGTGAGCCAGGGACCGGCAACGAGTCCTGACGCCAGGAAGATCGCCCCATAGATAAGGGCGGTGAGGGTTCGCCGCGGAAGGTCGCGCACTACTTTCCGAAACGCCTCTCGCGCTCGGCGTACGAGGTGAGCGCGGCATCGAGGTCAGTCACCGAGAAGTCCGGCCACAGCACCTGCGTCGCCCACATCTCGGAATACGCGACCTCCCAGAGCAGGAAGTTCGAAACGCGCAGCTCTCCGCCGGTCCTGATCAACAGATCCGGATCGGGATGCTCGGGCGCGTAGAGGCGCTCGGCGATCGCGGCCTCGTCGACCTGATCGGCCGCCACCCCCTCGGCGACGAGCCGCTTGACCGCATCGACGATCTCCGCGCGCCCGCCGTAATTGAACGCGAGCGTCATCACTCCACGGGTTCCCGGCGAGGTTGCCTTGACGGCGGTGGCGATCGCCCGCTGCAGACGCTCCGAGAGATCCTGCAACCGCCCGATCACCCTGAGTCGAACGCCGTCCTCGACGAGCGTCTTGGTCTCGCGGCGAACTGTCTCCTCGAGAAGCGCCATGAGCGCGCCGACCTCTTCCGAATCGCGCGACCAGTTCTCCGTCGAGAAGCTGTAGAGCGTGAGGTACTCGACACCGCGCTCGCGCGCCGCCCGCAGAGTGCGGCGGATGGTCTCGACGCCCGCGCGATGGCCGGCGATCGCCGGCAGATGCCGCTGCCTTGCCCAGCGCCGATTGCCGTCCATCACGATCGCGAGGTGCCTCGGGACCGCGGCGGTCAAACGGAGAGGATCTCCTTCTCCTTCGCCTGGCCGATCTCGTCGGCGGTAAGGATGTACCGGTCGGTGAGCTTCTGGAGCTGCGCCTCGACGCGCTTCACCTCGTCGGTGGTCACGCCGGAGCTCTTCTCCTTGGACTTCAGGTCGTCGTGCGCGTGGCGCCGCAGCGTGCGGATCTCAACGCGGCCTTCTTCGACTTTCTTGTGCAGCTGCTTCACGAGGTCCTTACGACGCTCCTCATTCAGCGCCGGGATATTGAGCCGGATGACCGCTCCATCGTTCCCCGGCGTGAGTCCGAGGTCCGACGCGAGGATGGCCTTCTCGATCGCCTTGATGAGACTTCGGTCCCACGGCTGGATCACGATCTGGCGCGGCTCGGGCGCGCTGATCGCGGCGAGCGAAACGAGCGGCGTCGCCGCGCCGTACGCGTCAACTTCCAGCTCCTCCACGAGGCTCGGGGCGGCGCGCCCGGTGCGGACGCTCGCGAGCTCGTGCTTCAGGGCGTCGATCGCCTTCTTCATCCTCGCTTCCACCTGAGGGAGGATCTCTTCGAGCGCCACTTATTTGCTGTGGACGAGCGTGCCGATGTGCTCGCCTTTGGCCGCGCGCACCATCGCGTCGGGCTGCGAGATGTCGAACACGATGATCGGGATCCCGCGCTCCTCGGCAAGCGCAGCGGCCGTCGCGTCCATGACGCCAAGCCGCTTTTCGAGAAGGTCGCGGTATGTGAGCTCGTCGTACTTCTTCGCGCCCTGCACGATCTGTGGATCCGCGTCATACACGCCGTCGACCCGGTTTTTGCCCATGAGGATCGCGTCCGCGTCGATCTCCGCCGCACGGAGCGCCGCGGCGGTGTCGCTCGTGAAGAAAGGATTTCCGGTGCCCGCGGCGAAGATCACGACGGACCCTTTCTCGAGCTGATGGATGGCCCGCCGGCGAATGTAGGGCTCGGCGACCTCAGCGATGGTGATCGCCGACTGCACGCGTACCGGCACACCGACCGACTCGAGCTGTGACTGGAGCGCGAGAGCGTTGATGACCATGGCAAGCATGCCCATGTAGTGGCCGGTGGCTTCCTCGATCCCATGCTCGGCGATCGTGGCGCCGCGAATGATGTTGCCGCCTCCGATGACCACGGCCACCTGAACGCCGAGCTCGCGGACCTTGCGGATCTCCTCGGCAAGGTACCGCGTGTATTCGGGAGAGATGCCGAACTTGCGATCTCCGAGCAGCGCTTCACCCGAGAGCTTCAGCACCACCCGCCCGTACTTGGCCTTCGTCTGAACGGCCATCGACGGCAGTCTAGGTCGGTTCGCCGTTCGACTGGCCCAGCTCGAACCTCTTGAACCGTCGAACGCGCACGTTCTCTCCGGTCGTGGCGGCGACACCTGTCACGAGCTCGCCGATGGTCTTCGACGCGTCGCGGATGTAGGCCTGCTCGAGGAGGGTATCCAGGTCCTTCGGATCCATCGCCGCGACCTGCATGGCGATCTCCTTCGCGAGCTCGCGGAAGTTTGGATTCCGCGCGACAAAGTCGGTCTCACTCGAGAGCTCGACCATCGCGCCGATCCGACCGCCCGCGTGGACGTATGCCTCGACGACGCCCTCCTTGGCCTCGCGGTCGGCCTTTTCCTTGGCCTTCGCCAGGCCGCGCTCCTTGATCAGGCCCTTCGCTTTCGCGAAGTCGCCCTTCGCCTCATCGAGTGCTCGCTTGCAATCCATCACGCCGGCGCCGGTCTCCTCGCGAAGGCGCTTCACGTCGTCCTTTGAGTTCGCCATCACTCGTCCTCTTTCTTCTCCACGGCGGCCTCGGCCTCCTCGGCCGGCTCCTCGTAGCGCTGTCCGCCGATCGGGTACTCCTCATCCTCCTCCGGCTCGTACACGCGAGGCGTGCGCTTCGCGCGTGGCACCCCGATGCCACCCTCGTACTGCTCGGCTGTGGTCGACGGCGCGTAGCCCATGTCCTCGGGCGTCGCTTCCTTGCGCGCCGCGTCGAACTGCTGGCGTCCTTCGATGATCGCGTCGGCCATCTTCTGGCAGATCAGCTTCACCGCGCGGATCGCGTCGTCGTTCGCGGGGATGATGACGTCGATGAGGTCGGGATCGCAGTTCGTGTCGACCATCGCGATGATCGGGATCTCGAGCCGTCGCGCCTCCTCGACCGCGATGTGCTCGCGGTGTGGGTCGACGACGAAGATCGCGGTGGGCGGCCGGCGCAGCTCGCGGACGCCTGAGAAGTAGCGATCGAGATGTGTGAGCTCATCGTCGAGCCGCTGCGCGTCCTTCTTGGGCATCGTCGCGAAGTCCCCGCGCTCCTTGCGCTCCATGAGGTCATTGAGTCGCTGGATGCGCTTTTGGATCGTGACGAAGTTCGTGAGGAATCCGCCGAGCCACCGCTGATTCACGAAATGCATTCCCGCGCGCTTGGCTTCCTCGGAGATCGACTCCTGCGCCTGCTTCTTCGTTCCGACGAAGAGGATCTGCCCACCGTCGGCGGCGAGGTCCCGCATGAAGATGTAGGCCTCTTCGACACGCGAGAGCGTCTGCTGAAGATCGATGATGTGGATGCCGTTGCGCTCCATGAAGATGAAGCGCTTCATCTTTGGATTCCAGCGCCGAGCCTGATGTCCGAAGTGAACCCCGGACTCCAGGAGCTGCTTCATCGTGACGACTGCCATGCGTGTCTCCCTTGTTCCTCCGCCTGCTTACCGGATACACCCGGAGGGTGGCCAGCAGGCGTGTGAAGTACCGAGCTTCGTGCTCGATCTCCGTCAATTGTAGGGGGCACTGAAGGCGCTGCGGGTCCTGTCCCCGGCTCGAGGTCGCGCGCTCGCCGCACCCTCCCCGCCGTTCGCGGCATTCGCTTCGCGAAGTGCCGCGGAGCGGGGCCCCCGGGGCACCCGCGGCTCGCGCGCAACCCGCTCGCCGGTGCCACCCGCAGCCCACAGTGCCCTCGTTGCCGGTCGATCGGACTCGCTTTCTTAAGTCTCTTTCACCCCGGCATGTCTCATGCGGAGTAACAAGGGACAGATGGCTAAATACGACGAAGCGCCCGTGCCGCGTGGCACCTCTCGCAGATGGGAAGTGCTCATGTCCGAAGACGCCCAGGTCGCTCAGCCTGAAACCGACCGGCGAAGCGCGAAGGACGTCCGAGCGGAGCACAGGGTCCTGCTGTCCTTCTCGGACGCGGACCTCGGCGCGATGCCACTCGTTCCCGAGAACACGCACCTTCTGCGCGGTGGCTGGTACCTGGATCTGCACGACCCGGCTCGGGCTGACTTCATCGCGAGCGGCGACGAGGCGGTCGAACCGGGACAGCACGTGCTCGCGCGAAAAGAGATCTCCGCCGAGCTCTGGGATGAGCTCCTTCGGGTCTGTGACGGTGTCCTCGGCCGGCCCTCGATGCGGCGTCTTCGGCCGGCGGTCTAGCCCGACCCTCGGAACAAATAGATCGGCCCGGCTTTCGCCGGGCCGATCACCATTTCCAGCAGAGGGCGCTACTAGGTGAGGTTGTTGCCGATATTGCTGAAGATGTTCTGGAGCTGACCGCGCAGGAAGATCATGGCGACGATGACCGCGATAGCGATAACAGCGATGATGAGTGCGTACTCCACGAGACCCTGGCCTTCGTCGTCACGGAAGAATGCGAGCACTTTTAAGTCCCTCCTTTCTTCCATGTTTGGCTGGCTGTGTACCAGCCGACCTGAGGCAAAGAATAGGCGAGGGCATGCGCGTCACCAGTCCCCCTCCCGTACTCCCCCGTTCGAGTGATACCTAGCGGAAATCTGGATGGCCGCGACGGCGAACGCGGTCGCGCAAAGCCTCCAGCGGGCTGCGCGGACGAGGTGGTTTGACGGCATCCGCGCCAAGTGTCTCGGCTACAGCATCCTTCAACTGTTCCAGCGAGCACCCGAAGATCTCCCCGCTCGTCTCGAATTCGGCCCGAAGCCGGAGAAAGCCGAAGCGGTTGTGGCGGGAAATGTCGAGCCCGGAGACGAGCTCATCGAGCAGCACGTAGAGCTCGCGTCGCGTCTCCCGCGTGAGGCTGCCGAGCCACACGTCGAGCGCGCGGGTGGAGCGGTCATCCACGATCGCACCACGCTGCCACGCGGGCGGCTATCCCGTCGAGTGGCAAGTGCTCGGTTCGGGCGTCGGGGAGCGAACCGAGCAGGACTTCGCCGTAGTCCTTCGTGACGACGCGGCGGTCCAGAAGAACGACCGCGCCGTAGTCGGTCTTTGTGCGTATGAGGCGGCCGAAGCCCTGCCGCAGGCGGAGCGCGGCCTGCGGGAGCTGAAACTCGACGAACGGGTCGTCGTAGCGCTCGGCCCGCCCCTGGACGAGAGGATCGTCGGGCACGCTGAACGGAAGCCGCGCGATCACGACGCAGCGGAGGACGTCGCCGGGCAGGTCGACCCCCTCCCAGAAGGACTGAGTGCCGAGGAGAACGGCTCGGCCCTGCGTGAAGCGCTCGAGCAGCGCCCGACGCGAGCCGTCGACGCCCTGCGTCAGCACCGCGACGCCGTCCGACTCGAGCCCACCGAGGTGCGCGGCGGCATCACGCAGGCTTGCGTGGGAGGTGAACAGCACGAGCGTGCGTCCATCGAGCGCTCGAGCGACGTCCTCGATGAGCCGCGCGGCTTCCGTGATGAAGCGCTCTTCGCCGGGAAGCACGATGTCGACAGGCAGCGCGAGGAGCGCCTGTCGCTGGTGGTCGAACGGCGAGCCCACGGCGAGCGTGTCGGCGAGGTCGGCGATCCCGAATCGATCGAGCGCGAAGTCGAAGGAACCCGCAACCGCGAGCGTTGCCGAGGTGAAGACGACTGCCCGATGCGTGTCGACGAGCGTCCGCCGGATCACGCCTCCGAGATGCGTTTGAGCGACATGCAGCGCAAGCGCGCCTTCGTTGTCTCGCTCGAGCCAGACGATGTCGCTGAGACGTGGGTCGTGCAGACCTCGCGTGATCGCCGCGCGCGCGCCCGCGAGCTCGCCCATCGCGGCCTCGAGATCGGCGAGCTCGTCTTCGTCGCCACCGAGGTTGCGGATCCGTTCCGCGGCGAACGCGATACCCGCGATCGCGTCCGCGAGCCGCTCGCCTGCGAGCTCGACGGGAAGCCAGCGGTCGTCGCTCGCGCGCACGCCTGCGGTTATTCGTATGCGTTCCTCGGCGGGACCGGAGATCGGCACGAGCAGCACGCCGAGAGCATCGAACACCTCGGTTGCCCGTTCGAGAGCGCGCTCGACGTCGGCACGAATGCGCTCGGCGTGTTCGGTTCGGGCCGGATCGCGAAGGGCGGAGGTCACGGCGAGCGAATGCCCGACGCGCTGGAGGTCCCGGCGTAGCCGCGGCTCGTACAGCTCGAGTCCGAACGCATCGGTCGCGACATCTTCGAGTCTGTGCGCCTCGTCGATGACGACGTGCTCGGCCTGCGGCAGGAGGGCGCCGCGCATCCGCGCGTCCTGTAGCAGGAGCGCGTGGTTCACGACCACGATGCCCGCGTCGGCCGCGGCCTCGCGCGCCCGCTGCAGATAGCAGTTCATCCCCGGCGTCCGCTTGCACCGACGCTGGTCGCATGACTCGTCATTCGCGGAGATCCGCGACCAGAGCTCGCCCTCACCGCGCATCAGGTTCAGTTCGGCGCGATCGCCGCTCTCGGTCGACGTACGCCACACGAGCGTCTTGCACACGAGCCGCGCCTCTTCGCGCGTCGTGACCGAGCCGCGCAGGATCTGCCAACGCCGTGGACACAGATAGTTCGAGCGGCCCTTGAGCACTGCGACCGCGACATCCGTGCCGAGCGCGGACTGCAGCGCCGGTAGATCCTTTCGGACGAGCTGGTCCTGTAGCGGGAGCGTGTGCGTCGAGATGATCACGCGTTCTCCCAAAGCCGCCGACGCGAGCGCCGGGACCGCATACGCCATCGATTTGCCCACACCTGTGCCCGCCTCGGCCACAAGCGCGCCGCCATCGGCGAAGGTCCGCTCGATCGCCTCGGCGAGTTCGCGCTGTTGGGGGCGATCCTCATATCCGACCACCGAGCGTGCTAGCGGTCCGTCAGACGCGAACACGCTTTCGACGGACAGCGGCGAGGGGCGAGCAGCGTCGGGGTCTTCTGAGCGAGCGGCCCCTGGACGGCGGTCCATCGCGATCCCACGAGGGGCCGAGCGAAGAAGACCCCGGCGATGCTCGCTGTCGTCCGTCCATGCAGCGCGCGTCGCCGCGCCAGCGGCTTCGCGGAAAAACTCGGCCGTGCTCGGTCCGAGGAGTTCGCTGAGCGCGGCGATCTCGCCAAGGATGTCGGCGGGCAGCTCGCGGGCGAGGCGCGCCAGGTGGCCGAGCACGAGCGCAGAAGTGATCGCATCGTCGAGCGCGCGATGTGCGGCGACGGGCACGATCGCGGCGTCGGCTGCAAGCCGCTGGAGGGCGTAGCTCGATGCGGAAGGCAGCAGGATCGACGCAAGCTCAGCGGTGTCCAGCGTCTCGGAACCAGCGGGCATGCCAGCACGCTCGAGGAAAGCCACATCAAAGCCCACGTTGTGACCTACGAGGGTCGGCGCCCCATCCTGGAACGCAAACGCGACGAAGAGGGCCACCGCCTCGGAAGAGGAGGGCGCGCCCCGCAGATCGTCGTCGCGAATACCGGTCAGCCGCACGATCGGCGCTGTCAGTGCGCGCCCTGGGTTTGCGAACGTGAGAAATCGCTCGCCGAGGGTCACCGAACCGTCGGCCGAAACGGTCAAACGGATCGCGCCGATCTCGATGATGTCTTCGGTCTGCGGCTCGTAGCCTGTGGTCTCGAGGTCAACCGCGACGAGGATCCGCTCCAAGCGTGAGCCCATCTAGCCGCCCGTCCGGGCGGTGTCTCGTCGCGCCGCTCATGGGCGCGTGTGCGCCACTCTAGCCGCTGGCACCGGCCGTGCGGGTTAGCGGTGGGCAGTGCGCGGACGAGACGCCCAGGCGCTTTTCTTTTGGATCGCCCTTGTAATCGTCATCGTCTTGCTCGCCGGCTTGGCGGGAAGCTCGATCGCCCTCCGCGGGGAGACCCCACCCAGCCCGACTCCCTCGACGCGGCCAAGCGGCAGCTCCCAGGTGTCGCAACCCGGACCGCTGCTGTCTGATTCGCGCGGATTCATCGCGGTGCCGGCGAAGAGCGCACCGGCTCAGCTCCGCCGTGAGACTGATCCCGCACCGCTCGCAGAGCTGCGTGGCCAGGGATTCATCGGCGCGGTGTCAGGGACCGGCAGGCGGGTGGCGTACTGGGTGACGTCTGATGGAGCAACGCGCGAGCTCCGCGTCTTCGACGTCACGGCCCCTGATCAGGACACCACTCTCGCGACCGTGGTCGAAACCGAGCGCGGCGCCGCCGCGGTCTGGTCCTCCGACCGCACGGGCGTGCTTGCGGTAGTGGAGTCGAGCGGCCGCGCGGGCACAGCAGAGGCTCCCGGGCCCTTCTCGGCGCTCCGCGTGGTGGACACGCCGACGCGATCCATCCACGAGATCTCCCGCCTGACTGATGGCAGCCAGTACTGGCCAGCCGGTTGGGATCGCGTTTCGCGCCTGGTCGGGGCGTGCGTCTACACCTCGGACGGCATGGGGATCACGTGGGCCGTGGTCGGCGAGGACGCAGTGAGCGCCCGCGTCGCCATGGATGGCGGGATCCCAGCCCTGACGATCGTCGCGCAAGGAGACGACGTGCTCGGCGTCCAGAATGGCAGCGTGATTCGCGTCTGGACGCTCGCGTCGTACACCCAGCACCTCGAGTTCGGCGCCAACTCCGGCGAGCGCATCTCCGTCGCACGCTGGAGACCGACCGCCGACGAGATCGTCGTTCTTGTCGCGGACCGCCTCGAGCTCTGGCCGAAGGGTGGCGGCGACCGCCGGATCGTCGCGCGAGGGCTGCCCCTGGCGAAGGATCTCCTGGTCAGCTCCGACGGCGCGCTCGCGTTCGTCACGTTCGACGGAGGGCTCAGCGCGACGGCCGTCGATCTTGCGAACGGGCGGACCCTCGCGCTGCCGATGTCCGGCGCGCAGATCGTCGCACCAATCTCGTTTCGCTGACTCGCTTCACTGACGCGAATCCTGTTGGACGAGAATCTAGACTTCGTCCGTGAACAGGCTGGCCGGCGCGCGGTCCGTGTGGCGACCAGCGCCCCGACCCAACCTGCGAGCGCTCGCAGTGACCGCCGCTGCCGCGATCGTGGTCTCGACGGTTTTCGCGGTCTTCAACGGCCGGTGTCTCGATCTGGTCGTCGCATCGTCGAACGAGAAATTCCAGCTCCTGACCGAGATTGCAAAGACATACCGGCCGGTGTCAGTCGATCGGCATTGCGTCACAGTCCAGATCATCCAAAAGGCATCAGGCGCGGCCGAACGCTCGCTGAGACATGACTGGATCGGCGAGTCGTCGAGCCTTCCGCGGCCAGACGTGTGGTCGCCCGCCGCGACAACTTGGCTTCTGCTGCTGAATCAGCACCGCCTGGATGACGGGCGCGATGAACTCGTGCCGCCGGTGGCCCAAAGCGTCATGCAATCGCCACTCGTGATTGCGATGCCACAGCAAATGGCGGATGTACTTCATGAGGCGATCGGCCCCCGGATCGGATGGGAGCACATCTTCAACCTTGCACAGGACCCGCAAGGATGGGCGCGCTACAAGAAACAGGTTTGGGGGCAGTTCAAGCTTGGCAAGACGAACCCAACGACGTCGACCTCTGGCCTGCACGCGCTGATCAGCGCGAATAACGCGGCTGAAGCGAGTGACGCCCCGCAGGAATTCCTCAAGAAGATCGAATCAAGCGTCGTGCATTACGGCGACTCGGTCGCGACCTTCCTCTCGAGTCTTTACCTGGCCGACCGCAATGGGGCGGCGTTGGCATACGTTTCGGCCGTTGCGGTCGAAGAGAAACAAGCATTCGACTACAACCGCGGCAATCCGCGCTCGGACCTCTGCAGGCCGTACTGCCCGTTAACGCCGCCGAAAGAGAAGCTCGTCGCGGTGTATCCAGCCGAAGGAACGCTGATCGCGGACCATCCCTACGCCATCCTGGAATGGGCCGATCCCGCCCACCGGCAGGCCGCGCTGGATTTCGAGCGGTATCTGGAGACGCCGCTGGTCCAGGAGCTCTTCCAAAGCGAGGGTTTTCGGAATCATCGGGGTGAGGCCGGCGAGGTTCTGACGCCTCCCTATTTCAGCCCATCTGGCCCTAAGACTCGGTTGCTGCCCCCTGACCCGCCCGAACTTGTTGAGATGCTGGGTCTGTGGATCCGGGAATTCAGGAAGCCCGCCCACGCGCTGTTCGTGCTCGATGTCGGCCGCTCCATGCTCGAACCCGTGGCGGCGGACAACGCGACCAAATTAAACGTCGCGATTCGCGCGTCCTCGGAAGCTTTCGCGGAACTCGCACCTCACGACGCGATCGGCCTGTGGACGTTTCCCACGGGCGACACGTCGCCGTATCGCGAAGTCTCGACGCCCGGTACCCTCGCGCCCGACACCGCCGATTTCCTGCGCGCCCAGCGGGGGTTGCCGACGTTGGGCGATGAGGCTTCCTTCTACACGATCATTCGCGCCAGCGTCGAGCGGGTGCGCTCGAGCTTCGTACAGACTCGAATCAACGCCGTCGTCGTCCTTACGGGTGGCGGCTACGCGCTCAACGACAAGAAATCGTACGTTGAGTTGATCGCGTATCTACAGGGCCAACCCGAGGAGGAGCGCGTTCGCGTCTTCATGATCAGCTACAACTCGCCCTCACGCGAAGTCCTCAAGCAGATCGCCGAATCATCTGGCGGATCGTTGTATGAGGTGACCGATCAGGTCAACATCGGCGACGCGCTTCGGAACGCGATGTCGAACTTCTGATGCGTGTCCTCAACGAACTGCGAGACCCGTGGGCCATCGCCCTCGCACAGGTCGCGGCGTTCGTCACCTATCTGTTCGCGGGCGCTGCGTGGCAGATAGCGTTATCGGCGGTCGCCGTCCTCGGCGCCCGGGTCGTCGCCGGTCTGGCAATCCCCGTTTCGACTCCGACCATCCCGCCACCTTCGCTGCTGACCGAGGCAGAGTTGGCAGTGGCGCGGTATGTGGCGATGGGTCGGACCGACGACGAGGTCGCGCAACGAACGCAAACCAGCGAGAAACTAGCGCGTAAGCGCCGCGAGACCGTCATGACGAAGCTCGGCTTCCAGCACGAGTGGGAACTCCGCGAGTGGGCGCTCGCCCATCGCCTTATCCCCGAGCCGCCCGCGCGTCACTGGTACGAGCGAACGCTCGTCCGGGGGACGCTCGCCGGAGGCGGTCTGATCGGCCTTTTCTGGACCTCCTATCAGATCGCGAAGACCTTGTGGCCTCAGCTCTTCTCCTGATCACGTCCGGTCACGGATAGATCCCTCGCGTCAGCGTCGCTTCGGCGACACGTCCGACGGCAACCATGTACGCAGCGGTCCGCATGTCGACCTTGTGCTTCTTCGAGGTCTCGATGACGTCGTTGAACGACTTCACCATCACCTCTTTGAGGCGCGCATTGATCGTTGCCTCACGCCAGAAGAGGTTCTGGAGGTCCTGCACCCACTCGAAATAGCTGACGGTGACTCCGCCGGCGTTGCAGAGGATGTCGGGGATGAGGAAGACGCCCTTGTCGAAGAGGATCCGATCGGCCTCCGGGCTCGTCGGCCCGTTGGCGGCCTCGGCGATGACCTTCGCCTTGATCCGCGGCGCGTTGTGCTCGCCGATCTGATTCTCGATCGCCGCGGGGATGAGGATGTCGCAGTCGAGCTCAAGCAGCTGCGCGTTCGAGATCCGCTCCGCTCCGGAGAAACCGGTGACCGAGCCGGTCTCGCGCTTGTACGCGTCGACCCGATTCGGATCGAGACCCTTTGGGTTCGCGATGGCGCCGCTCGTGTCTGAGAGGCCGACGATCACAGCGCCGAGCTCGGCCATGAGCTTGGCCGAGAAGCTCCCGGCGTTGCCGAATCCCTGGACCACGACGCGCGCGCCCTCGAGGTCCATACCGAGATGCTTTGCCGCTTCGATGATCGTGTAGACCGCACCGCGCGCCGTCGCCTCGTTGCGGCCCTCGCTCCCGCCGATCGAGAGCGGCTTTCCCGTCACGACCGCGAGCGCGGTGTACCCGTGATGCATCGAGTACGTGTCCATGATCCAGGCCATCGTCTGCGCGTTCGTGTTCACGTCGGGCGCCGGAATGTCGCGGTCCGGACCGATGAGGAGCTCGATCTCCGTCGTGTAGCGGCGCGTGAGCGTCTCGAGCTGCTGCGCGCTCATACCCTTGGGATCGCAGACGACGCCACCCTTCGCGCCGCCGTAGGGGATGCCGACGACCGCGCACTTCCACGTCATCCACATAGCGAGCGCCTTCACCTCGTTCAACGAGACCGACGAGTGATAGCGGATCCCGCCCTTGCCGGGCCCGCGCGTGGTGTTGTGCTGCACCCGGTAGCCGGTGAATACCTGGACGACGCCGTCGGCCATCCGCACGGGAAAATGAACGGTCAGCTCGCGCTGAGTCGTGCTGAGGATCCGCCGCATATTCGGATCGAGATGGAGTTTGTCCGCCGCGATGCCGAACTGCTCGAGTGCCACCTCCCACGGGTCGCGCTGGGTGTGGTCGATGACCGCGGTATTAGCCTTCACGAGTACCTCCGACGTGTCATGGTGTGGTTGCTTTCAGCTTTTCGATCACGAGCCAATCATCGGTCGTCTTGCCGGGCGTGTACGAGCTGTTCCAATTCTTGAGCACGACGCGGCGGAACCCCTGCGCCTGGAGCGTTTCACGCCAGGAACGCAGGCCCCGCGTGACATACGGGGTCAGCCGGACATTGGGACTGGGGGCGAGGACGCCTTCGAGATGCCGCCGCCGCTCGAGGAGCGGTATCTCGAGGAGCGACTCGCCATCGACCTCGAGGAGGTCGAAGGCCGCGAAGATCTGGCGGCCACCGAACTGTCGCGTGTACGCGTTTCCGTGCTCGTCGACCTCGAGATCGCTCTCGTCCTTCCAGCCTTCGACGAGGACCCCATCCAGGATCGCGGTGCCGCATTGCGTCTCGGCGACGATCGCGTCGTACAGCTCACGCGGCCCGTCCACCTTCCCCTCATAGCCAACGAAGTGCGGTTCCGGATGGCCGACCCGGACGAGGACTCTCGTCCCGGTCCACGCTGGCTCGAGGATGTGGCCGTCCCGCTCCGCCCGTTCGCGGACCGACCGAGGCCGTTGGGGCAAGAGATCCGCCCCGAGGACGCTGCTCAGGATTCGAGTATCCGCGCTCTTGACAGTGCGAACGTACGTTCTATTATGCGAACGTCCGTTCGAAACTGGTTTCTAGGGGTGCACCGTGGCAGCGGCATCGGCGCTTTTCTTGTCCTTCCGTCAAGGGGAGTTCCCCTCCCCACCACCACAGCACGTGGAGGTGGCATCCGCGTCCTGGCGGATGCCACCTCGCGTGTACTCACCCTTCTCTGCGCGACCACGGGCGCGGCCTATGGCCGTCCCGGCCCGCGCGGAAGAGGCGGCCGTCACGCGCTCTGGCCGAGCGTGGCGCCGCATCTTCCGCGCTAGTCGATTCGACTAACGACTTACTGCGCAGCAGCGGACGACCGCAGCGCTGCAGCCGCGAGGACTACTTCTTCTCGCCGTCGCCTCGCGCGGCCATGATGCCGGCGAGCGGTCCGGCGAGGCTCGTGAACTCGGTCGGGATGATGAATTTCGTGGCCGGCGACGACCCGAGCTGGTTGAGCGTGTTGAAGTACTGAAGGGTCATCGTGCGGGCGTCGGCGTTCATGGCTTGTGCGTTGATCGTCGAGAGCGCGAGGGCAAATCCCTCCGCACGGAGGATCGCGGCCTGCCGCGCACCCTCGGCCTCGAGGATCGCCGCCTGCTTCGCGCCGTCCGCGACGAGGATGGCCGACGCTTTCTTGCCTTCGGCTTCCGTGACCGAGGCGCGGCGTGTCCGCTCCGCAGTCAGCTGCCGGTTCATGGCCTCCTGCACGTCGCGCGGCGGGGTCAGCTCTTTGATCTCGACGTTGGTGACCTTCACACCCCAGCGGTGCGTGATGTCGTCGAGCTTGACCCGGAGCTCTTCGTTGATCTGCTCACGTTTGGCGAGCACGTCGTCCAGGGGGATGTTGCCGACGACGGCACGAAGTGTGGTCGTCGCGATGCCCTGGATGGCTTGCCTGAAGTTCTGGATGTTCAGGAAGGAGTCCTTCGGCTCGACCACCTTCTGGTAGATCAGGAAGTCGATCGAGATCGGAGCGTTGTCCTTGGTGATGCAGGTTTGCTGCGGGATCTCCACGACGAACTCGCGTAGATCCACCGTCTGCGCGACGCTCTGGATCGGGGGCGGTAGCAGCAGCACGATGCCGGGGCCCGCCGTCTTCTCGAAGCTTCCCAGACGGAAGACGATCAGGCGCTGGTACTCCGGGACGATGTGGATGATCGCGCGAAGCGCGAGGATCAAGATGACGATGAGGATGCCCGCCGTGATGAGGCTCAGATTCATTTAGGCCGCTCCCTTTCCTTCGGCGCCCCGCGCCGGTTCGACGATAAGCCGCACGCTGTCCACCCGCTTGACTCGCACCGCGCCACCCTTCGGAATGTCTCCCCCTTCACTCACCACGGTCCAATCCTCGCCCGCCACGTGCGCGATTCCGCGAGGCGCGATGTCGGTCTTCGCCACGCCGATCGCACCAACGAGCAGCGACGCCCCACTCACCACCGGTAGAGGCCGCAGCGCGGTGCGCAGGGCGACCCCGAAGAAGATCGTCGTCAGGCCGACGACGAACAGGACGAGTAGCGGCTCGACGCTCTGACGCACGCCCGGGAACGTGGGGCGGAACGGCGGGAACACGATGATGAGCCCGATCAGGAGCGCCGCAACGCCGCCGGCCGTCAGCAGCCCGTGCGCTTGGACTTTGATCTCTGCGACGAACAACAGAAGCGCGAACACCATGAGCGCCACTCCAGCGCCGTTCGCATCGAGTGTGCCGAAGGAGAAGAGCGCCAGGATGATCGCGATCACGCCGATGATCCCCGGGAAGATGAGGCCCGGGTTGGAGAGCTCGAAGATGAGGCCGTACGTCCCGAGGGTGAAGAGCAACACGGCGATCTGCGGGTCCACGACGAAGTGCAGGAGTGTCTCGATCGGGTTCTGGCCATCGTCGACGACCGGCGCGTTCTTCGTCGCGAGCGTCACCGGCCCGGCCGAGGTCGTCACGGCGCGGCCGTCGATCTTGGCGATGAGGTCGCCAACATCGTTCGCCTGGAGGTCGACGATCTTCATCGCCACGGCCTCGTCCACGCGCGCGCTCACGCTCTTGCGGACCGCGTCCTCGGCCCACTGCTCGTTGCGGCCTCGGGTCTTGGCGATGTTGACGATGTGCGCGACCGCGTCGTTCTCGGCCTTGAGCCGCAGGTCACCCTGGATATCGCCACCGCTCGAGTCCACCGGATGCGCCGCGCCGATATTCGTGGCCGGAGCCATCGCGGCAACGTGGCCGGCCATCGTGATGAACGTCCCGGCGGAAGCCGCCCGGGCGCCGGCCGGCGCGACGAAGGTCACAATCGGGACGCGCGTCGAGAGAAAGCGCGCCGTGATCTGGTAGGTCGAATCGATCAGCCCGCCGGGCGTGTCGATCACGAAGATGACCGCCGCGGCGTTGTCGGCCTCGCCGTCGGAGACGACGCGGTCGACGTAGCGCGCGGTGATCGGATTTATCTCGCCGTCGATGTGGCCGACCAGGACCGGCGCGGGGCCGTCAGCGGCGAGCGCGCTGCTGCCGAGCCCGAACGCGCCCAGGGCGAGGGAGAGTGCGGCAGCTCCCCTGACCGCGAGATGAAGACGGGTCATCACACCATTGTCGACCCTCCTCAAAAGATCGTTCAGGCGCGCAGGCGGAGCTTCACCGGTACGCGGCCCATTTCGAGGTACCAGTCACCGACCCACTCAGCGCCATATTTCTGGCGCAAGAGCTCGACGGCCCGACGCAGATCCACTGCGGTGTCGTCCGACGGCTCGTAGAGCGCCGCGAGGTCGGCATCGGCGATGCGGACTCGGGCGTGAGGATCGTGCTCGAGATTGCGGAGCCAGTCTGTCTCGCGTTCCGACTTCGTCCGACGCCGCACACCGCTCGCGTCCGGGGCCGAGGGCCGTTCGCCGGTGCGTAGCCAGACGACGCCATCCGCGTACGCGAAACGGAGCCGGACCGAGTGTGGCTTTCCACTCACACGACCGGTCGTCACGAGCTCCAGCTCGTCCGCCTCTGCCAGCGCCCGCTCCATACTGCGTGCCGGGTCCACGGCCCGCGTAGCGTAGCCGCGCCGTGGACTGGCTGGCCGCGCCCGACTACTGGCTCACGCGTTTCGTGTTCGAGCGCGCAATTGGCGTCATCTACCTCATCGCCTTCCTCGTGACGGTAAATCAGTTTCGGCCGCTCCTCGGCGACCGCGGGCTCCTGCCGGCGCCCGACTTCATCCGCGCGGTCCCCTTGCGGGCTTCGCCCTCGCTCTTTCATCTCATCGGTTATTCGGATCGGAAGCTGCTGGTCGTCGCCTGGGCCGGCGTCGTCCTCTCGGTCGTCGCGATAACCGGCTGGCTCGACGGCGACGACTATCCCGTGCCGTTCGCGTCGATGCTGATCTTCGCGATGCTCTGGGCCCTTTATCTCTCGATCGTGAATGTTGGCCAGACCTTCTATTCCTTCGGGTGGGAGTCGCTCCTCCTTGAGGCAGGCTTCCTCACGATCTTCCTCGGCCCGGCCACGACGACGCCTCAGTTCAGCCTCATCGTGCTCATGCGCTGGCTCCTGTTCCGTGTGGAATTCGGCGCCGGGCTCATCAAGATGCGCGGAGACAGGTGCTGGCGCGATCTCACCTGCCTCTACTACCACCACGAGACGCAGCCCATGCCCAATCCGCTGAGCTGGTACTTCCACCATCTGCCAAAGCGCCTCCATCGGATGGAGGTCCTTGGGAATCATTTCGCGCAGCTGGTGGTCCCGTGGTTCCTCTTCTTCCCTCAGCCGATCGCGACGGTCGCCGGGATCGTCATCGTGGGGACTCAGGTCTGGCTCGTGGTGTCGGGCAATTTCGCGTGGCTGAACTTCATCACGATCGCGCTCGCGATATCGGCGTTCGACAACGCCGCGCTCGGCCGCATCTTTCCGCTGACCTCCTACGGGCCCCAGACCACTCCGGTGTGGTATCTCGCGATCGTTCTCGCGGTGACAGCCCTCATCGTGTTCCTGAGCTACCGGCCCGCGCGAAACCTGCTCTCGCGGCGGCAGATCATGAACGCGAGCTTCGATCCATTCCACATCGTCGGGACCTACGGGGCGTTCGGCTCGGTTACAAAGCAACGGTTCGAGGTGGTGATCGAAGGGACCACCGATCCCGTGCTCGCGCCCGACACGATCTGGCACGAGTACGAGTTCAAGGGAAAGCCGGGCGACGTCAAACGCCGGCCGCCGCAGGTCGCGCCGTATCACCTGCGCCTGGACTGGCTCATCTGGTTCGCGGCGATGTCGTCGCCGATGTACCACGAGTGGTTCGTGCCGCTTCTCGCGAAGCTTCTCGACGGCGACAGAGCGACGCTGCGACTCCTGCGCGTAAATCCGTTCGACAAAGACCCGCCCCGCTTCGTCCGTGCGCTCCTCTATCTGTACCGTTTCACGACGCCGACAGAGCACCGCGAGACCGGCGCGTGGTGGCATCGCGAGCTCGTCGGCGACTACGTCCGTCCGGTGTCGCTCCGGGGAACGCGCTAGTCCCGCTCCGGTCGGTACGGCGCCTTGGCCTCGATGCTCCCGACGTACTCCGGCAGGCCTTGTTCTCCCAGTTGCTGGCGGATCGCCAGGATCTCGCCGATATGAAACCAGTAGTGGTACGTCAGCCGGCGAATGGCGGACCCTTGGGTCTGACCACTCCGCTTTCCATTCAATGGCACGTCGGCCAGAAGCTTCGTCGTCGTGAGCTGATTGAGGAACGGATTGGTCGCATTCGTGATCGTGCGCCATGCCCCGAGCATCTCAGAGAGCGGCGGTGTGCTCATCGGGCCGCCCGACGCGAAGTCTCGCTGGATGTCCTCACGCAGCATGATCCCCTGAGGACGGTGGAGGAGATAGCGCTGCTCCTGCCACGCGAGATGGCCGACGATCCATCCGATCGAGTTCATCGGCCCGAAATGGCGCGCGGCCCCTTCTTCGGTAACGCCCTTCAGCCCCCGGAGCCACTCACTGCGCGTGAAGCGGAGCTGATCGACGAGCGGATGCACCTGTCGCGATGCTTTGACCCTTCGCGCTCGAGCGGAACTCTTTGACCCGGCCTTTGCCCTCGGGCGGATCGTCCGTGTCGCCATCGTCGACCAGTATCAGGACTTCTGGCCTGGGCGAGAAAACGCGATCCCGGCTGGATGGCCCATCCCATCGCCGGACATCACGTGCCAATGCAAGTGGAAGACATCCTGGAGTGGCGACGGGAATTCGTCGCGAGCCGAAACGCCTTGGCGTCGGCCTCGTTCAACGGAACTTCACGCGCCCTTCTCGGTCAGGAGGATTGTCGGCGTCGCCGTCGTCGACGAGGATCACAAACTTCTTTTCCCAGTGCGGGGTCGGGTAGACGCCATCGTTCCGTTCGATGTTCTGGAACGACCCATCTGGCATCTTGATCGAGGCGGGGTACGCGAATCGCAGCCACCACTCTTCGCCATACCACGCATCCAGGCCGATGAGCTGACCAGACTGGTAACCCGCGCCGCGGGAAATGTCCGGCCGATGATTCTGGGTCAGTGGATTCAGGTCGCCGCGCTGCGGATCCTCGACGACGACGCCGGTGATCCGATTGCTCGGGTCGTCGTAATAAGTGCCGAACGTTCCCTGGAATCCGGTGAGGACCGGCCCGTGCTGCCCGTCAAGGCTGATCACGATGACGGGCTTTCCGCTCCGCACGAGCCAGTAGACCGCGGCACCGGTCGCGTCCTCGCGCGTGTCGTACCGGTAGTAGTGGTAGTGATTGCCAGCATCCATCCGCTGAAGGACCGTGGCGATCGCGACGGGATCGAGGCCGGGATCATTGCTGCGATTGAACTGGCGGCCGAGGTCGAGGATCGCCTGCGCGGTGAGCGGGTCCTTGCCCGCCGTGTAGTTCTGGATGATCCGGCAGCTGGCCGCCGCGCAGGAGAGCGGCTCCCCCGTCGGATCCTCGAACTCGGTGAACCATTTCACGTCGGTCAGACGGTCGCCCATTGTCTTGAAGCGGTGCTCGAAGGGGAACGTCCCGACCGCGGTCGTGAGCCGCAGATTCGCGACGTAATCGGTCGCTCCCTTTAGCAGGCCGCGGCAGCTAAAAGTGCCCTTGAGCCCGTTCGCGTCAATAGCCGCGGTGCACTCGAAACCCGGATCCGGACTGAGCGCCAGCTTTGCTGCGTTGACGTGAGCGCTCGACTCCCAGGTCGCGAGGAGTGCGCGCGCGGTCTGCGTGCAGCAGGTCGGTTGGGTGATCGTCACGTCCGGCGCTCTCGAGGCCGCGGACGCGGTCGGGGTCGGGTTCGCACCGGGCCCCCCGTCCGCGCCGCGGAAGAGGATCCCGAACGTGACCAGCGCGAAGACCAGCGCGAAGGCCACAAGACCGGCCTGGGCCGCGCGCTCCGCACCTGTGTACCGCATGCCGGTGATAATCCTCGCATCCCGATGGACGACCTCCGGCCCATCACGCCCATCCGCCGGCCGCTGGTCGACAAACGCGCACGCGTCCCCGCGTCGAAAAGCGTCGCCAATCGCGAGATAGTGCTGTCGGCTATCGCCGGCGGCCGCTCTCGTATCAAACTCGGGCCGCTCGATCCCGGCGACGACGTGCACGCCATGACCGAGGCCGTCATCGCGTTGGATTACCGCGTCGAGCAGGACGTCGACGAGATCGTCGTTCGCGGTTCCGCGGCGAGCCACCGCGCCGGCGCGGCGATCGACGCCCGCGATGCGGGCACGGTCGCGCGGTTCGGCGCGGCGCTCGCCGCGCTCGGGAGCGGCTACGTCACCATCACCGGATCCCAGCGCCTGCGCGAACGCCCGATCGCACCGCTCCTCGACGCCCTCCGAAGGCTTGGCGCGACCGTCACGGGTGATCGCCTGCCGGTAACGATCGTCGGACCCATCCGAGGCGGCGAGATCGAGATCGCCGGGAACGAGTCGAGTCAGTTCGCCTCGGCACTGCTCCTCGTCGCGCCGCGGCTCGAAGGCGGCCTCCGGATCCGGATCTCGGGCACGCTCGTGTCGGCCCCGTTCGTCGACCTGACGATCGCCTCGCTCCGGCGACGCGGCGCAAAGGTCGAGCGCGAGGGCAACCTCATCACGGTCGGGCAGGGGAAGGTCCGAGCGATAAACCTGCGCATTCCCGGTGATGTCACCGCGGCCACGTATCCCGCCGCCGCGGCGGCTGTGCTCGGCGGTTCGGTGACGATCGAGGGCGTCGACGCACGTGTGCGCGCCGGCAATCAGGGAGACGCGAGGTTCTTCGAGCTCATCGAGGCCATGGGCTGTGGCGTCTCGCATCGCGGTGGCGGCGTCACCGTGCGTCGGATCGGCGAGATCCACGGTGTCCGCGCGAACGTCAAGGACTGCTCGGACGTGTTCCCCACTCTGGCGGTCGTGGCGACTCAGGCGTCCGAGGCGACCGAGCTCACGGGGATCGGACACACCCGAAAGCAGGAGAGCGACCGGGTCACGGTCGTCGCGAACGGCATCAACGCGCTCGGCGGGCGCGCCCAGGCGTTCGCGGATGCCATCCGCGTGGAGCCGGCGCCACTGCACGACGGGATCGTCGACGCATGCGGCGACCACCGCGTGGCGATGGCGTTCTCGATACTCGGTCTTCAGGTCCCTGGCGTCGCGATCAAAGGAGCGGGCTCTGTGGCGAAGACCTTTCCGCAGTTCTACGAAATGATCGCCGAGCTTTCGCGATGAGCGACGAGCGGCGCGCGGCTGACGCTCAGCTCAACTCGCTGCGCACCGAGCGCGCGGCCTGCAGGAAGCTCCGCGCGTACTCCTTGTCTCCACGTTCGACGGCGTCACGGAGCTGCGTGAGGCCCTCGACGATCGACCCGATCGCGGCCGCCACGTCGGCGGCGTTCCCGAAGAGAAGCTCGGTCGCGAGATCGGCCGGCGTGTCGGCGAGACGCGTCGAGTCGCGAAACCCCGGGCCGGCCGCGCCAAGGAGCGGCTCCGCCTGAGCGCCCGCGACCGTGAGCGCCGCCGCGGCCGCGAGCGGCCCCGCGACGAGGCGCGCCATCGCGCGATCGTGCACCTCCGCCGAGCACACGGTGACCGCCGCGCCCACTTCGCGGGCGATCGTGCCCGCAAGCGACATGGCCGGATCGTCGGATCGTGCCGTCGGCACCAGGAGGAACGCACGGCCGCGGAAAAGACCCGGATCCGCCGCGCTGAATCCGGCTGACGTCGTCCCCGCCATGGGATGGCCGCCGACGATACGCGCGCCCTGGGGCGCGCGTGCGGCGTAGTCCGCGACGACTCGCTTGAGCGAACCCGTGTCGAGGAGCACTGCGCCATCGGAACGCACGGCCAGCTGCTCGAGGGCGGGCACGATCGCCGATAGCGGCGTGGCCACGAGAACGGCGTCGGCCGGGAGAAGCTCCTCAAGGCGCATCACGATCCGGATCCCGTCGGCCTTCGCGGCCGCACGCGCCCGATCGTCGGTGTCGTATCCGGTGATCTCGTGCCGCTCGCGAAGCGCGAGCGCCAGCGAACCGCCGATCAGTCCAAGGCCGGCCACGCCGATCTTCAAGGCGCGGCGACCTGTTCGGTGCGCCCGACTGCGCGCGCGACGTGCGGGACAGCGCCCATGAGCGCACGGAAGTTGTCGAAGGTGAGCGACTGGAATCCGTCGGAAAGCGCGTGATCGGGGCTCGGATGCACCTCGATGAGGAGACCGTCGGCTCCCGCCGCCACCGCGGCAAGTGCGATCGGCGCGACGAGGTACCACTTGCCCGTGCCGTGCGACGGATCGGCGAGCACCGGTAGATGCGAGAGACGCTTCAGCAGCGGGATCGCGTTCACGTCGAACGTGTTTCGCGTGTATCGCTCGAACGTGCGGATGCCGCGCTCGCACAGGATCACGTTGCGATTGCCGCGCGCGAGGACGTATTCCGCCGAGAGCAGAAGCTCCTCGACCGTCGCCGACATGCCGCGTTTGAGGAGCACCGGCTTCGTCTGCTCGCCGACCGCGTCCAGCAGCGAGTAGTTCTGCATGTTGCGCGCACCGATCTGCAGGCAATCGGCGACCGCGGCCACGGCCTCGACGTCGCCAGGCGCGAGCACCTCGGTGACGATCGGAAGGCCGCTGACGGCGCGGGCTTCGGCGAGGATCTCCAGCCCCTCCCCACCCATGCCGCGAAACGTGTACGGCGAGCTGCGCGGCTTGAACGCGCCCCCGCGCAGCGCGGCGCCGCCCGCCGCGCGAACCGCCCGCGCGGTCTCGAGCGTGACTTCGCGGGACTCGACGGCGCAGGGACCCGCTATGACCGCGAGCGGGTGGCCGTGGCCGACCGGCACCTCGCCGATCCGCACGACCGTGTCCTCGCCAATGACCTCTCGTGATGCGAGCTTGAACGGCCGGCTGATCGGGACAACTTCGGCGACCCCCGGCAGCGATTCGACGGCTTCCGCCGCGGCGCGCGAGGTGCTTCCGAACGTGCCGATCGCGGTGCGCTCCGCGCCAGGCAGCGGCACCGGGGTGATGCCGAACTCCTTGATGCGCTCGACGACCGCGTCGATCTCCTCCTTCGTCGCATCGCCCTTCATGACGACGAGCACTAGGGCACCCCGAGGGGCGCGTCACCGGGAAGGTCGATCGCCCAGGAGGGACGGAGAACACGCGCGCCGTGGAGGAAGACGTGGCGCACCTCGGTCTGCGTTTTCGGGGTGTTCCACGCGATCAGCAGGCGGACGCACCGCTCCAGCGCGCCCGGCACCGGTATCTCACGGCCGCAGATGAGCGGAACGTCGGTCCATCCGAGCCCCGCGCGCGCCGCGTCTGCCGGGAAGGCCGCGTTCAGGTCATCGGTCACCGTGAACCAGATGTAGCCGACGTCTTCCGGACGCGTTCCGTTCAGCTTCACGATCGTCCCCAGAAGCTCGAGCGTCGCGTCGTAGATCGCCTTCGGATCGTTCCTGCCCACGGTCGTCGCGCCGCGGATCCCGCGCACCGGCATCAGTTTTTCCCTGCGGCCGCGAGCATCGCGACGAACGTGCGCAGGGCCTCGGCGCGGCGGTCTGACGGCGCCGCGGACACCGCGTCCAGCGCCGCACTCCCCACGACGACCGCATCCGACACTCCGCGCAGGGAAGCGACCTGCTCGGCGGCACTGATGCCGAAACCGACCGCGATCGGGAGCGAGGTATGACGACGCAGGCGGGCGACGAACTCCGCGACGTCCGCACCGAGCACCGGGCGGGCGCCGGTGACTCCGGTGAGCGACACGCAGTACACGAACCCGCGCGCGCGAGGGACCAAACGCGCGAGCCGGTCGTCCGGCGTCGTGGGCGCGTAGAGGTCGATCCGCGCGAGGCCTTCCGGAACTAGCGCGGCATCGAACTCGGCCGACTCCTCCGACGGGAGATCGGGCACGATGATCCCGGCCACGCCGGCGCGTGCGGCATCCGCCGCAAACCCGGCAAGGCCCCCGCGATAGCGAAGGAAGGGATTCGCGTAGCCCATGAGAAGCACGGTCGCGTCGCGCTCGCGCACGATCGTCGACGCCTCCCCGAGGCAATCCGCGAGGCTCACGCCGTGCCGAAGAGCGACCTCGCTCGCGCGCTGGACCGTCGCGCCGTCGGCGAGCGGGTCGCTGAAGGGCACCCCGAGCTCCAGCAGGTCGGCACCGCCATCAAGCGCAGCCCTGAGCAACGCACCCGTCGCGGCCCGATCGGGATATCCGACCGTGAGATAGACGACGATGGCGAGGCGCCTCTCCCCACGGGCTCGCGCGAACGCCCTAGCGATGCGGGCGGTGCCGGTCGGTGCTGTCGAGACCGTCACCTGACCAGACCCTCGCCCATCACGATCTCGAGGTCCTTGTCCCCCCGGCCGGAGAGACACACGAGCACCGTCTGCCCGGGCCCACCGCCGGCGATCGAAGGAAGCTCGGCGATGGCGTGCGCGGGCTCGAGCGCCGGGATGATGCCCTCTGTCCGCGACAGCAGCGCGAACGCGTCGAGCGCTTCGCGGTCGGTCCGCGCGACGTAGCGGACGCGTCCCGATCGGGCGAGCGCGGCGTGCTCGGGACCGACACCGGGGTAGTCGAGTCCCGCCGAGACCGAGTGTGTCTCGCGAATCTGTCCGTGATCGTCCTGGAGAACGAGCGTCCGCGAGCCGTGAAGAACGCCGATGCTCCCGGCGACGATCGACGCCGCATGCTTGCCGCTCGCGATGCCTTCGCCACCAGCCTCCACGCCGACGATCCTGACGGCCGGGTCGTCAAGAAAGGCGCTGAAGATGCCGATCGCGTTCGATCCTCCACCGACGCAGGCAACGACGACGTCGGGGAGGCCACCGAGCAGCGCGAGCGTTTGCTCTCGCGCCTCGCGCCCGATCACTGCCTGAAAGTCGCGCACCATCGCAGGGTACGGGTGCGGGCCGATCGCCGAGCCGAGCAGGTAGTACGTCGTGCGCACGTTGGTGACCCAGTCGCGGATGGCCTCGTTGACCGCGTCCTTCAAAGTCCGGCTGCCGGCGTCGACTTCGCGCACCTCGGCGCCGAGGAGCTTCATGCGGAAGACGTTCGCGTGCTGGCGGCGCGCATCCACGGTGCCCATGTAGACGACGCACTCGAGCCCGAGCAGCGCGCACGCGGCCGCGCTCGCGACGCCGTGCTGTCCGGCCCCGGTCTCGGCGACGACACGGTGCTTCCCCATCCGCCTCGCAAGCAGGGCCTGACCGACGGCGCTGTTGATCTTGTGCGCGCCGGTGTGCGCGAGGTCTTCGCGCTTGAGGAGCACGCGATCGAGACCAACCGTCTTGGCGAGGCGAGGCGCATCGGTGAGCGGCGTCGGCCGTCCCACCCAGTCGCGCAGGACCCGCGCGAGCTCGGTCTGAAATTCAGCGTCGGCTCGAGCGTCGAGCCACGCCGCCTCGAGCTCCGCGACCGCGGGCATCAGCGTCTCCGGTAGGTACTGGCCTCCGAACTCGCCGTATCGTCCTGGCCTCGCCTTCGTGATCATGCCGGCACCGTCCGCTTGATCGACGCGATCCCATGGATCAGCGGCCCGGGATCGCCGGCGCGCATGAGCGCGGTCCCGATCAGCACCGCGTCCACCCGGGCGGGCAACATCCGCGCGTCGTCGACGGACGTGATCCCGGACTCGGCGACCAGGATCTGGTCGGTGTGTACGAAGGTATGCAGCTGCCGTACGCGACCAACGTCGAGCTCGTTCGGCCTCCGCAGATTTCTCGCGTTCACGCCGACGACTCGTGCGCCCGAATTCACGGCCCGCCCGAACGCGGTCGGCTCGTGCGCCTCGACGAGCGCGCACATTCCGAGGCGATCGCACAGCGCAACGAAGCGGCGGAGCTCGTCGTCGGTAAGAGCCTCGGCAATGAGCAGGATCGCATCCGCACCGAACGCGCGCGCCTCGTAGATTTGGTACGCGTCGACAACGACGTCCTTCGCGAGGATGGGAACGCTCACCGCCGCACGCACGGCTCCCAGATCGACGAGCGAGCCACCCCAGTGGCGGGTCTCGGTGAGGACAGAGACCGCTCTCGCGCCGGCCTCGACGTACCGCCGCGCCTGCGCCGCGGGATCGAGATCGGCGGCGAGCACCCCCAGAGCCGGCGAAACGCGCTTGACCTCGGCGATGACGGTAAGGTTCGCGCGTCCGCTCCGAAGACTCTGGTGGAACCCGTCGAGCCGCGGCGAGGGCGACGCGGTCGCGCTTGCGAGCATCTGGGCATCCGACACGAGCCTCTTCGCGGCCCCGACCTCCGCGCGGCGCCAGCTGATCACTTCTTCGAGGAAGTCACTCATACCGCGGCGGCCTCCGCCGTGCCGATGCGCTGGCTCGTGGCGACGAAACGTACGAGAACTTCGTTGGCACCGCCGCTGTCGATCGCGTCGGCCGCGAGCTTCGCTCCCTGTCGCAGATCGTTAGCCAGGCCAGCGATGTAGCAGGCTGCGCCGGCATTCATGAGAATCGCCGTACGGGTGCCGTCCTTCGCGCCGTCGAGGACACGCCGCGCCATCGCGGCATTCCTTGCGGGATCGCCGCCGGTGATCTCCGCGCGCCCAACAGGGGTCACGCCCATATCTTCCGGCTCGATGCGGCCCTCGGTGATCGAGCCGCCCCGAACCTCCCACGTTCGCGTGGGGAGGGAGGGACTGATCTCGTCGAGGCCATCCTCGCCGTGCACGACGAGGGCATGATCGGTCCCGAGCTCGACAAGCACCCCGGCGATCTTCTCACCAAGCGCGACCGAGGGAACGCCGAGGAGGAGCCGGCGGACACCGGCAGGGTTCGCGAGCGGTCCGAGCACGTTGAACACGGTACGGATGCCGATCTCGCGCCGCACCGGGCCCGCATGGCGCATCGCGGGGTGGTAACGCGGCGCGAACATGAATCCCAATCGCGCTTCCTCGACGCAGCAGGCGACGCCTTCGGGGCCGAGGTCGATCCGGACACCCAGCTCCTCGAGCACATCCGCACTCCCGCACGCGCTGCTCGCCGCGCGATTCCCGTGCTTGGCGACACGTCCGCCGGCCGCGGCGGTCACGATCGCGCTCACCGTCGAGATGTTGAAGCTGTTCGAGCGGTCGCCGCCCGTGCCGACGATGTCGATCGCGTCCACCGGCACGGTCACGCGCACAGCGACCTCGCGGAGCGCCGACGCGCACCCTGCGATCTCATCGACTGTCTCTCCCCGGATGTGCAGGGCCGCGAGCAGCGCACCCAGCTGTGCCGGCGTGGCTTCGCCCGCCATCACCGAGGCCATCGCCGAGCGTGCCTCGTCCCGCGTGAGTGTGCGGCCGCCGGCGATGACGACGAGAGCCTCACGCGCGTCCAACGAAGTTCTCCAGCATGCGCATCCCGTCGGCGGTCATGACCGATTCCGGGTGGAACTGCACGGCCTCGAGCGGAAGCGATCGATGCCGCAGCGCCATCACGACCCCGTCATCGCTACGAGCACTCACCACAAGATCCGGTGGGAGCGTCCGTTCGTCGACCATGAGCGAGTGGTAGCGCGTGGCCTCGGTCGGGTCTGGCACCCCGACGAAGACGCCCTTGCCGTCATGTCGGACGAGCGAGGTCTTTCCGTGCCGCGGCTCCGGAGCCCGGACGACCGACGCACCGAACGCGACCGCCGCGCATTGGAGTCCGAGGCAGACGCCCAGCGTCGGGATGCCCCGCTCGGGTCCCTCGCGCACCAGCGCGGGCGAGCGGCCGGCCGCCTCGGGCCGGCCCGGCCCCGGCGAGATGACTAGGCGGTCGGGGCGCGCGTCGAGCGCCGCCGCGAGCGCAGGATCGTCGGCGCGCAGCACCACGACCTCGGCGCCGAGCGCACCGAACGCCTGCGCGAGGTTGTAGGTGAACGAGTCGTAGTTGTCGACGAGCAGCACGCGTGTCGTCATCGCACCATCTCCGCGCCGTCCACGAGCTCGATCGCGCGCAGAAGCGCGCGCGCCTTCGCTCTCGTCTCGAGTTCCTCTGCGGCTGGGTCGGAGTCGACGACGATCCCGGCGCCGGCCTGGATGCGGCACACGCCCTCGGCGATGACGGCGGTGCGGATGCCGATGCACGTATCCATGCGCCCATCGAACCCGAGGTACCCGATGGCGCCGGCATAGGGGCCGCGCCGGTCGGTCTCGAGCTCGGCGATGCGCTCCATCGCGCGAATCTTCGGCGCGCCGGACACGGTCCCGGCCGGGAAGCACGCGCGAAACGCGTCGAGCGCGTCGACGCCCTGAGCGAGCTCGCCATCGACCACCGACGTGAGGTGCATGACGTGAGAGAAGCGATCGACGCGCATGAGCTCGCGGACGCGCACGGTCCCCGCGCGCGAGACGCGGCCGACGTCATTACGCGCGAGGTCGACCAGCATGACGTGCTCGGCGCGCTCCTTCTCCGATGCCCGAAGCTCGGCCTCCATGGCGGCATCCTCGGCATCATCGCGACCACGCGGCCGCGTGCCGGCGATCGGATACATCACCACGCGGCCATCCTCGACGCGGACGAACGGCTCGGGCGATGCGCCGACGAGTGCAGCGCCTGCGACCTCGATGAGGAACATGTACGGCGAGGGATTCACGTGCCGCAGCGCGCGGTAGAGCGCGAGCGGCTCGGGGGCGGGTCGCACGTCGAATCGCTGCGCGAGGACGATCTGGATGCAGTCGCCCTCGGCGATGAGCTCGCGAGCCTTCGCGACGCGGGCGCGATACTCGTCTGCCGTGCCGTTCGCGGTCACCGTACGAGACACGTGCTCGGTGCGAGCCGGCAGCGACACCGGCGCGTCGAGCGCCGCAAAGACCCGTCCGATGCGGCTCTCGGCGGTCTCGCGCTCACCATCGACATCGTGCGCGATCACGAGGAGCGAGTGACGGACGTGGTCGAAGCAGACGATGGTGTCGTAGATCGAGAATGCCGCCTCGGGCAGCCGCAGGACGTCCCGCGATGCGGCCGGGAGCCGTTCAAAACGCCGCGCGGCTTCGTAGCTGACATAGCCGACGGCCCCGCCCGAAAACCGCGGCAGATCGGCGGTCGCGGCACGCCGGTACCGGCCGAGCTCGTCACGCAGTACGTCGAGGGGATCGGCGTAGTCGATGGTCCGCACGCCGTCGTCCTCGAGTATCGACGCCACCCCATCACGGAAAACGAGCGTCGCACGGGGAAGGACGCCGATGAAGGAGTAGCGGCCCATGCGCTCGCCGCCCTCGACGCTCTCGAGAAGGAATGCGCCGCCCAAGGGGCGCAGCTTGGCGAACGCCGACACCGGCGTTTCGAGATCGGCGAGCCGCTCGCGAACGACCGGCGCGATTTCCCGTGTCCTCTTCTTCGTCGTCGCCGTCAGCACCACACGCCTCCAAACAAAAACCCTCGCCCGCTCACGGGACGAGGGCTCGTGGTGCCACCCGATCTCGGCCCGCCATTGCTGGCGGACCCTTTGCCTCCGCGGTCACGGAGCGCCCTTCGGTAACGGTGGGCTTCCGGGCATCCCTAGGAAACGCTCTTCAGGATGCCGTCTCGCGGGACCCATTCGCGCCGCTTCCGCCGCCCGGGCTTCCACCTCTTCCCGGTTCTCTATCGGTGTTCCGCGGCCTAATCGCTCCCGCTCGAGCGACGTTCGCCAAAACTGTAGCACCGGGGTTGGGGCCTCGACGGGCGGGGTCGGGGCGTAGGGGCCCCCGACGGGGAAGGGGCCCCGAGCACCCCGCCCTCGGGTTCAAGCGCACGCCGCTAGATTGAAAGCGTGAGATCCGTGCGCGGCGGGGGTCGTCCGGCGGGACCGATGGTGCTGCGGTCGAAGCTTCCGACGCACAGCGACGCCGACGTTCGCGACGTCCTCGCCGGCCTGCCCGCGGCGACCGGCTACCGCGTGACGGTCAAGCCTCTCCGGTACCGCACGGCGCCCCACCTCCAGGCGTTCACTTACTGGGACGAGCCCGAGATGGTGCTGCAGGTGCCCGAGCCCTTCCGGCCGTTCCGGGAGATGGTCGACCTCGGCGCGGACGGGACGCCCATCGTCCTGTTCCGCACGCGCCGGGACGTCATCCGGTTCCTCTACCTGCACGAGTTCTGTCACTGGTGGCTCTACCT
>DASPWX010000173.1:0-1880 GCA_035637615.1 Bathyarchaeia archaeon | reverse complement strand
TTCCTTTGGTATTCGCCGCGACAGCATGACGCGCGCAAATCTCGTGCGACCGAGGTCGTTGACACTCGGCTGACCGAACAGATCTTTCGAGATGTCGTTAGTTCCCCCGGCGACGATCGTTCAGCCGCTCGGTTGAACGATGGTTGGGGAGGCAAACGTGGCGATGTCACGTCCGCGCACTCTCGGGGCGATCGTCCTCGTCGTCACGCTCGCGCTGGCGCTCGGCTCGAGTGCGGTGCTCGCGCCCGAGGCCGACGCATACGTCTCGAGGAGCGCGCTCACCTTCGTTGCCGGTTCCGTTCTCCTGAGCCACGAAGGCTCCGAGTTCAAGCCGGCACACGAGGGCGACGTGATCGCCGTCGGCGACACGATCCGCACCGAAGGCGCGGCCGCCGCCGAGATCACGTACTTCGAAGGATCGAGCGTCCGCCTGGAGGCCGACACGCAGATCGTCGTCGAGAGCCTCCGCACCGAGGCCGATGGCGGCACGGTGATCGGGATGATGCAGACGCTCGGCCGCACCTGGCACGTCGTGACCAAGCTCATCAGCGGCGGCTCTCGCTACGAGGTGCGGACGCCGAGCTCGACAGCCTCGGTCCGCGGCACCATCTTCTTGGTCGCCGTGCAGGTGGATGCCGATGGGCCCGCTGCGACCGTGACCACCAGCGAAGGCGTCGTCATCCATAGCGCGGCTGGTCCCGGTGGGGCGGCGACGGCGGTCCCCGTGACCGCTGGCCAGGAGTCGACCAAGTCCGCGAGCCGACCCACGGAGTCGGTGCACGCAGCTGCGCCCGCGACCCTTCGCGAAGCGCCGACGCGGCCGGCATCGGCGCCGCATCCGGCGAAGACGCACACGCCTTCATTGGATCGCGCTGAGGTTCGAACGAAGGCGCAGCCGGCGGATCCGCGCGTCAGCACGCAGCCGAAGGACCGCACGACGACATCGAAGATCTCAAGGCAGCGACGGAGCGGGTAGGGGACTCGTGACCAACTGGACCTAGTCAGCGCAGCGGCGTGATCCTCGGCGGGCGCCCCTTGGCGCGATCGCGCGACCAGCTCATGTAATGCGCGTTGCAGAGTCCGCGGGCAGCGTGCCGGCGCCAACATCCGGGGACGATGCACGAGAAGCGACGGGCCGCAACTCGGATCGGGTGCCAAGCTGAAAGCGAACGATCGATGGCCGTCGTTCTTCGCGATCCCATCCACGGCAGCACAGCCCTCATGACCTCGGCTGCTGGCAAGCCGTTGACGATGACTATCCATGAGTCGCTCCAGCCGCGCTCGGCACCTCTCTTGTCCCTTACTGCGTAGATGTGGCTTCCCGGCATGAGGGTCATCGCGCGTTCGAGAACGAACCGATCGCACATGGTCATCTGGACTCGCGGATAGCAATGACCGTCGAACCGAGCGGACAGGAACGAACCTTCCCCTTCCAGTACGCCGGCGAGCCATGCTGTCCGCCCACCGGCGTCGGTGGTCTCCCAACTGAGCTCAGCGCCGTCGGTTATCAACTCCTCGGCGGCGCGACTCGAGCGCCGTGTCCGCCCGCCGATGCGAGAGATCCGGTCGCGTAGAGCTCGCTCGATCTGCGTGCGGCGCCGGGGACTCATGAGGGGCGCAAGGGCACGCATCATCCGCGCAGCTGGCACGCCTTTGATCGTGGTCACATACGCGACCTTGTGGTGAGCCTGCCGTGGACGGGTTGCGACCACAGCGCGCCGGAAGAGCTCGCCGACGCGGACGATCGTGTCCCGGTCTGTCATCGGCACTCGGATCGCCGGGCAGCGCGGCGCCGAAGGCGGGCCGGCGAGGAATGAGCCTTCACCTTCGAGGATGCCGGCTAGCCAATGAAGCGTGATCGCGTAGCTATCGCGAGTCCC
>DASPWX010000172.1:0-5182 GCA_035637615.1 Bathyarchaeia archaeon | reverse complement strand
GCCGCGGCATGCGGCTTCAAGAACGCTCGAGTCGAAGGGCTTTCGTCCGGGCGCGGCGTTACGCGCCAAGACGGTCTCGAGGCTCGGGTTGAGCAGCACCTTACGAAGCTCGGTCTTTCCGAGGTAGTCCGTGTATTGCCCGAGCTCTGACTCGCGGACGACGTCGTCAAGTACGGCAACGAATCCCGCGTCGGCGTAATCGGCGGCGATCCGTGCGGCGCCACGTCTTGCCAGAGCGAACTGTCGGCTCGTCTCGGCCGTCCACTCGACCGGATTCGCGAAGCCAGACCGCACCCAGTCGCGAATGTCGTCGACGGGGATATGCATGGCCAGTGGGAACCTTCGGCAGAGCTCAGCCGACACCGTGCTTTTTCCGGCGCCGGGCGCGCCGGTTACGAGCCAGATCGGTGGTCGCGGCATGTCTACGCGAGCTTCGCGGTGATCCCGGCGAGAGCGGCGATCTGCTCTCGCTCTGACCCGTACGGCTGGAACATGATGTTGGCGTGCGCGATCCCGACCGCGGCGTATTCGCGAAGTCGGCCGAGCGCACGCTCCGGCGTTTCCCTTAAGAGTCCCGGCCGTTGCTCGAGGATTTTCGCCGGAGTCGTCCCTTCCTGTTTCGCGAACTCGTTGAGCAGGGCTTCGCTGCGCGTCGACGTCGATCCGACCGTCGACATGAGGAACGAGCTCCGGAGGAGTGTCGACGGGTCGCGCTCCACGCCTTTGCAGATGTCGTCCATCTGGCGCATCGCTGTCTTCAGCGTCTCCGTCCGTGCCGAGGTGCCGAGGTTGAAGTTGAAAGCGGTCGCATAGCGCGCGGCGGCGCGCATGACCCGAGGCTTCGACCCGCCTATCCAGATCGGCAGTGGATTCTGCATCGGCTTCGGTGAGCAGAGCGCATCGTCGATCCGGTAGTGCTTCCCGTGAAAGGTCGCCCGCTTCTCCCGCCACATCCTCGTGCAGATCTCGAGCGTCTCGAGGAGCTGAGTGACTCGGGTCGGCCCGTCCGGGAACGGGTACCCGTAGGCCCGGTACTCGATCTCCTTCCAGCCGGCGCCCACGCCGAAGTCGAGACGCCCGCCGCTCATGACGTCGACGCCCGCCGCGATCTTCGCGAGAAGGGCCGGGTTGCGGTACGACTGGCACGTAACCATGGCGCCGATCCGGATCCCCTCGGTCTTGACTGCGAGTGCGGCCAAGAGGCTCCACGCTTCGAGGCAATCGGTCGTCACCGCCTCGGCGTCGTTGAAGAAGTGGTCCGACACCCACAGTCGTGTGAATCCCGCGGCGCGGGCATCGTTCGCGATCGCAACGATGTCGTCGAACTGGAAGCCGAACTGCGGCTCGATCTGAACGCCGAGATCCATTCGCCGGACTCTAGCGGCGCGCGGTCCTCAACGCTCCGGTGGTGTCTCTTCCTCGGCGGTCAAGCGGAACATCATGTGCCTCCCCGTCACCGTCAACGTCGCGAGCATGAATGCCGCGAAGACCGCGATGCCGACGTTCGGGACCGGGCCTAGTCCGACGATGAACGCGTTGAAGGCCGCGACGAGCACGAACCAAGCAACGAACGCGAAGGCCGTCTCGCGGAGCTGGAACGTGATCGGACTCCGCGGGACCCGGCGCTCGGGCCTGCGCTCGGGCGGAAGGAGGGCCTCCGCCTCGCGCCGGCGGCGCCGGTCGGCGCGCATGACACGCGCGACGTACCCCACGCAGGCGACGAGCACGAGGAATTCCCCGAGGACGTTGACGTAACGGCCGAGCGCGATCGACACCGGGATGAGCAGAAGCGCGAGCACCGCGATGACCGTCGCGAGCGTTGCGAGAAGGATCGTGAGCGCGCGGCGCCCGCTCATGTGGCGGCGAGCGCGCGGTCGAGCACCTCGACCAGGTGCAGCACCGGGATATCGGCGCGTCCGCGCGAGCGCAGCCCGGCGGCGAGCTGCAGCATGCATCCGGGATTCCCGGTGACGACCGCATCCGGCCGCGTGGCGAGGATCGCGTCGATCTTCGGCTCGAGGAGCCGGTCGGCGTAGTCAGGCTGGGCGAGGTTGTAGAACCCGGCGCTCCCGCAGCACACGTCGGCGCCGGCCATCTCGACGAGCTCGAGACGGCGGACCCGCGAGAGCAGTGCCCGGGGCTCCGCTCGGATCCCCTGCGCGTGCGCGAGATGGCAAGGGTCCTGATAGGTGACGCGCATCGCGAGCTCGCCGAACGTCTCGTCGCCGACGATCGTCTCCAGGAACTCGCTTACGTCGCGAACTCGTGACGCGAGGGCCGTGGCGCGTTCCGCCCAGTTCGGCCGGTTCTCGAGGAGGTGCGCGTAGCTCTTGAGGTGCGCGCCGCAGCCCGCGGCATTGACGAGAATGACCTCGGCCCGCTCGAACGCGACGATGGTTCGCTTCGCGAGCCGAATGGCCTCCTCTTTATCGCCGGCGTGCGCGTGTAACGCGCCGCAGCAGGTCTGGTCCGGCGCATCGATGACCTCGACCCCGAAGTGCGCGAGCACCCGCGCGGTGGCGGTGTGTACGTCACCGTACGACGCGCGCATCACGCACCCGAGCAGCAGCGCGACGGACGAACGCGGCGACTCGACCTCGACCGGCCGGTATCGCGGACGGCCCACCGGTGGCGCGAGCGTGTCGATCCGCCGCAGGCGCGGCGACAGGAATCGACGTGCGAGCGTGCGCAGGCCGGTCCGTTCCGAGATCGACAGGACCGCGGCCATCGCGCGGAGGACCCACGGCCGCGAGACGGACCAGAGCAGCAGCTGGCCGAGCGGTGAGATACCGCGCGCTTGTGCGACGGCGGCGCGCGTTTCCTCGATGAGGCGACCGTACGGCACGCCCGAGGGGCAGACCGCCTCGCACGCCCGGCACGCGAGGCAGCGGTCGAGGTGCAGCACGGTGGCGTCGCTCCGGGCGAGATCGATCCGCCCGTCCGCGATGGCGCCCATGAGATGGAGGCGCCCGCGCGGGGACTCAGTCTCGAGCTGCGTGAGCTTGTACGTCGGGCAGGCCTCGAGGCAGAGCCCGCAGTGGATGCATCGCTCCAGCCCAGTCGTGTCGAACGCGGTGGTCATGCGGGCAGCCGTCCCGGCGCGAGCACGCCGCGCGGATCGAAGCGTTCCTTGAGCGCCCTCGCGATGCCCAGTGGCACGCGTGGCGCACCCCAGGCTCCGCCCGCGTCGCGTTTGTAGTCCGCACTCGCGCGCTCCAATACGGCGATGCCGCCCGCCGCCTCGAGCGAAGCGCGGACCGCGCTGAACGTGGCGCGATCGATGGAGCGCAGGAGATAGGCGGTCGAGCTCGCTGGATAGATCACCGCTGCGTACCCGGCGAACTCAATATCCGGTCGGCCGCTCGCCGGCCACGCAAGACGCGCCGCCCACTTCGCCTCGAGCGGCAGCGCCGCCACTTGGTCCCACACCTCGTTCGCGACGTCGCGGCAGCGCACGCGTTCGCGGATTTCACGCCCGAGCCGCCGCACCGCGGCGGCCGGCCCGGTGAGGCGGACGATGAGCGCCGCATCCGCGCGTGCACCCACGGACCCGACCGTCTCGCCTGTGACGATCGCGAGGGCATCGAGCGGAAGGCCGCTCGCGTGCAGCTCCTTTGCCGCTCGGAATGCCTCGGGGACGTCGAGCTCAGCGACAAGGGACACCGTGCGCTCGGGGACCGCCGTGAGCTTCAAGGTGAGCTCGACGATGGCAGCGAGCGTGCCGAACGTGCCGCTCCAGAATCGCGTGAGGTCGTACCCGGTGACGTTCTTTACGACCCGTCCCCCCGACCGGACCGGCGTCCCATCGCCGAGAACGACCCTCGCACCGATGACCCAGTCGCGCGGGTGGAAGTACCGAAGGCGCGACGGGCCTCCCGCCGCGCTCGCGAGCGTGCCGCCGACCGTCGCCCGCTCGGGCAGGCCCGGTTCGACCGGCCAGCGCTGGCCATGCGCGGCGAGTGCCGCGCTGAGCTCGGCGAGCGTCGTCCCCGCCCGCACGGTGGCGACGAGATCGCCAGGTTCGTACTCGATGACTCCACGCAGCGCGGAGACGTCCAGCGCCGCGTCGTAACGCGTGGGCGGATCGCCCACGCTCAAACGGGTCGCGCCGCCGCTGACCACCATAGCTTCGCCGCGCTCGTTCGCCCCGCGGACCGCGTCGATGACCTCGGGCTCGCTCGTCGCGCGGATGACGCGCGCCGGGGCCAGGCCGTCGATGGAGTGCGCCTCTGCCCGCAGGGCTACACCCACATGCCCTCGGCGAGCGCTCTCTTCGTGCGCTCCGTCGGAATGTCCGCGCAGGCGTCGCCGCCCGGAAAGACCTTCCCGGGGTTCATCGTGCCATCGGGGTCGAATGCTTCGCGCCCGCGTCGCTGGGCGTCGAGATCCTCCGGACCGAACACCCAGAACATGAAGTGGTTCTTCTCGAGTCCGATCCCATGCTCGCCCGAGAGCGCGCCGCCGGCGTCGATCGCGACCTTGAGGATCTCCGCGCTCGCTTCCATCACCCGGTCGATCGGCTGGGTCCGCGCGTCGAACAGCAGCACCGGGTGAAGGTTCCCGTCGCCGATGTGGAACATGTTGGCGATCACGTATCCGTATCGCTCGGCGATCGCGTTCACCTCGCGGAGAACGTCGGGCACCTTTGTCCGCGGGACGACCGCGTCGTGGAGATAGTTGTTCGGGCGTATCCGCGCGAGCGCCGCGTAGCCGAGCTTGCGCGCCTTCCAGAGGAGCTCGCGCTCGGCCGCCGTCTCCGCCGACCGCACGTCGGTCGCGCCGTTCTTTCGCAGGATGCGCTCGATGCTGGTGGCCCAGTCCGCGGTCTCCTCGCGAAGTCCCTCGACCTCGACGAGCAGAAGCGACCCCGCGTCGGCCGGCAGGTGCACCTCGAAGGCGGCGTTGAGCGCGCCGATCGTCACTCGGTCCAGCATCTCCATCGCTGCCGGGACGACGCCGCTCGCGATGATCGCGCTTGCCGCGCGCGCGCCGTGCTCGATGTCCGCAAAGACCGCGACGAACGTGCGCACGTCCTCGGGGAGGGGAAGCAGCCGCAGCCAGACCTTCGTGATGATCCCGACGGTGCCCTCGCTACCGACGATGAACGGGACGCAGTCGTAGCCGGGGAGGTCGGCGACCTCGCCGCCGAATTGAACGCACTCGCCGGTCGGCAGAACGAGCT
>DASPWX010000171.1:0-11790 GCA_035637615.1 Bathyarchaeia archaeon | reverse complement strand
GGGGGCAGGCGATAGCCGATCCGCAAATGTGCTCTTTCCACAAGACCGTCCGCTGAGCCTGCGTCGATGCTCTCGAGCCGGCAGTCGAGACGCTCGAACGAGCGATCCGCGCCGCCGCTCTCCGTCGCCGATTCGCTGACGCGGTGCCACACCGCGAGCGCCTCCTCGGCGACGGTCGGTCCCGGGGCGGCACCGTGGCGCGCATCGCGCGAAAGAGCGACGTCGAGGGTCAGCCGTCCCTTGTACGCGACGGTGACGGCGCTCCATCCCGACGGCTCGCCGATCACGCACCAATCCGGCGCGGCGAGCGTCGCGCGATGCCGAGCGCCCCTGCTCGTGGGCGACTCTTCCTCGACCGCGCCCACGACCGTCACCCGAACCCCGGAGACCGGCTGCGTCGCCGCGGCGACGAATGCGGCGAGCGGACCTTTGGCGTCGACGGCCCCGCGCCCCACGAGCGCGTCGTCCTCGATCCTCACCGGAATCTCCCCGGGCACGGTGTCGATGTGCCCGAGCAGGACCACATGGACGGGCCCATCGCCGATCTCGCCCACGGCGTTGCCCGCATCGTCGACGCTCGCGCGAAAGCCACGCTCGCCCATCCGTGCGACGAGCCACTCCACAGCCTCGCCCTCGCGGCGGGAAACGCTCGGGATCTCGACGAGGCCGCGGACGAGGGCGAGGTCGGCTTCGCTCGGCCTCACCCGAGCGCCTTCGCCGATGCCGCGAGGACGCGATCGATCTCCTGCTCTGTGATGACGAGCGGGGGCAGGTAGCGCACGACGGTCGGGCCCGCACCGAGCGCGAGCACGCCCTCATCCTGGAGCGCGCGTATGGCGCTCGACGCGTTCTCCTTGAGCTCCACGCCGACGAGGAGCCCGAGCCCCCGCACCTCGCGCACGCGATCGCTTGGGATCGCGCGCAGTCCCGCCATGAGCTGCGCGCCTCTCTCCCGAGCATTGTGGGCGAGACCGAGTCGCTGGATCTCTCCGATCGCCGCGACGGAAGCGGCGCAGGCGAGCGGATTTCCCCCGAAGGTCGTCGAGTGCGAGCGCTTGGCGAGGTCGCCGATCTTTCGCGAGAACGCGATCGCGCCCATGGGCATCCCGCCGGCGATCGACTTCGCGAGGCAGAGGATGTCCGGCGCGAGCCCGTACTGCTCGATCGCGAAGAGCGTGCCCGTCCGGCCGAATCCGGTTTGGACCTCGTCGACGATGAGGAGCGCGCCACGGTCCGCGCAGACCCGCGCGGCCTCCTGTGCGAACTCGCGGGTCGCCGGCCGCACTCCACCCTCCCCCTGGACGAGCTCGAAGATGAACGCGGCGGTGCGCTCGGTGATCGCGGCGTCGAGAGCCTCGGGCTTGTTGAACGGGACATGCGAGAAGTCGGGAACGAGCGGGCCGAACAGATCGCGGTACTCCGGGCCCCACGTCGCCGACAACGCGCCCATCGTCTTACCGTGAAATCCGCGCATCGTCGCGACGATGCCGGTTCGCTTCGTCGACGCGCGCGCGAACTTGAGCGCTCCCTCGACCGCTTCGGTCCCGCTGTTGCAGAGAAAGAACCGATCGAGCGACGGCGGCAGGATGCCGGCGAGGACGTCGTAGAGCTCGGCTCGCCGATCGTTGTAGAAGAGCTCGGTACACGAGGCGAGCCTGCGAGCCTGCTCGGCGATCGCGTTCGCGACCGCGGCGTTGCCGTGGCCGAGGTTGGCCATGCCCTGTCCGCCGACGCAGTCGATGTATTCGCGCCCTTCGCTGTCGTAAACGGTCGCACCGTTCCCGCGAACAAGGACGATGCCGCGCTTGGTGTAGAGGCCCGAGGTGTGCGCATCTTCGGCGCGGATGAGGTCCGCGGTCGAGCGGACCGTCGCGCTCACGAGCGGATCACCGTGCGGACGCCCGGGTCTCCGCTCGCCGAGCGGATGACGACCTCGTCGACGCCACCCTCGAGCGCCTCGCGCGCCGCGAGGATCTTCACCTTCATTCGGCCACGAGCGAGGGACTCCGCCTCTTGGACGGTCGTCTCCGGGACGAGCGTTCGCGGGTCTTCGGCGTCTCGAAGAAGGCCGGGCACGCTCGTGAGGATGATGAGCGCATCCGCGTCGATCGCCACAGCGATCGCGGCCGCGACTCGATCGCCGTCGACGTTGAGGGCCTGCTGCTCCGTCGACAGGGCCAGCGGCGCGATCACCGGCACTCGCCCCGGACCGATGAACTGCGTGAGGAGCGGCAGGTTCACGGCTTCGACCTTGCCGGTGTAGTCGTCGCGCAGCAGGACGGTCTTCCCGTCGCGGACCGAGCGCACGTCCTTCTTGCTCGCGACCAGGAGGCGACCGGAGATGCCCGAAAGCCCGACGGCGTCGATCCCGCGCTGCTGCAGCTTCTCGACATAGAGGAAGTTTTCCACGCCGAGCGCGGCCATCGCGAAGATCTCGAGCGTTCGACGGTCGGTGCGGCGGCTTTCGTGACCCGACGGCGATACGACCGTCTCCTGTGGATGGCCGAGCGCCGCCGCGAGCTTGTTCGTCTCAGCGGATGCGCCATGCACGAGCACGATCTCGTCCGATCGCGCGATATCGGCGACGAGATCGGCGACCGAATCGCGATCGACGCCGGCGCTTCCACCCGCCTTCACGACCGCGCGCAGCGTCACGGATGCAGCCCCGGGAAGCCGAGCCCGGCGTCCTCCGCGTACCCGCAGGCGACATTCATCGCCTGGATCCCGTTGCCGGCCGCGCCTTTCATAAGGTTGTCGATCGCGCAGAGCGCGACGACGCGCTCGCCGCGGGGATCGAGCGCGAATCCCACGTCGGCGAAGTTCGTTCCCGCGAGCAGCTTCGGCTCGGGGTACCGCCAGATGCCGGTGCGCTCCTTCACGATGCGAACGAACGGCTCGGCGGCGTACGCGTCGCGGTAGATCTTCCAGAGCGCCTTCTCGTCGAGCGCCGAGGACGTGTAGACGTGCGCGGTCGCGAGCACCCCGCGGACGAGCTCGACCGAGGTCACCGAGAGATCCACGCGAAGGCTGGGCCCGCCGAGCCGCAGCTCCTGCTCGATCTCGGCCGTGTGGCGGTGCCCGACCGGCCGGAAGGATCGCACCACGCCCGAGCGCTCCGGATGGTGGCTGTCCTCGCTGGGCTCGCGCCCACCCTCGCTTGAGCCGACCTTGCACTCGATGACGACCGGGCGGCTCCGGTCCACCACACCGGCGCGGAAGAGCGGCAGCAACGCCAGGATGGAGGCGGTCGCGTTGCAACCCGCGCCGGTGATCCGCCTGCCGGTTCGGATCTCGTCTCGGTGAAGCTCGGGGAGGCCGTAGACCCAGCGCTCCAGAAGGGTCGGCCGCGGGTGCGGCGAGCCGTACCAGCGGTCGTAGTCGGCCGCGTCCCGCAGGCGGTGGTCGCTCGACAGGTCGATGAGGACGGTGGTGCGATCCTCGAATTCGTGGGCGCGATGCGCGCCGTTCGGCAAGGCCAGGAAGAGCACGTCGCAGCGACTCACATCCTCGTAATGGACGAAGGAGAGACTCGTTCGCTTCCGGAGGTTCGGGTGAGCCGCCGTGACGGGCTTGCCCGCGAGCGATTCGCTGCCGGCGACGATCTCGTCGACGTTCGGATGACCCACCAGCAGGCGCAGGAGCTCGCCGCCCGCGTAACCGGCGGCACCTATCACTCCGACTTTCATCGAGCGGCTCTCGCCACCTCGAGGACGTAGTCGACGACCTTGGCCGGGATGTTCACGCCGGTCGTGTCGATGGAATTGCGGAACTCCATCGTGTAGTTGACCTCGTTGACCAGGAGACCCTCGGGCGCTTCGAGCAGATCGATTGCGACGACGCCGCCTCCGACCGCGCGAGCCGCACGCACGCAGAGCTCGTCGAGCTCGGGCGTGACCGGGCAGTTCGAGGCCTGCCCGCCGCGAGCGGTGTTCGTGATCCAGTGCTCGCTCGCCCGGTAGATCGCGGCGATCGTCTCGCTGCCGACGACGAACGCGCGAATGTCGCGGCCGGGCTTCTGGATGTACTCCTGGATGTAGTAGATCGAGTGGAGATAGTTGCCGAGAACGTCCTTGTGCTCGACGATCGCCTCCGCGGCCTCCCGATCGTTCACCTTCGAGATGAGGCGCCCCCACGAGCCGATGAGTGGCTTCAGGACGACCGGATACCCGAGCTCTTCGATGGCGGCGAGCGCGGACTCGGGCGTGAACGCCACGCGAGTCCTCGGGCTCGGCACGCCGTCGCGGATGAGCCGCATCGTGGTGAGCAGCTTGTTGCCGCAGATCTCCGCGACCTCGTAGCGGTTCACGGTGGGTATGCCCCAGGCGTCGAAGACCGACAGGGCGTACAGGGCGGTGCCGTGCTGAATGCAGCGCTCCAGGATGACGTCGACGCCGAGCTCCGGGCGCTGCTCGACCGCAAGAACGAGCTCGCGATCGTCGATCACTTTCGTCTCGACGCCCCGCGACTCGAGCTCGCCGAGCAAGAGCTTCTCCTCGACACGAACGCGAGAGAGGAGCACGCCGACGCGGGTCTTGTTATTCACCCCAGTCCTCTTCGGCCTTCGGCGCGAGTGCCAGCACGACCGGCGCCGTCTCTTTCACCTCGAGCTCCGCCCCGCAGTCGGGGCAGGACACGATCTCCCCTTTGACGGCGTCCGAGCCGACGGTGACCTCGGCATCGCACTCGGGACACTTCGCCACGTTCCCCTCCTCACAAGAGCTGAGAGAGGGAAGCCTAACGAATCAGTCGGCTTCCGCGGCGATGGCGATGCGCGTCGTACGGGCCCGCGCCTTGTCCTCATACATCCGCGCGTCGGCCGTGCTGATGAGCGCGTCCGCGTCGCGTCCGTCGATCGGGAACCACGCGATGCCGAAGGACGCGCGCGGCAGCTCGTTCGCCCGGCCCGCCCACATGTATCGCTCCTCGCGGAGCCGGGCGGCGATCCGACCAACGATCGCCTGGGCCGGGAGCGGACCGGTCCGGGGAAGGAGGAGCACGAATTCGTCTCCACCGAACCGAGCGACGACGTCCTCCGCGCGTGTCGCCTGGCGCATCGCCCGAGCCAGCGTTCGAAGTACCTCGTTCCCGACGAGGTGCCCCGCCGAGTCGTTCACGGCCTTCAGCCCATCGACGTCGCATAGGACGACTCCGAACGTCTCGCCGTGCCGGGTGGCGTCGGCGATCTGCATCTCGAGGCGCTCGAGCAGGCTCCGGCGATTGAGCACGCCGGTCAGGTCGTCGTCGCGCGCGAGGCGCCGCGTCTCGGCGAGGAGGGCCGCATTCGCGATGGCGATCGCGGCCTGGGCCGCATAGAGGCGAACCAACCGACGAGTCTCCTCGGAGAAGACGCGAGGGTGCGGGACATACGCGGTGAGCGTTCCGACGATCTCACCGTGCGCGACGAGCGGCGCCGCGATCGCGGACGCGATGAGGTCGTGGAGGGCGGGATTGCTGTCCGGGTGGTCGCGATAGGCGGCCGCGACGACGACATCGCGCGTGCGCAGGCACTCGAGTGCGATCCCGCGGAGGTCCTCGCCGACCGAGGAGCGCAGCCCAAGCGCAGGCGCGTTGTGTACCGCGCGGACGATGAACCCCTGGTCTTTTTCCGCGAGCGCGACCATGGCGCCATCCGTTCCGGTGAGCGCGGTCGCCTCGCGCGCGATGAGGCTCGCGAGCTCATCGAGCGAAAGCTCACCGGCGGTCGCGAGGCCGACGTCGTAGAGCACGGCGAGCTCCTCGGCTCGGCGCCGCTCGCGTTCTCCGAGCTGCCAGTTCGTGTAGAGAGCAAGTCCGGCGCGCGTCGCGAGTACGAGCACGGTCAGAGCGACCGCGCCATCGATGAGGTCAGCGAAGGTCGCGGGAACCCGGCGGACATCGGTGTAGACGAGTAGGAAGGAGCAGGCCGCCGCGACGACGCCGGGCAGCACCATTCGCGAGAGGTTGATCGCGGGTCCGGACAGCCGGGTGTTCCTGGCGTCCTCGCGGTCCTCCACCCATTGGGCGCCGGCGATGCCGATCGCGCCGATACCGACGAGCCACAGGGCGTCGATCGGCGTGCCCGCTTTGAAGGTGCCCTCGACGTTCGCGGGCAGGTAGAGCACGAACGCGAGCGCATTCAGACCCAGACCGAAGAAGAGCGAGCTCACGGCGCCGCGCGGCTCGAGCGTCGGCATTCCCCACACCGCCGAGAGCGCGGCGGCAGTCGCGGCCACGTAGAGCAACGGGTACAGGACCGCCACGGCCGAGGCCGACGGGTCGCGACCGATGTCGGTGGCGAGTGTCGTCGCAAGGAAGAGAGTCACCGCCGCGGCGAGCGTCAGCACGACCGCGCCGACATCGAGCACGAGCGCATAGAGCGTGAGCTTCTGCCCGTGCCGGCGAAGCAGCAGTACGAGCGCGATCGTCCACACAGGTGCAGCGGTCATGAAACCGAGGTCCACGACGAGGGGTGAGGGCATGGGCACGCCGCCTACCTCGGAGGCGTCGCGCAGGAGCTGACCGACGAGCCACGATGCCGACCCCGCGCAGAAGAGCAGCCACACCATCCGGTCGCCGCCGCGTGAGCCTCGTACCGCGCGGGCGGTACCGAAGATCGCCCCGATCGCGGCCGCGGTCCATGCGAAGTCCGCGACGGCACAGCGCGCGAGGTCGTCGGCGATCAGCTGCTCGATGCCAAAGACGAGCGCCGCGCCGATAACCGCCGCGGCGTACCGCGGCGTCGCGCCACGCGAGTGCGCGGAGAGCAGTTTTCGTATCACGCCTAAGACGCTAGGGATGACGCGCCGCGGGCGGAACGCCCAGAACGTACTGCTCGCGGGCTCCGCGGGGGACACGAACGGGGGAATTTGAAGGTTCGCCTCCCCCATCGGTGTGAGGTACTCCATCGAGTGGGCTAGCTTCAGATGGTGACTGCGCCGCTGCCGCTCCAGATTCTTGACGTCCTAGTTTTCATCGCCGTGGTCGCGCCCTTCTCCCTGCTTGTCGGCCGTCGGAACGCGATTCCGAAGCTGCCGGAGTCGGACCAGAGCCTGACGCTGCCGCGCCTTTCGGTCGTGGTGCCGGCTCGCGACGAGGCATCAGGGATCGGCCGCGCCGTGGAGTCGCTCCTGGCGCAGGACTATCCCGATCTCGAGATCATCGTCGTCGACGACCGGTCAACCGACGAGACCGGCGCGGTCCTCACAAATCTCGCGGCGCGGGACTCGCGCATCCGCGCGATCCGCGTTGACCAGCTGCCGGCGGGATGGCTCGGTAAGAACCACGCGCTCTGGCGCGGTGCTGAGCGCGCGAGCGGCGAGTGGCTGCTCTTCACCGATGCGGACATCGTGTTCGCGCGCGGTGCCCTCCGTCGGGCCGTCGGCTACGCGGTGGCCGAAGCGCTCGACCACCTCACGCTGGCGCCGCGACTCGTCGCGCGCGGGCTCGCGCTCCGCGCGTTCCTCGCCTTCTTCGCGTACGCCTTCATCGCGCTCTGGGGCGCGTACCTTGCGAATGATCCGAAGAGCACGCGTGGCGTTGGAATCGGAGCGTTCAATCTCGTGCGCCGATCCGCGTACGAGCGCATCGGCACGATGCGCGCACTTTCCCTTCGTCCCGACGACGACATACGGCTGGGCCGGCGGCTTCGTGGGTTCGGATTCCGGCAACGCGTCCTGAATGGCAACGACCTCTTGTCGGTTGAGTGGTACCCATCCCTCCGCGCGGCGATAGCCGGTCTTGAGAAGAGCATGTATTCGAGCATGGAATACCGCGCCGTCGACGCGACGGCGGTTCTCTTGTATCTCGGGGCGACGATGGTGTGGCCGTTCATTGGCGTGATCATTCTCGGCGGAATCGACCGCGCTCTTCTCGGGATCGTCGTCGGCTGTCTGGTGGCTGGTCTTCTCGAAACGTATCGCCAGTCCATGCGACCGCTCACGCCATCGGCTGTGCTGCTTGCGCTGCTCATTCCATTCTCAGCGTCGAGCTTCGCCTACGCGATCGTCCGATCGGTTTACCTCGCCGAGACGCGCGGCGTCCGCTGGCGGGGCACGACCTATCCGCTCTCGCTCCTCCGAGCTCAGTCGGGATTGGAGGGCACGGAGGCGAATCGCAGGAGGTAGGTCTCGAGGTCCGCGAGATCGGCGTCGCTGATCAGGTTCCTGCCGTAGGCAGGCATCCCGCGATCGCTTCCGCGGCGCACGATCTCGGTCTCGATGCGCCCGCGGATCGAGAGGTCGCCCGGCGCATCCCCCTCGGGCCCGTGACAGAGATGACAGCCCAGCGCGAAATAGATCGCCGCGCCGCGCGTCTGCCGACTGACAGTGGGATCCGCGGCGAGAAGCTGCGCGGAGCTCGGCGCGGGTATCGAGAGCGCGCTCGCGCCGCCGCGCTGGAGCGCGCGGATGTACGCGACCATCGCCCAGATGTCGGCGTCCTGGTATTGACCGCCGAACGCCGGCATGGCCGTGAACCCTAAGCCGTTCTTCACGATCCAGAAGAGCTGCGCGTCGGTCTTGCTCTTCGCGGCTTCGGTCGTGAAGTCGGTCGCGTCGGGATAGGTGGTCGGGCCGAAGGCCCCGCGTCCGTCACCCTTCGCCCCATGGCAGACCGCGCACGATCCCGTGTACGCGATCCGACCTGTGTCGAGCGCGCGCCGGTCGTTCGCCAGCGGATTGGAGCCGTCGCCGCCGAGGACCCGAGACACGACCGAGACGGCGGCGTCGCCGTACACCCGCTCCAGCGGCAGGTCCTGGCGATGGGTCAGGGCGAACGGCAGCGCCACCACCAGAACCAGGACGAGCGCGACGACGGCTCCGACGATGGCGATGACAAAGGATCGGCGCTTGCTCAACCTGGGAGAAAGTACGCGCAGCCCGGCCGCGCGGATGCGCAGGCTAGCGGGCGCGCTCTAGAACGACGACGGGAATCTCGCGTGAGGTCTTGCGCTCGTACTCCTTGAACGCCGGCATGCGCTCGGCATGGGCGTCGTAGAGCCGGCGACGTTCAAGTCCTTTGGCGGTCGTCGCCTTCGCCTCAAATCGCTCCGGCCCGAGCTCGACGGTGACCGCTGGATTCGCGCGGAGATTGAGGTACCAGTCGGGGTGGGTCGGCCCGCCGCCCTTCGACGCGATCACGACGTAGTTATCGCCGTCGCGGCTGTATGCGAGAGGATTGGTCCGCTCCCGTCCGGATTTCGCGCCGCGGGTCGTAAGCAGAAGCAGCGAACGGCCGGTGAAGGGGCCTTTGGTGATCTGACCGTGATGCGTTCTGAAGTCGTCGATGACACCCTCGTTGAATCCGGCCCGCGGTCCTTTGTCGGCGCTCACGTCACTCGAACAGGGAGGCCCCGCAGGCTATTCCGTCCGGCAGGATGCGAACGCCAACGCTACGCCTGGATCGTGGCCGCGTCCCGTTCGATCCGTGTGAGCCAGGAGGGATTCGAACCCACGACCAAGAGATTAAGAGTCTCCTGCTCTACCGCTGAGCTACTGGCCCCGCGAAATGGTACCGACGGGCGAGCAGCACCATCAACCGACTTGTCCACCAATGTCATCCACGTGCGTGCGAAGCGCGGCCACTCGTGGGCTCGCTGATCTCCCTGATGGTCTCGCCGACCTTCCGTTTGTCTCCGGCGCGCGCGATCTGCGCGGTCACGATGATTCCGACGAGCTTGCCGTTGTCGACGACCGGCAATCGGCGGATCTGACGATCGGCCATCACCTTCTCCGCGTCGGTGACGTCGTCGTCCGGACGGATCGTGACCGGATCGGCGGACATAACTGTGCTCACCCGCTGCGTCTTCGGATCGCTTCCGGCGGCGACCCCGCGAATGACGATGTCACGGTCGGTGACGATCCCGACGAGACGACCATCGTCCACGACCGGGATCGAGCCACAGTCTTCTTGCTTCATGAGCACGGCGACCTCGCCGAGCGTGGCGTCCGGCTTGACGGTGACGGGCGCGGTTGTCATGAGCTCGCGTACGTTCATGAGGACACCTCCGGAACCGGAGCTGCCGCAGGACGCGTACCGCCGCTAGGTCGAAGCGCCGATCTTGAAGATCTTGGTCCCGCAGACGGGGCAGATTCCCTGGGTCGCGGGCCGCCCATTCTTCATGGTGATCTGCTGCGCGTCCTTTATCTCGCGCGAGGCCTTGCACTTGACGCAATAGCCTGTGGCCAACGCAGCACCTCCGCCGGATGTCTCTTCCCGCAGCGTACCCTAGCCCCCTGGCTCGTCCGCGTGACCCCCATACGCCACAAAACCCCGTCCTTGCGGACGGGGTTCGTGGTGAGGAAGGGAAGGGTTGGGATTTCTTGTTGTCGAATAGGACAGGCAGCAAGCGCCATGCCAATCGCGACGACCTCGGGACGATGACAGCCGATCATGCCGATGAAAGCTGAGCTTCTCTCGATCGGGACGGAGCTGCTGCTCGGTCAGATCGTCGACACGAACGCCAACTACCTCGCGGGCAGGCTTGCGCTCCTGGGCATCGATTGCCTCCACATGCAGACCGTCGGCGACAACCTCGGCCGAGCCAAGCAGGCGATCGAGCGGGCGCTTGGCCGGAGCGATCTGGTGGTGGCGACGGGTGGCCTCGGACCGACCGAGGACGACCTCACGCGCGAGGCCATCGCGGCCGCACTCGGCGAGACGCCCTCGGTCGATCCGGCGCTCGAGGCCGAGCTCGTCGCGTGGTTTTCGGGACGGGGGCTCGTCATGCCGGACCGGAATCGCAAACAGGCGTGGCTCATCCCGTCGGCACGAGCACTCCCGAACCCGAACGGCACCGCGCCCGGCTGGGACGTACGGAAGGACGGAAAGCGGATCGTCGCGATGCCCGGCGTCCCTCGCGAGATGACGCCGATGTGGGAGTCGGTCGAGCCGTCGCTCACCAGGGGCGGCGCGCTTCGCTGGCGGACGCTGAAGCTCCTCGGCATCGGCGAGAGCGCGGTCGAGGAGAAGCTGGCCGAGCTCGTCCATTCGACCAGCCCGACCGTCGCGACGTACGCGAAGAACGACGGCGTGCACGTTCGCGTGGCGGACAAGGCGTCGGATCCCGAGGAAGCCGATCGGCACGTCGCGACGATGGAGCGAGAGATCCGCGCTCGGCTCGGCGACTACGTCTGGGGGGCGGACGACGAAACGCTCCCGAGCGTGATCGGGCGGCGACTCGAGGGCCGGAAGTGGCGTCTCGCCGTGGCGGAGTCTCTCTCGGCCGGTGACATCGCGCGGTCGCTGGCCGACGCGCCTGACGCCGCGCGCTGGTTCGCCGGCGCGATCGTCCGGCCCTCCGCGAATGCGGAGACGCTCGAGAGCGAGGGTCGCCGACTCGGCGCCGACGTCCTGCTCACGACGCCGCACGGCACCGACACGAGCGAGCTCCGAGCGATCACACCCGAAAGGACCCGACGCCTCGAGATCCGGTTTCGCTCTCCAGCCGACGGACGCCGGAGGGCGCTCCTAAGCGGGCTGGACCTGCTGCGCAGAACGCTCGCCGACTGATGCGCCGCGACGGTACGGCCAGAGCGACCAGAGGGTCGCGACAAAGAATGCGACCGGCACGGCGATGCTGAAGGTCTCGTCGTGGCGGAGGACCCCGACCGCGTAGAAGATCGGCGAGACGAGGAGAAGCACGAGCGCCCCGCCGATCGCAAGCCGCCGCGCGGCACGCTCTCGGCCCGCGGCCGCGAGCACGCCCGCGGCGATGACCAGTGGCACGATGAGCAGCACGTGATCGTATGACCAGCTGTAGATCGCACCGGCGCTCGAGAGTGCGAGCCAGATCGCGAGCCACGAATCGCTTCC
>DASPWX010000170.1:0-15542 GCA_035637615.1 Bathyarchaeia archaeon | reverse complement strand
CATGTAGGCGACTTCGGCTTCGGACTCGTGCGGCCTTTCCGAGACTTCCTGTCGCTCCTTCTCGATCTGCGCCAGAAAGATCTCGCGCTGGCTCTTCGAGCTCATGTACTCGCCCGCGCCCATCGAGATGACCTCGGCGATGGCCGCGGCCATCCCGGCCACGAGGACCGCGTACTGGTTGCTCGTCGCCGTCGCGACGGTGATCACGACGGTGAGGATGCTCGTGACTCCGTCCTGGGCGCCGAAGATCGCCTCGCGTACCTCGCTCAGAAGGTCGGCTTCGCGCCGTTCCTCCCCGAGGTGCTCGGCCAACCACGGCTTGCTGAGGTAGTCGTGAGCCTCGGTCGACCGCTCCCCCGCCACGGTCACGAGCCTACCTCCCCGACTTTTGAGGCGCCCTGCTCCTCCGGCGGCCGAAGCTCCCGAAACGACAGGAAGATGAGGAGGTCATAGACGACCTTGATCGCGCCGGCGACGAAGAATGGCAGGCTGAGTGCGGCCACGCTGAACGCCCAGCCGGTGACCGCCGGAGCGACGGCCGAGGCCGTGCTCCGCGCGACGTTCGTGAGGCCGGCGGTCGCCGTGCGTTCGTCCGGATCGACGACCGCCATCGTGTACGACTGACGGGTCGGCACGTCCATCTGCGAGATGCTCATCCGCGCGAGGAACAGTGCGGCGGCGAGGCCCGCGGTCGGCATGAGCGGAACGAGGACCAGCAGGACATTCGAGGGTAGATGGGTGAAGACCATCGTGTTGATGAGACCGATGCGGCTCGCGAGCCAGCCCGCCGCAAGAAGCGACACTCCAGACAGGATGTTCACGAAGAAGAAGAGGATCGCGAGCTGGCCGGGGTCGAGTCCCCAGCGCACGAAGAACCAGTAGGCCACGAGCGACTGCACGACGAGGCCGCCCGCGAACGCGTCGAGTCCAAAGAGCGCACCCAGCTTCGCGACGGTCCCGGCCGAGCGATGGACCCCGAGGAAACGCCGCTGGCCTTCGACCCGCGCCGCTTCCACCTTGTCCGAGAGGCTGAGGAAGATCGCCAGGTTGAGGAGACCGATGGCGGCGTAGAGAAGAAAGAGCGGGCGGTACGCATCCGCTCCGACGAGACCGAGCGCCGCGAACGCGGCGACGGCTCCGGCAAAAAGAGAGCCGACGGCCTGAGCGATATTCGCGACGAACGCGTAGATGGAGAAAAGCCACGTCCGCCGTTCGGGCGGCGCGGTCTGGGGCAGGATCGCCTGCTCGACGGTGAGGAACGCGCCGACCTCCGAGCTCGTCGCCGAGATCGTGCCGGTGAACGCGCCAAGGAGGAGAACCGGAAAGCTCGAGCCGAAGGCGAACAGAAGGCCGCCCGCCACCATGAGCACGGCCATGGTCGCGACGGTCCGCCTCCGCCCATACCGATCGGCGACGAGCGCCCAGAGCACGGTCATGAGCGCCGATCCGAAGATCGCAGCGGAGAGCACGAGACCGACCTGGATCGTGTCCAAGCCCAGGCGGGCGAGATAGATCGCGATGACGACGGTGAGATAGCCGTAGGCGAAGGTCCGGAGGATTCGGGTGACGAGAAGCTTCTTGCCGTCGGTCGAGAGCCAAGCGAGGGGCGCGGGTATCTCCTTAGATCACACGGCCGGGTCCGCCGCCTCTGGCAACGAGGGGCAGCCCGGCGCGCGACCACGCGGTTACGCCGCCGTCGAGGTTCTCGGCCTCAAACCCGCTGAGGCGTAGCCCCTTGGCAGCCCGATCGCTCCGTGATCCGCTGCGGCACACCGCGACCACGGTCTGTGTCTTCGGAACCTCACCGAGGCGTGCGGCGAGGTCGCCAAGTGGGATGTGCTGCGCGCCGTCGATGTGCCCGGCATCCCACTCGTCCTGCTCGCGGACGTCCAGAAGGTGCAGGTCGGAACGCCGCTTGCTGACGTCCTCTGGCGACACCGGCCAATTCTGGCGCACGGAGGCGACATGGACGCAAATGCGATGCGCGAGCGACTCGAACGCGAACGTGCCGACCTCGCGGCGACGGTGGAACGTATCAAGGAGCGGCTTGCCGTGCCCCAGCGTGAGAGCGGTGGGGATGTCGCGCTTGCGGACCAGCACCCTGCTGATGTGGCGAGCGAGACCGAGGCGCGCGAGCTCGACCTCGCGCGGCAGACGATGTTTGAAGGTCGCATCGGGCTCATCGACGAGGCGCTGCGGCGCCTCGAGCGCGGCGAATACGGTCGATGCATCGTCTGCGGAAAAGAGATCCCCGAGGCGCGGCTCGACCTCGTTCCCGAGACGCCGTACTGCGTCGAGGACGCGGAGCGCGAGCAACAGAGCTCGCCGCGCTAGGTCTTTCGGCACAATGAGCGGGTGAGGCCGCCATATCCCGTCGAGATTCCGCCGCTGCTCCCCCTTTTTCTGAACAAACGCCGCGCGAAGATGACGTTTCCACTCAAAAAGACGGAGGAGCTGGGCCTCGATCGACCGACATTCATCTGGGCGATAAACCTGTCCTACCGCGGCGACCGCGGGGCGAGCGCCGAACCGGGGGATCTCGCAAGCGTGTACGCCACCATTCCGGGACGATGGCTCCCGATGGCTGCGGCCGCGCGTGGCGCCGGCCTCGCCGAAGAACGGAACGGCCGCTGGTTCCTCACCGAAAAGGGTCGAGGGCTCGCCGCGGCGATGCACGAGGCCGCCCGGGCGCACTATGCGACCCTCGCGCCGTTGCCAAAAGGAGAGCTCGCGGAGCTCGCGGATCTTTTGGATCGAGCTTTCCGCGCTGGCGCAAAGTCGAGCGAGCCAGCCAAGCGCATGCACACACCGTTCGCGTTCGGCTATCGCGCCGACGAGCCGCCGGTCGGCTCATTCGCGCAGCTGGACGCGGCGATTTACGGGCTCTGGCAGGTACGCGACGACTGCCACATGGCGGCCTGGCGCGCATCCAGCCTCACCGGACCGCAGGTCGAGGTTCTCACAAGAACGTGGCGCGAAGAAGCCGCGGATGAAGCCGCTCTGACCGACCTCCTGCCACACCAGGAACCCAAGGACGTGAGCGCTGCGGTCGCCCGTCTGCGTACCGACGGCCTTATCGAGCCCGACACATTGAGAGCGACCACGAAGGGCGCCGCGGCCCGACAGGCGATCGAGGATGAGACCGATCGCCTCTTTTTCACGCCCTGGCCGGACGACGTTGGGGCGCGCGGCGCGTGGATCGCTGAGAAGCTGATCGCGGTGAACACAGCGCTCGCCTAGCTGTGTGGCGCTACGCTTTCGCCGCGAACGGGCGGTCCGTCGCACAAATGGCACGGCTTTTGCCGTATTTCGTTACAGATGCTCGACCAGGAAACCGCACCCGCCACCCGACGCGACGCCCTGGGCGGTCGGATTCTCGTCGTCGACGACGACCGCGACGTTGCACACCTCGTCACCACGGTCCTCGAGGACGCCGGTCATGAGGTGAAGGCGATCACCGACGCGCGTCAAGCGATGGAGACGTTCAACGACTTCCATCCCGACCTCGTCACTCTCGACGTGCTCATGCCCGCCGTCGACGGGATCAGCCTCTGCCTGCAGCTCCGCCGTAACTCCGACGTGCCGGTCCTCTTCCTCTCGGCGAAGGACGACCCCCCTGACCGCGTGGTCGGGCTACGGATCGGTGCGGACGATTATCTGGGGAAGCCGTTCGACAACGACGAGCTCGCCGCCCGCGTCGAAGCGTTGCTCCGGCGTGATCGTGTCCACAACGACCACTCGAAGGATCGTCAGCTTCGCTTCGGACGGTTCATCGTCGACCTCGCCAGCATGCAGGCGATCGCCGGTGACAAACAGCTGCCGTTGACACCGACCGAGTTCAAGCTGCTGCGGACGCTCGCCGGCGAGCCCGGCCGGGTGTTCACGCGCGACGATCTCCTCGTCGGCGTGTGGAGCTACGAGCCCGGCAGCGACACACGCCTGGTGGACGTCCATGTCGGGCGTCTCCGCAAGAAGCTCGAGCAGGCGCAGGTCAACGAGCTGTCGATCGAGACGGCGCGCGGGTTCGGCTATCGGCTGATCGAGCGCCCGAACTAGTCGCACGTCGCCCCCGCACCGCTTCGGCAAGCTCCCTCAGCACAACGACCGTCGAGTCCCACCCGATGCAGGCGTCGGTGATGCTCTGCCCGTAGACAAGTGGGGTGGCGTCGGCATCCTGCCGCCCCTCCACGATGAAGCTCTCCGCCATCACGCCGACGATGCCCGGCTCGCCGGCCGCGATCTGTGCCGCGACCTCGCGCGCGACGGCGGGCTGGCGCGTGTAGTCACGCACGCTGTTCCCGTGCGAGAGGTCGATGACCACCTGAGCAGGCAGCGACGCGGCCGCGAGCGCGTCGAGGGTCCGGCGCACGCTCGCCGTGTCGTGGTTCGGGCCGGGCGTCCCGCCACGCAGCACCACGTGCGCGCTCGGATTGCCTCCGGTCTCGACGATCGCGGCCAGGCCCTGCTCGGTGACACCCATAAAGCTGTGCGGCTCGCGTGCGGCGCGAACCGCGTCGATCGCGACCTGCACGCTTCCGTCGGTGCCGTTCTTGAAGCCGACCGGCATCGAGAGACCAGACGCGAGCTCGCGGTGAACCTGACTCTCGGTGGTGCGCGCGCCGATCGCCGCCCAGGCGACGAGGTCGCTCGTGTACTGCGGCGAGATGGGATCGACGAACTCGCATGCGGCCGGAAGTCCGATCTCGACGAGGTCGAGAAGGAGGCGGCGCGTCAGGCGAAGACCGTCGTTGATGCGAAACGAGCCGTCGCGGTGAGGATCGGACACGAGTCCTTTCCAGCCGACACTCGTTCGCGGCTTCATGAAATACGCGCGCATGACCACCACGACGTCGTCGCGCAGCTCCTGCCCGAGTTCGTGGAGATGACGCGCGTAGTCGAGCGCGGCAGCCGGATCGTGTATGGAGCAGGGTCCGACGATGGCGATGAGACGATCGTCCGACTGCGACAGGATGCGGGTGAGCTCGTCACGCCAGGCGGCGACAAGCCGCGAGCCCGCCTCCGAGAGAGGTAGCTCCTCGAGGATGATCGCGGGTGGCACGAGCGGCCGGTACCCGGTGACGCGAAGGTCGCGGGTCTTCATCGCACTATTGTTCCTGACGTGCCGCTTTACGGCTACCGGGGGAAGATGCCGAAGGTCGCGCCGGACGCGTTCATCGCGCCGACGGCCGTGCTGGTAGGCGACGTTACCGTCGAAACCGGCGCCTCGGTGTGGTTCGGCACCGTACTGCGGGGCGACATGGACCGCATCGTCATCGGCGCGCGCTCCAACGTGCAGGACAACTCCACGATCCATACCGACGAAGGCGAGCCCACGCTCGTCGGACCGGACGTCACCATCGGCCACAACGCCCTCGTGCATTCGAGCGTGATCGGGCGGAACGTTCTCATCGGGCAGGCCGCCGTCCTCGTCGGCGGCAACGTCATCGGCGAGGAAACGATCGTTGGTGCGGGAGCGGTGCTGCCGGAGAAGTTCTCGCCGCCGCCACGAACGCTGGTGCTCGGCGTTCCCGCGAAGGTCGTCCGCGAGGCAAGGCCCGAGGATGCGCGCTGGACGGTGCGCGCAGCCGAGCACTACACCGCGCTCGGAGCGTGGTATCGCGAGAACCTGAAATAGCCACCCTCAGGCTCACGGGCCACGACCTGAGCATCGCGGACGTCATTGCGGTCGCGCGCCGCGACGTCGCGGTGGGCCTTGACCGAGCCGCGGAGCGTCAGGTCGAGCAGGCCGCGAAGGTCGTCGCCCAGATCGCTCGAGCCGAGGATCCGGTTTACGGAATCAACACCGGTTTCGGCGACCTCTCGACCGTGCGCATCCCGCCCGAGGACCTCCGCCCGCTGCAGCGCAATCTCCTGCGGAGCCACGCCGTCGGCGTCGGGCCGCTCCTTCCTGAGGACGTCGTGCGTGCCATCCTCCTGCTCCGGGCGAACACGCTTGCCGCCGGCCGATCGGGCGTGCGGGCCGAGGTCATCGACCTCCTCTGCGACATGGTCAATCGGCGCGTGCACCCCGCGATCCCGCGCCACGGCAGCGTCGGCGCGTCCGGCGATCTGGCGCCGCTTGCCCACGCGGCACTCGTGCTGATCGGCGAGGGCGAGGCGATCGATCAGGGCAAGCGGAGCCCAGGTGGGGACGCCCTGAAGTCGGCGGGCCTCAAACCGATCGAGCTCGGTCCGAAAGAAGGTGTCTCCCTCATCAACGGCACGCAGGTCATGACGGCGATCGGCTGCCTCGCGTTGCACGACGCCGAAGTGCTCGCGACGACCGCGGACGTCGTCGGGGCGATGTCCGCCGAGGCGCTCCGCTCCACGGACCGCGCGTGGGATGCGGAGCTTCACGCGACGAGACCACATCCTGGTCAGCAGACGGTCGCGGCGAACCTCCGCTCCCTCATGGCAGGAAGCCCGAACGTCGCATCGCATCGCACCGGCGATCCGCGTGTTCAGGATCCGTATTCGGTCCGCTGCATGCCGCAGGTGCACGGCGCGTCCCGCGACGCGCTCGCGTACACCCGACGGGTCCTTGAGATAGAGATCAACTCCGTGACGGACAATCCGATCGTGTTCGCCGACGATCACCGCGTCGTAAGCGGCGGTAATTTCCACGGCCAGCCGGTCGCGATCGCGCTGGACCTCGCGACGATCGCGGTCGCCGAGCTCGCCGACATCAGCGAGGCGCGCGTCGACCGCATGACGAACGGGCATACCAGCGGACTGCCGGCATTTCTCACGCCTAGCCCGGGGACGAACTCCGGGTTCATGGTGGCCCAGTACACGTCGGCGGCTCTGGTCACCGAGAATCGGCTCCGCGCCTATCCCGCGTCGGTCCAATCGATGCCGACGTCGGCGGGCATGGAGGACCACGTCAGCATGGGAGTGCACGCCGCGCACAAGTTCGCCGATGTCGTGCGCAACACTCGCGAGGCCCTCGCGATCGAGGCGCTCTGCGCGGCGCAAGGGTTGGACCTTCTCGAGACCACCGCAGGGCCTGGCGTGGAGGAAGCGCGGCGCGTGGTCCGCGAGCGTTCGGCCCGCCTGGACGAAGACCGAGCGTTATCCGGCGACATCGCGGCGATGGCCGACGCGATCGCGCGCGAAGTTCTCATCGCCGCGGTTCGCGTGCGCCTGCCGGAGCTCTCGTGAAGATGCAGCTCTCGGTGAACGGCGGGCGCCATGAGATCGACGTTCCGCCGAACACCACGCTCCTTTCTGTCCTTCGCGACGATCTGAACCTCACCGGGACGCGGTATGGCTGCGGTCGCGGCCAGTGTGGCGCCTGCTACGTGATCGCCGACGGTAGGGCCGTCGCGTCCTGTCTTCTCACCGCGGACCAGGCCGCACGAATGGAAATCACGACGGTCGAGGGTCTCGCGGATGGGAAGACGCTGCACCCGGTGCAGCAGGCTTTCGTCGAGAACGACGCGATGCAATGTGGGTACTGCACGAGCGGCATGGTGATTTCGGCGGCCGCGCTCCTCGGACGCGACCCGAGTCCCGACGAGACCTCGATACGCGACGCGCTCGCCGGCAACCTCTGCCGGTGCGGTGTGTACGGTCGTGCGATACAGGCTGTCCTTCAGGTTGCGAGACCGTCCTGATGTGGGACCGCCACGATCCCGAACGGCTGGAGCAGCGGATCCGTGTGGAACGGGACGGGACCATCACCGCACTCTCCGGAAAGATCGACTTCGGCCAAGGCATCCGCACCGCGTTTGCGCAGATCGTCGCCGACGAGATCGATGTTCCGATCGAGCGCGTGAACGTCGTCCTCGGCGACACCGACCAGGTGCCATTCGACTTCGGGACGTTCGGGAGCCACTCGGTCGCCCAGGAAACGCCGCTCCTCCGGAAGGCGGCCGCCTTCGCGCGGCATCAGCTCCTCGATCGCGCGAGCGCGAAGCTCGGCGTTCCTCGTGAAAAGCTCGATACCGACGCCGGTGTGATCGTCGGCGGCGGCAAGCGCGTCCCGTACGCGGAGCTGCTCGATTCGGAGCCGCTCGCCGGCACGATCCCGGACGGCGTCGGCCTCATGCCCGAGAAACGCCGGAAGTACGCGGGGCGCCCGATGCCGCACCTGGAAGCACGCGACATCGTCACGGGCAGAGCGACCTTCGTCGCCGATGTGCGCCTCCCGGGGATGGCGCGGGGCGCGATGGTCCGTCCGCCGATACGCGGCGCCAAGCTTCGCTCTCTGGACGACTCGGCCGCGCGAGCGATGCCCGGCGTGATCGCGGTCGTTCGACAGGGCGACGTAGTCGGCGTCGTCGCGGACCGCGACGAGCAGGCACGCGCGGCAGCCGGAGCGGTGATCGCGGATTGGAACGCCATACCAGTCGAGGGACCGACGGCCGAGGTGCCCATGCAGTCGGATGCTGAGGTAGACGCGAAGCTGCGCTCCGCGTCGCTGCGTCTCTCACAGACGTACGTGCTCCCCCCGATCGCCAACGCGCCGATCGGACCGAGCGCTGCCGTCGCGGACGTCCGCGCGGACGGCGCCACGATGTACGTCGGCACGCACCGCCCGTTCGGAGTCCGCGAGCAGGTCGCGAAAACCATCGGCCTGCCCGAGAAGAAGGTCCGCGTCCTGCCGCAGATCACGAGTGGCACCTACGGCCGCAACAGCCACGCGGACGCCGCGATCGAGGCGGCGATCCTTTCGAAGGGATCAGGCCGCCCGGTGTTGCTGCAGTGGACGCGCGAGGAGGAGTTCACGTGGTCGCCGTCGCGCCCGGAGGCCGTGCTCGAAATAACCGCGGGTCTGGGCGCGGAGGGCCGCATCGTGTCGTGGCGCTACGACGAGCACACCAACATCCACACCGCAGCGGGCCTCGATCCCCAGGTGCTCGGTGTGACGTCGGGGCGCAACGCGGTCCCGCCGTATGTCGGCTTCCCGACGAAGGTGACGCTGCACATCGAGCCCACGCGGCTTCGGACTGCCAACTTCCGCTCGCTCGCCGCGGCGGAGAACGTGTTCGCGATCGAGTCGTTCATGGACGAGCTCGCGTCGCTCTCCGAGCAGGATCCGCTCGCGTTCCGCCTTCGGCACATCGAGGACGACCGCTTCCGACGCGTGGTCGAGCGGGTGGCGGAGCGCAGCGGCTTCGCTGAGCGCCTGGATGGACGGCGCGGTCGCGGTCTCGCGTGCACCGTCTACCACGGGACGTACGTGGCGCAGGTCGCCGAGGTCGAGGTCTCGCTCTCCGGTGTGGTGCGCCTACTCAAGGTGTGGTGCGTCGTCGATCCGGGACAGACGCTCAATCCCGAGGGCGTGCGCAATCAGATCGAAGGCGGTATCCAGCAGTCCGCGTCGTGGGCGCTGAAGGAGGAGCTCCTTCATCGCGATGGCCGCGTCATGAACACCGGATGGGATACCTACCCGATCGCGACATTCCGCGACGCGCCCGACTCGATCGACGTTCTTGTCGAGGGCGACGAGTCCGCTCCGCCGAGCGGTGTTGGCGAGCCGGGTGCGGTGCCGATGGCCGCCGCAATCGCGAACGCCGTATACAGGGCGAGTGGCGCGCGCCTGCGCTCGGTGCCGCTGACGCGGGAGCGCGTGCGAAAGGCGATGGCGGCGAGCTAGGAGGAGCGCTCACCTCGCGGACGGACGGCTGGCTGCGGCGCGGTATAGGGAAGCGGGATGAACTCGACGCTCGGTCGCCGCTGGCTCGTCTGCGGAAATAGATCCATGAGGTCGTAGACCTCGCGAGGCATTTCCTCAGTCACCTTGATGCCGAGCTCGCGCAGGCCCGCGACATCGAGCGCGTAATCGTGCGTCCATTCGCCCGAGCTGAGCTTCGTCGCAATCCGCTCGGCGTCGGCCTCGCCGTAGTGCTCGACCAGCAGCCGCTTCACCGTCACCTTCACCTGACGAAGAGCTTTCTCGGCGACGTCACCGAGGATCAGCGTCTGGTCGTCGCGATTCGGATTGGGCTGGGCCAGCGCCCGAAGGATCGAGGCGGCCGGAAATGCTGACTGCGCGCTGCCGAGCTGCGGATCCACCGGACCGAGCACGGCATTCGGGTCCATGACAAGCTCGTCCGCTGAGATCGCGAGCAGCGCCCCGCCCGACATTGCGTAGTGGGGCACGAACACCGTGACCTTCCCCCGGTGCCGCTTCAACGCGAACGCGATCTGCTCCGCCGCGAGCACGAGACCTCCCGGCGTATGGACGAGAAAGTCGATGGGCATGTCCGGAGGTGTGAGGCGGACCGCGCGGAGGACCTGCTCCGAATCCTCGATGTCGATGTAGCGAGCCAACGGAAACCCGAGGAAGCTCATCGTCTCCTGGCGGTGGATCATCGTGATGAGGCGGGTCTTGCGACGTTGTTCGAAACCGCGGAACGACCTGTTTCGGCGGAGCTCGAGCATCTGCTTCTGGTAGAGCGGGACAAAGAACTGCGCGAGCACGAAGAGCCAGATGATCCACGAGAGGTCCATCGACCCACAATGCGCGCTTCGCGACCAGCGCGTCTTTCGTACAGTTTCGAACGGATGGCCGTTCCCCGCGCCGTGATCTTCGACCTCGGCGGGACGCTGGTGCATTGGTCCGACTGGGACGCCGGTGCGGACGCGAAGTGGGCCGCGTCGTACGAGCACCTCGTGACTCAGTTCGCCGACCGGAAATGGCCGTCTCGCGACGCGTATGTCGCCGCGATGCGCGAGGCCGAACGCGACCACTGGCGAAGGGTCGACACCGAACACTGGAGCGGTCCGCCGACGGTGCTCGTGCGCGAGGCATTTGATCGGCTTGGCGTGCCTGTGAGCGGCGCCGAGCTGCTCGGCGCGATGGACGGTTACGCGAAAGCGATCGCCGGCTGGTCGACCGTCGACCCGGATGCTCCGACCGTCCTCAAGATGCTGCGAGAGCGGGGGTACCGGCTCGGTCTGCTCTCGAACACGTGGTGGGCCGCGGACTGGCACAACGCCGATCTCGCCGCACACGGCCTTGCGTCGCTACTCGACGTCATCGTGTACACGTCCGACCTTCCTCACTCCAAGCCACATCGCACCGTGTTTGCGGAAGTCGCGCGCCGCCTTGACGTGATGCACGACGAATGCGTGATGATCGGCGACCGCATGGTGGACGACGTCTCCGGAGCGCTCGAAGCCGGCATGCGCGCCATCTGGAGAAAGAATGATTCAGGTTTCCCCTCGTCGATTGCCGTGCCGACGGCTGAGATCACCCGACTCTCGGAGCTTCCTGAGCTGCTGCAGAAGTGGGGCGGAGCCTGACCGCACCTATGGCGCCGGTCCGCCGAAACCCTCTCTACCCGGCGGAGCCCAGGCCCCCGTGGGCCTGAGCCCCACCGCCGGGCGGGGGCCCTCGGCGGCCCGGCGCCACCGCTGCGCGTGGGCTTCGCGCGAGCCTCTCCTCAGCTACCACGATCTCGAGTGGGGAACGCCGGTACACGACGATCGACTCTTATTTGAATTCTTGATTCTCGAGAGCATGCAGGCCGGTCTCTCGTGGGAAACCGTTCTTCGCAAGCGCGACGCGTTTCGTCACGCATTCGTCGGGTTCGATCCCGTCAAGGTCTCTGCTTTTAGATCAAAGGATGTAGCCCGGCTGATGAAGGACGAGTCGATCATCCGCAACCGCGCCAAGATCGACGCCGCCATTGGCAACGCGAAGGCGTTGGCCGTCGTGCAGAAGGAATTTGGGTCGTTCGATCGCTACGTGTGGGGATACGACGACAAGGACGCCCTATCGAAGGATCTGAAGAAGCGGGGGTTCCGGTTCGTCGGGCCGACCATCGTCGAGTCGTTCATGCAGGCCGTCGGCATCCGAAACGATCACGAGCGCGGCTGCTACCGGCGCGCGGAGCTCACCCGGGCGCGCGCGACAAGGCCCGCGCGGTAGAGGTTCGCAACCACAAGCACGAGGACCATCGCAAGAAGCGCCCACCCCACGATTTGTTGAGTCCTGTCGCCGCCCGACGCGGCGAGCAGCCACGTGATCGCGAGAGCGATCAGCGCGCCGATCGCGAGCTGGCCATCCTCGACTAGAAGACCGACCAGGGTCGACCAGACGCCCTTAAACATTTCGTGCTTCGATGTGCGCGCCCTGTGGAAGGAGCGTTTTCAGCATCCGCACCGCGAGCCAGCTCACTGCGAGGAACAGGGCGACGATCAGCGGGATCGAGAGCGCATCGCCGGGCCACGTCATGCCCAGCGCCTCGGCGAACCAGAACACGCCGAAGCTGCAGAGCATCGCTCCCACCCCGAACTTGAGCCAGTTCTCGGGGACCATGGTCAGCGGCTTTTGCAGCGCGACGCCGAGCCCGATCACGAAAATGCCCGCCACGATCGCCCCAACCACTGCCGATGTCAGGGCGATGCCGCCTGCCGCACCGAAGGCGATGACGATGAAGGCGACCTCGGTGCCTTCGAGGAGCACCGCTTTGAAGGCCACGAGGAACCCGACCCAGTCGAACTCGTTCTTCCGAAGGCCCTGCGCGCGAAGCTCCGCCAGCTCGCGCAGATAGATGAGCTCCTCGTCGTGGATGGCGACGATGCCGGCGAATCGGAGGATCGCTTTCCGCAGCCAGCGCAGACCGAAGAGGAGAAGCAGCGCCCCGACCACTCCCTTCAGAAGGTGCTCGGGGACGATCGTCACGATCGCCACGCCAAGCGTCCCGATGATCACTGCCAGCGCCGCCGTCGCCGCGGCCGTGCCGAGGAGCGGCGCGCGCCATCCGCGGGTGACGCCGACCGCCAAAACGATGGTCGTCGCCTCAACGAACTCGACGGCACTGGCGACGAAAGCGGGAGTCGCGTGGATGGCGAGGGTGACCGGATCCACACGAGAATTATCGACTAATCGGCCGCCATGATCCTCGGCCGCAACGCGGCTCGGACGAGCCGTCACCTAGTGTGTCGCCGATGAGCGACCGCGCGCTTGCGATCATCGTCCCCGTCCACAACGAGCTCGGCAATATCGCGCCGTTCTACGAGCGAACGTGCGCGGTTCTCGATTCGCTACCCGGAATCTCGTGGCAGATGGTCTTCGTAAACGACGGGAGCGACGACGGCAGCCTCGATCGGATCTGCGAGCTTCGCGCGAAGGATGACCGCGTGAAGGTGATCTCGCTCTCCCGGGACTTCGGCTATCACGCGGTGCTCCTCGCGGGACTCTCGCTCGTCTCGGCCGACCGCTACGCGATGATCGACGTCGATTGCGAGGATCCCCCTGAGCTGCTGCGAGACTTCCACGCCGCGATCGAGGGCGGCGCCGATGTCGCGTATGGCATCCGGTCGAATCGCGTCGAGCCCGCGATCGTCACGTTCTTTCGCCGGGTCTTCTATTACCTGAACAAGGGGATCGCCGACAGCGACATCGTCCTCTGGATGGCAGAGTTCGCCATGATCACTCGACAGGTCCGCGACGCGATCATCGCGCCGCAGACCACGTACGTGTTCCTTCGCGCGGAGATCGGATACGTCGGCTTCGTCCGCGTTGGCGTCCCATACGTCCGCGGCGTGCGGACGTCGGGCAAAAGCCACTACAACTTCTTGAACATGACGCGTTTCGCGGTGGCGGGCTTTCTGGCCAGCTCAACTTTCCCGCTTCGCTTGATCCTCTACCTCGCGGTGGTCGTCGGGTTCCTCTTCCCGCTCGTTGTGGTCGTCGCCGGCCTCGGCGCGGCGGCTATCGCGAGCCTCGCGTCCGTCGCGACCTTCTATTTCGCGCTCATCGCGCTGTCGACGATCGCGCTCTATCTCGCGCGCGCCTACAAGAACGGCGTGGCGCGCCCCGTCTACGTCGTCGACAAGAACAGGACCTACCTCTAGCGGCCGGGACCGCCCTCCCGCGTGGCCCAGACCTCCATGACCGCACCCGCGCCGGCCCGCCAGCTTGCGACCGCGAGGATCAGGCCGAGCACGCCGAGCGGCAGGGCGAGCAGAGCCGCGACCAGGGTTGTCAGAACGTCCGAGCGCCGGTCCGGCATTCGGGCGAGCACCTTTACGAGCAACGACTGCTCGAACCCGAGCCGGTCGAGCGTGCTCTGGACCCAGCCAAATGGATCGTGCTCGAAGGACTGGAAGTTGATGCGGATCATCCGAAACCCGGATGCGCCGAGAGCGCGCTCGATGGCGTCCGGCGAGAAATGGCACAGGTGCCGCGGCACCTCGAGATGCATCCACGAACGTCCTGCGAATCGCGACTGCCAGCTGGCGAGGTTTGGGATGCCGAGAATCAGCGTCCCGCCAGGTTTGACGCGCCGGGCGACCGCCACGAGCGCGGCCTGCGGATCGGCCAGATGCTCGAGAACGTGGAACATGACCACGAGGTCGAGCAGTGGCTCATCGCGGATCGCGGTCAGGTCGCCCACGAACATCGGCGCTCGCGCCGCGTCGCGCGCCGCCGCGGCCGCGGTGACCGTGCGCTCGCTCCCGACGGCGAGCCAGCCCCGCTCGCGGAGCGCGCGAAGCATCCAGCCCGTCCCGCTTCCGAGCTCGAGCGCGCGACCCGCTGTACCGAGGCCCGCGTGCCATCCGTCGACGCGCCGCAGGTACAGCCGGCGGAGCACGAACGCCGCGAGGGCGTTGAAGCGCCGGTAGCGCGGCGGGTAATACCGGTCCATCGAGAGCGGCACCGGGTCGGTAAGACCGAACCCGCAGCGCCGGCACTGCAGGATCTGAAATTTCTCGCCGGTGACGTAGTCGCGCACGCCGTCTCGGACGGTGGGCCGGCCGATCGCGCCGCAGACGACGCAGACGGGGTCGCTCAGGCGGGCGGCTCCGCGTCCCGCATAGCCGCGAGCGCGTCCCGCGAGGGCGACAGACCGTGCCCGAGAAGCGTCCGGAGCTTGTCCGTCCGCAGACCCGCACGGAGCGGCCGCGGTGCGGCGAGCCCGAGGTCCGCGGTCGTCCGCATGTCGAGGAGCGCCGGGTCGAGACCGAACGTCTCCGCCCCCCGCCTTGCGAACTCGGGTCGCGAAAGGATCTCCGGGCCCGCCGCGTGGAACGTCCCGCGTGCCCCGCGGTCGACAAGCTCCACGATCGCGGCCGCGAGGTCGGGCGCCGGCGTGGGCGTGATGAGCTGGTCAGAGGGAACCCGCATGCGCTGACCCGCGCGGAGGCGGTCGACGAGCTGAGACACAAAGCTCGTCCGGGCAGGTGACCATCCGTACACGCCGGAGACGCGGCAGACCAGATGGTGCGGGCGCTCCCGCGCGATCGCCTCCACCGCGACTTTCTGCCGGCCGTACTCGTTTATCGGCGCGACCGGGTCGTCTTCCGCGTAGCTTCCCGCGCTCCCGTCGAAAACGTAGTCGCTCGAGAAGACGACGAGGAGCGCGTTCGGAGCGGATTCGGCGACGTGTCGCACCGCGTCGACGTTGATCACCCGCGTCGCGACGGGCTCGCGCTCGCACTCCTCGACGAACGCGATTGCTGCCGCGACCACGATCACGTCCGGTCGGGCCCTTCGGATCGCCCGCCTCGTGGCCTCGCGGTCAGTGAGGTCGACCGCGATACTTCCCGGCAGCTGCGCGCGATGGGACGTCATGACGACGTCG
>DASPWX010000169.1:0-4152 GCA_035637615.1 Bathyarchaeia archaeon | reverse complement strand
GACGATCGCCACTGCCTCCGCGGCGGCCAGGGTTGGCGGTGATGCTCGATGGTGGCTGACGGCGCTCGGTGTGGGGTACGGACTCCTTTCGGCTGCTCATGGAACATTCGAGGCCATCGCGATCGAGCAGAACATCGTCTTGCCTTCCATTTCGCCGACCGATCCTCGCGGGCTCGCGACCTTCGGCCTCGCCGGTCTCTGGGCGCTCAGCCTCGGCCTCGAGACGGTCGCGGGCAACGCAGCGTGGCCTCGGAATCTGGGTTGGCTCGCGGTCGTCAGCGGTCTCGATCTCATCGTCCTCTTCTTCGCGACGGTCGCCGCATACGAGGGCCTCATCCTCGTGGGCGGCGGGCTCGCCTCCGTCATCCTCGTCCCGGCGTTCTGGATCTGGACGGGCCGGCTCCTTCGCGCATAGGCCCGTTCGAGCGGGCCGTCCTCGCGCTCCCGCTCGTGGGGTCGCTCGCGCTCGGCCTGCCGCTCTACGTCTTTCCGAGACCATTCGCGCGCTTTGGGGGTCTGGCCGGGGACGACACCTTCATCTACGAGCTCGGCGGAGCGGCAATGATCGGGTATGGGGTCGCCCTCGCACTTGGCGTCCGGAATGGGCTCTGGTCGCCAATTCGCTTCGTGATTCTCGCGACCTACGCGTTCGTAGCCCTCGCATTCCTCGCGGGATTCGTCTCGTTCGCGAGCAACCAGATCAACGGACTCGTCGTGATCGTTTCACTGTGGGCGGTCGTCGTAGCGTGGGCCCTGGCGCAGATCCTTGTCGCGCATCGCGGCGCCGTGGCGGGGCCGCGCGACGTCGCGACGTGGGTCGTGGTCGTCCTCGCGCTCGCGACTCTTTCCGCGGCCGTCTTCGGCCTGGGGCCGCAGGCAGCAGGGCCATTCGCCGCGCTCGCGGGCTACAAGGGAACGGACGAGTACGTCTACCGGCTCGCGGGCGCGGCATGCTTCGGCTACGCGGTGATGGGAATCCAAGAGCTCCGCTCGCTGCACTGGGACGACATGCGTCTCCCCAACGTGATGGCCCTGATATTCAACGCGCTCGCTTTCCTCGCCGCTATCTTCGAGGTCGTCGCGGGCCGGCCGACACTCCTCGCGATCCTCGTCGCGCTCGCGGCTGGGTCCTTCACGGTCGCGATCGCTGCGATCGTTATTCGCCGCGGGCGCTGAGACGACCGAGGCCGGCACTTTCTCCGATTACTACCGAGAACGCGTCAGCAAGTAGCTCACGATCCAGCTGAGGACCCACAGAAGAGGCAGCCCCAAGAACATGCCCAGGATGACAAGCGGGCCCCAGCTGTCGTCCTGGACTCCACCGAGGAAGAGAAAGGCCCAGCCCGCCAACCACAGGACGATGACCAAGAGGCCGATGTTGTTGAGGGAGCTCCCGATCTTCGCACGGCCGGACCCGAGGGAGCCGAGAACGAATGCGTCCGCGGGACGCTCGGGGTCGACGAGCAAACGCAGCGACTCGGGATGCGGCGTCTTCATCGCGCTCCAGCTTGCGCGTCGTGTCACCGTCGCAGACTTTCCGAGATAGGTATATGCGTATCGGGCGGTCCAGAATCTGCTGCCTTCCGAATCGGTGGTCCAATCCTCGCTGTCGAGCGGCGCAATGAGGACGACGCCGTGATCGGCGAGCCTGCGGAGGACGGCCACTCGTCGGCGCAGCGCACGGACGAGCCGTTGGACGAACAAGCCGATGACGAGTCCGGGAATCAGCAGGATCAGCGGGACAACGACGATCTTGACCCAGATGTCGTCAACGATGAGTAGGCGGATGACAGTCGCGAGGATCACGAAGCCGACGATCGCGAGGAACGCGAACCCGAACGCAATCCCTTTGATCGAACCGTCACGCGCGACCAACGTTCCCAGCGGCGGCGGACCGTCCTGCACACGGTGATTCTGCCTCGCGTTCGCCGTCCGCGGACGCTAGTCGGCGATTCGGGTGTCCGCCGGCCCGAGGATGGACCAGTGGGTCATGTCTTTCCCGGGCTTGGCGCCGTGCCAGTGTCGCGTGTTCTTGGGAATCAGGACGATCACGCCCGGAGTGAGGTCGTGCTGCTCGGCGTCGGTCGCGATGATGCCGGTGCCGTCGGTGCACATCAGGATCTGATCCGTCGTGTGCGTGTGCCAGCGGTTGCGCGCGCCCGACTTGAAATGGATCTCGGAGAGTCGGAGATCGGTGCTGTGCTCGCCTCCGACGGCCGTGAACGAGTCGACCTCGCCGGAGAAGATGTCGGCGACGCTCCTCGTGGGCCTTCGCATCTCGGGCTTGATGACCCGCACGCGGGGATGGTCGCACGCATCGGGCAAACTTGACCACACAGTGAACGCGCCACTCGCGGTCGAGGCGATCGACCTCGAGCGAACCTACGCCTCCGGTCACACCACGGTCGCCGCGCTGGCGGGCGTCACGCTCGGCATACGCCGCGGCGAGTTCGTGGCCGTGATGGGGCCCTCCGGCTCTGGGAAGTCCACCCTCCTCAACATCGTCGCCGGTCTCGAGCGGCCGACCGGGGGAACGATCCGTGTCGACGGCGAGGACCTGGCGAAGCTTGACGAGGAAGCCCTGTCCCGCCACCGCAGCAGGCGTGTCGGCATGATCTTCCAGGCGTTCAACCTGCTTCCCCGCTTCCGGGTCGTGGAGAACGTCGCGCTCCCTCTCGCGTTCTCGGGCGTGCCGGCGAGCGAGCGCCTGCGGCGCGCACGGACGATGCTCCAGCGGCTCGGCATGGGCGCGCGCGCCGACCATCGCTCAAACGAGCTCTCCGGCGGGGAGCTGCAGCGCGCCGCCGTGGCCCGGGCACTCATAGGCGACCCGGCGATCCTGCTGGCGGACGAGCCGACCGGGAACCTCGATAGCGTGAACGGCGCTGCGCTGATCTCGCTCTTCGAGGAGCTTCACTCGCATGGCCAAACGGTGCTCCTCGTGACGCACGACGCGCAGATCGCCTCGCACGCCGACCGGACCATCCGCATGCGAGACGGCCTGGTGGTGGACGCATGAGACCCGGCGACATGCTGGGAATGTCGCTCGGGAACTACGGCCGTGCCCGGCTTCGGTCGAGCCTCACGACCGCAGGCGTTGCGATCGGCACCGCGCTCGTCGTCCTGCTGATCGCGCTCGCGACGGGAGCGGAAGACAACGTGCGGCGCTCGATCTTCTCGATCGGCGATCTCCGCCTCGTGACCGTGCAGCCGTTCCAGCCTGGCGCGAACGGGCTTTCCGCGGTGCCGCGCACGATCAGCGAGGACACGGTCGCCAAGCTGAAGGGCGTCGCGCACGTCGACGGGGTGTACCGGCAGTTCGACGCGCCGCTGGGAATGGTCGTCGAAGGCGGCGACGACGCCACGATCCGGCCGCAGGGCATCGAGCCGGACGCGCCCGTCGACCGGGGCGATCTGCTGGCAGGGCGTCATATTGAAGCAGGGGACCACGCCGTCGCGGTCATACCCGGCAACATCGCACGCCTGGTCGCGCCCGACGTTGGCGCCGCGATCGGTAAAACGGTGACCATGCGTGTCGGCGGCGCGGTGAAGCTGGGAAACACGCGGATCGGCGGAAGCGGGACACCGCGGGACTACGCCGTGAAGATCGTCGGCGTGTTCGACGAGCAGGCGTCGCAGACTTCTTTCCGGATCCCGCTGGACGATGCCCTGCTCGCCGGCGCGGAGAACCGCGGGCTCACGCCAGAGGCCATCCGCGAAACGACCGGGTACAGCGGCCTCGCCGTGGAAGCCGACGACTCGACGAACGTTGCGGACATCGTGAAGGCGGTCCAAGAGCTCGGGTTCTCCTCGTTCTCGTTGAAGCAGGTGGTGGAGCAGATAGACCAGGGCTTCGGGGTGTTCAAGGGCATCCTCGCGGGGATCGGCGGTGTCGCACTGCTCGTCGCGGCGATCGGGATCGCGAACACGATGGTCATGTCCGTCCTCGAGCGAACGCGCGAGATCGGGATCATGAAGGCGGTCGGCGCGTCGCCGGGCGACATCCGTGCGCTGTTCCTGGCCGAGGCGGCGTACGTCGGAGTGTTCGGGGGGGTCCTCGGACTCGCGCTGGGGCTCGCCGGCGGTCAGATCATCGACCGCATCATTCGGCAACTGAATCCGCGCACCAACCCCGCGGCGATCTTCGTCGTC
>DASPWX010000168.1:0-20096 GCA_035637615.1 Bathyarchaeia archaeon | reverse complement strand
CCGACCCGCGAATCGCCATAACCGTCAGCGCCGGAGTAGCCTCCTGGCGGCCGGCCCGGAGCGCCGAGCAGGTTCTCGAAGCAGCCGACCTAATGCTTTATGCGGCCAAGCGAGCGGGAAAAGACCAGGTGATGGCCGAATCACCGACCACCCTCGCCGAACCGGAGGCCGCTTCCGGCGCTTGACACAGTTTCGGGCCCTCCCTAGAGTCTTAGCAGTCAAGCCCGGCGAGTGCTAATCCAGATACGTCCGCCTCCGGCGGGCCTCGCCGCGCCCAAAAACCCATAAAACGGAGGGGAGAAACAGTGGCAGTCGCAACCGCACCCAAGCCCAAGACGAAGACCAAGCTCAAGCCACTCGGCTCTCGCGTCGTCATCAAGGCCCTCGAGCGTGAGGAAATCACGAAAAGCGGCATCGTCCTGCCGGACACCGCCAAGGAGAAGCCCCAGGAGGGCCGCGTCCTTGCCGTCGGACCCGGCGACCGCCACCCAGACACCGGCCAGCGCATTCCGGTGGATCTCAAAGAGGGTGACCGCGTTCTGTTCCAGAAGTACGCCGGGACCGAATTCAAGCTCGACGACGAGGAGCTTCTCATCCTGAGTGAGAAAGACGTCCTCGGCCTCGTCACCGAATAAAGGGAGAGAAACCTATGGCAAAGCAGCTGGCCTTTACTGACGAGGCTCGCAAGAAGCTCAAGAACGGCATCGACGTGATGGCCAACGCCGTGAAGACCACGCTCGGACCGAAGGGCCGCAACGTCGCGCTCGACAAGAAGTTCGGCTCACCGACCGTTACCCACGACGGCGTCACGGTCGCTCGCGAGGTCGAGCTCGAGGACCCCTTCGAGAACATGGGCGCCCAGCTCCTCAAGGAAGCGGCGACCAAAACCAACGACATCGCCGGCGACGGGACGACGACGTCCGTCGTCCTCGCGCAGGCGATCGTCCACGAGGGACTGAAGAACATCGCCGCGGGCGCGAATCCGATGCTCCTCAAGCGCGGACTCGAGCGCGGCGTCACGGCCGTCGTCGAAGAGATGAAGGCGCAGTCCACGAAGGTGGAAGGCGAGCACCAGAAGGAGCAGATCGCGCAGATCGCGACCATCTCCGCTGCCGACAAACAGATCGGCACCCTTATCGCGGATGTCATGGAGAAGGTCGGCAAGGAAGGCGTGATCACGGTCGAGGAGTCCAAGGGCCTGCAGTTCGAGACGGAGTTCGTCGAAGGAATGCAGATCGACCGCGGCTACATCTCGGCCTACTTCGTGACCAACGCCGATCGCATGGAAGCGATCATCGAGGATCCCTACATCCTCGTGACCGACAAGAAGATTTCGGCGATCACCGACATCCTGCCCGTGCTCGAGAAGCTCGTGCAGGTCTCGAAGAACCTCGTGATCGTCGCTGAGGACATCGACGGCGAGGCCCTCGCGACGCTCGTCGTGAACAAGCTCCGCGGCACGCTGAACATCCTCGGGGTCAAGGCCCCGGGCTTCGGCGATCGCCGCAAGGCCATGCTCGAGGACATTGCGACCCTCACCGGAGGCCATGTCATAACCGAAGAGGCCGGCCGCAAGCTCGACGCGACGACGATCCAGGATCTCGGCCGCGCACGCCGCGTCACGGCGAACAAGGACGACACCACGTTCGTCGAAGGCCACGGCAAGCAGGAAGAGATCATGGCCCGCGTCAAGCAGATCAAGGCTCAGATCGAGGAGACCACCAGCGACTTCGACAAGGAGAAGCTCCAGGAGCGTCTCGCGAAGCTCGCCGGCGGCGTCGCCGTCATCAAGGTCGGCGCGGCCACCGAGGTGGAGCTCAAAGAGAAGAAGCACCGTGTCGAGGACGCCCTCTCGGCCGCCCGCGCGGGCATCGAGGAAGGCATGGTCCCAGGAGGTGAGATCACTCTCATCAACGCGATCAAGGCACTCGACAAGGTCAAGGCAGAAGGCGACGAGAAGACCGGCGTGAACATCCTCCGCCGTGCCCTCGAGGAGCCCTTCCGCCAGCTCGTCGCGAACGCCGGCGAGGACGGGTCGGTCATCCTGTCCCAGATCCGCCGCAAGCAGGAAGAGACAAAGTCGACGAACTGGGGCTACGAAGTCATGAGCGGCCAGATCGTGGACCTTCCGAAGGCCGGGATCATCGACCCGGTCAAGGTCGTGCGATCGGCTGTCGAAAACGGCGCGTCAATCGCCGCGATGATCCTCACCACCGAGGCCCTCATCACGGACCTTCCCGAGAAGGAGAAGGCTCCCGCAATGCCAGGCGGCGGCGGGATGGATTACTAGGCCAACTCGCTAATCACGCACGCTCAAAGAGGCCCGCTGGCAACAGCGGGCCTCTTCTCTTGTCCCAGGGGCGCGGGTCCTGTCCCGGGCGTCGGGGTCGCGCGCTCGCCTACCGGTCCGCTCCGTAGGGTTGCGGGCGGCCAAGTAGCGACACGGCCGGTGAGCGGCTCGCGCGCAACCCGCTCCCCGTGCCACCCGCGCCAAGCGCCCTGTGCGCCCGTACAGCCTCACGGCGGTGTCGGCGGAGCTATGCGCGACTCCATCACGATCGTTCCGTGTTTCCCCCAGGGAGAGTCGTCGAGCGTGACGGCGCAGCGATCGAATCCCGCCACTTCTGAGCTGATCTCGACCACCTGGATGTCCTGGCCGCTCGGTCGGAAGGTCGCGGCGCGTGCCCACGTGCTATCCGGGCTGACCAACCAGATCGTCAGCACCTTGTCTTGGGCGATCGGTGGAAGGTCGTGAAACAGGACGAACGGTTGTTTGCCCGCGGCGCGCGGGTCGTACAGGGTTCCCCCGGATCCGTTGAACGAATCGAGGCCGGCCATGTACCACGTGCGGGCACCCTCGCGGATGCTCTCCATCGTCTTGTTGTACGCATCGCGCTCGGCGGTGACGGCAACCAGGCGACGGTACGCATCGACGTCGGCGGCGCCGAGAACGATCACCGCGGCGCCGACGGCCGCGATCGCGAGGCGCCACGGACGGACCAGGGCAAGCGACCAGCGGCGCGATACGCCGCCGCGAAGGGGTAAACGTGTCTCCGTTCGCGCCGCCTGGAGAAGGCGCTCGCGAAGAGCTGGTCGCGGCTCGCGCAGCGCGACCGTGTCTGGCAGGGCGTCCACGATCTCGGCCAGCGCGGCCGCATCTTTGCGACACGACGCGCACGTCGAGAGGTGCTGCGCGATCCGCTCCGCCTCCGCGCGATCGAGCGCCCCGAGCGCGTAGGCCTCAAGCTCGTCGAGGACGTGTTCCGTCATCGGGTCCGCTCCAGCGCGCGACGCATCTTCTGCAGACCGATGCGCATTCGTCCCTTCACCGTTCCCAGGGGGACGCCCATGAGCTCCGAGAGCTCGACGTGGGTGTACCCGCCGAAATACGCAAGCTCGATCGTCCGACGCTGCGCCTGGGGGAGCGCCTCGAGCGCCTCACGCACGGTGCGGTGCTCGACGTTCTTCTCAGCGGTGAGGGCGGTGTCGTCGTCGCTCGGCTGGGACTCGGCCATCTCAAGGGGCGCCGGTCGGAAGGTCGTTTTGCGGCGGAGGATGTCGACCGCGCGGTGGTGGACGATCGATAGGAGCCACGCCCGCGGGTTACCCCGCTCGCGACGGTAAGTCCCGGCCCCCCGCCATGCGGACAGGAAGGCGTCCTGGACGACGTCTTCAGCCGCCTCGCTCTCGCCGAGGATCCGGTAAGCCAGGGAGTACGCAAGCCGCCCGTAGCGGTCGTACAAGGCGGCGAGGGCGCCCAAATCCCGGGCGGCCAGCGAGCTCAGGAGGACGTCATCGGGCGGCTGCAGGTCAGGCACTACGAAAAATGTACGGTCGACGGACAGTAGTGGATGAGGGAAAAAGAAAACGCCCCGAGCGACCTGCCTCCGTGCCCGACCGCAGCTTCAAAGCTCTGCGGCCTGGCCGTGGAGCCGATCCTCGATATCCTCTCGGACCGCCTTTGATGCTATCTCCGGTTGCGCTCCCGGGGAACGTTGACCTTGATGGAATCTCGGACCCGTTCCCTTTAGCAGACCCCTCGGGACAGAGAGGAATCTACGGCGCGCTCAGTGGCCAGGCAATCAACTTATCCACCAAATCGAGACCTGTGGCTGTGAGGTTGTCCACGATTTCCGTCGCTTATCCACGACGAATCAACAGTCCGCTTCCTTCATACGATGGACGTAGTGGCTGACCCCATCCTCGACCCCCTGAATCCGCAGCAGCGCGAGGCGGTGACCCACGGAGACGGACCGCTCCTGATCCTCGCGGGCGCCGGCTCCGGAAAAACGCGCGTCCTGACGCACCGCGTCGCTTACCTGATCCGCGACCTGGCGGTCCCCGCCAAGGCGATCCTGGCCGTGACGTTCACCAACAAGGCCGCAAAGGAGATGCGCGAGCGGCTTGACCGCTTGGTCGGAAAGGAGCGGCTCGCCGAGCTCACCGTCGGGACGTTCCATGGCTTCTGCGCGCGCCTGCTGCGCCGTGAGGGGCCGGTCGTCGGGATCGACCGTTCGTTCGCGATCTACGACGAGGCCGACCAGCGTGCGGTGCTACGCCAGGCCATGGCCGAGACCAACGCGAGCGAGAAGGTCTTCGCGCCGGGCGCCATCTCCAACGTGATCTCGAGCGCGAAGAACGAGCTCAAAGGACCCGCGGACCTGACAGCAAACCCGAAGGGCCAGCTCGACCGGATCGCGGCGATCGTGTGGAAGCGCTACGACGAGCTCCTCCGGGAGAACAACGCGGTCGACTTCGACGACCTGCTGCTCCTCGCGTGCCGCGTGTTCGAGACGAGCGACGGCGCCCTCGAACAATGGCAGGACCGTTATCAGCACATCCTGGTGGACGAATACCAGGACACCAACCGCGCCCAGTACGTCCTGCTCCGGTACCTCGCGGGGTTCAAGCAGAACCTGGCCGTCGTCGGCGACGACGACCAGTCGGTCTTCAGCTGGCGGGGCGCCGACGTCCGGAACATCCTCGACTTCGAGCGCGACTACCCGAACGCGAAGGTCGTCAAGCTCGAGCAGAACTACCGGTCGACGCAGCGGATCCTCGACGCGGCTCACTCGGTCGTCCGCAACAACGGGGCTCGCAAAGAGAAGAAGCTCTGGACCGACCGGCACGGCGGTCCCGACGTCGTGGTGATGCAGGCGTACGACGAGTCGCATGAGGCGGAGCTCGTCGCGCGCGAGATCGAGCGTCTGCAGCGCGAGGGTGAGGCGCACGGGACGCGCGATGTCGCGGTGCTTTACCGGACCAACGCCCAGTCGCGCGCGATCGAGGACACGTTTCGCGCGTTCGGGCTCGCGTACCAGATCGTCGGCGGTGTTTCCTTCTACCAGCGCCGCGAGGTCAAGGACACGCTCGCCTACCTCCGGCTCATCCGGAATCCACAGGACGCGTTCGCTCTCGCGCGCGTGCTCAACACCCCGCCGCGCGGACTCGGTGACAAAACGCGCGCTGCGCTTCTGGCGAGCGCACGCGAGCACGAGATCAGCGTCGGCGAGGCGCTCGAGAAGGCCGAGCTCATCACCACGATCGCGCGTCGCCAGCAGGAGGCGCTTGTCGCGTTCGGCAAGGTGATGCGGCGCCTGCGCGCCGCCGGCGAGCAGCTTGCGCTCCCGCGGCTCATCGATGAACTGGTCGTCCTCACCGGCTACGAGACGTATCTCAAGGACGGCACCGAGGAGGGTGAGGAGCGGTGGGCCAACGTCCAGGAGCTCCGCACGCTGGCAGAGGACTATGTCGCTCTGCCCCAGGACGAGCAGCTTCCGAGCTTCCTCGAGGAGATCGCGCTCGTTTCAGACGTCGATGAGTACCAGGAAGCCAAGCCCGCCGCGACGCTCATCACCATGCACGCCGTGAAAGGCCTCGAGTTTCCGGTCGTGTTCATGACCGGAATGGAAGAGGGAGTGTTTCCGCACATCCGCGCGATCGATAGCGGAAAAGAATCGGAGCTCGAGGAAGAGCGGCGCCTCTGCTACGTCGGCATCACGCGTGCGAAGGACCGCGCCTACCTCACGTACGCGCGGCGGCGATCGCTGTTCGGTCGCACCAACATGAATCCGCCATCGCGCTTTCTCACGGAGCTGCCGAGCGAGGGGGTCGAGCTCCGCGGCACCATCGAGACCCAGGAGCGCGACACATGGGCCGAGCTGGACTGGGAACGCGATCGCACGCGCTACGAGGATCGCAAGCAGGCGCGGCGTGACGCGATGCTCGCCGGCCTGCCTGGCTCGTGGACGGGTCGCGCAACAAAGGAGCGCACCGCGCTCGTCTCCGAAACGCGCTTTCGCGCCGGCGATCGTGTGCTCCACCCATCTCTGGGAGAGGGCATGGTCGTGTCGAGTGTCGCGCGGGACGACGATGAAGAGGTCACAGTCGCTTTTCCCGACAAAGGAGTGAAGAAACTGATGGCCAGCTTCGCAAAGCTCGCACGCGCCTAGGGCACGCTCGCTCGGAGAGAGCTCAACCGGCACGCTGCTTGCCCGATTTCGGGTGTGGCTCAGGTTGGGGGAGCCGTCCGTCGCGGGCCGCGGCGTCTTGAAGTCCGCCTCCCGCTCACGGGTTCGGCTGATATCTCTTTTGGCTTCGTCATGCGAAAGCCCCGCCGGCGGCGCCGCAAACGAAGCGCGCTCAACCAGTGGACCCGTGTTGTCACGACGGCGGCCTGCTGTGTCATCGCGGCGGTCATCCCGATCTGGACGGTGATCGCCGCACCCGAGCTCGAGCGCCTCGGAGCGCTCGCGCTTGCGAAGCCCGCGCCTCCGCTCGTGGCGCGATCAACCGCCGCCGGCGTCGAGCGAGCGGTCGTGGTCGCGCGCGGCGCGCCCATCACCGCCCTCCGCATGGATCCGCCGGGACTCCAAGTTCATGCGGTGGCGCCGGGGGAGACGCTCCTGTCGATCGCGGCCGTATACGCGATCACTCCGCAGACCCTCGCGTACAACAACGGCATCAAAGACACAGCGGAGCTGCGGCCAGGTCAATCGCTCGTGGTTCCGCCGATCGATGCCGCGATCCACGTCGTTCGCGACGGCGAGACCGTCGCAGCGATCGCGGCGAGCTTCGGGGCGGACCCCGACACCGTTCGGAGCGTCAACAGCGTCGCGTTCGAGCCTGCCGACGTCACGACCGGCCGTGTCCTGCTGATTCCAGTGCCGGAAGGGCGATACCCCGGATTCCGTTTGCACGTCAGTGACGCGCCGCGGGTGTTCGCGCCGCGGATCCGCTGGCCGACCGACGGCATCGTGACGCAGCTCTTCTCGCAGATACACACCGGCATCGATATCGCGGCGCCGTATGGATCGCCTGTCGTCGCGAGCGACTCCGGAACCGTGACCGAGGTCGGTTGGCGGGGCCCCGGCGGTCTCTCGGTGTGCGTCCTCCTCGACTGGGGTCTCGAGATCTGCGACTACCACCTCTCCGCGACGAACGTCGAGCTCGGCGAGCGCGTGGTCGCCGGGGAGCGCATCGCGTCGGTCGGCTCGAGCGGGGTATCCACGGGTCCGCATGTGCACTGGGAGGCGCGAACGAACGGCGTGCTCGTCGATCCGATGACCTATGCCCCCGCGGGCCCGACGGTGGTCAGAGTTGGAGGCGCGACCGGCTCACCCTGAGTTATGGACGGGCGAATTCGTCGTCGGCGGCATCGGGACGTCCGCGCTCGCCGTTGAGGCGACGGCGCTGCGCGCGAGACGGTGCGACATATAAGCGGATCCGCCGAGCACTGCCGCTTGCCAGATGAAATAGTCGCGGAGAGTGATAAGGCCAATCGCGACCGCGACGACCGTAACGAGAGCCGCGGACTCTCTCTCGCCCGGCCAGACGACGAGGGCGCACACGAGCAACGCGATCCCGCAAGCTACCGCCGCGCCGAGCATCACGAAGTCAACGACCAGTCCGCGCGTGCCCGTGATGAAGTACATGTAAGCAGCTACGAAACCGGTCGCGCATCCCACGACGGCGAGCTTCCGCCGCGCAGCCATCAGTAGTTTCCTGTTGCCATCGGGTGCAAATGAAACGAGGTTCGCCATCGCGAAGATCACCGCAGGAATGAAGAAGACCACCACCGGGCTCAACCCCACGCCCGCTCTTATGTCATGCGCAATCGCGACGGCCACCCCAGCCGTCGTCGCGGCCAGGACGAGTCCGGACATGCCCCGGCGATCGGCTCGGAATGCCTCGAGGCCGAGGAAGACGACGAGAGCGACGCCGGCGAGCCAGGCGCCTACGCGTGCCGTCACCAGGCGCTCGTAGTCCCCGGGCGGGTACAGGAGGTCGTCGCTCACTCCGATCGTCACACCGATTCCAGTAAGAAACGGCAGGACCATCAGCCCCGCCGAGATCTGACGCATCAGCGGAAGGGCAATCCGACGCTGGCCTTGGTCCAAGGCTCCAGATCAGGCCACGGACGGCTCTCGTGGAATACGCCTCGATAGTCGGCGTGAATGAGGACGCGCGGGCCGGGCTCGCGTCCCACGGCAACTGAGAGCGCGGGCAGCTCCGACTCACCCCAAGTCGCCCCCCCGTCACCGCTCACGAGCAGCCCGACGCCGCCTCCCAACGTCGCGTAGACCCTTTCCGAGTGATCGGGGTCGAACACAGCGCCACCGCTGAAGTCGCGTCCGTACGTGATCGTCTTCTTGCTCCAGGCAGACCGCCACGTGCCGCCGCCGTCAACACTCAAGTAAATCCCCTTGTTTGTCGCAGCGACGAGACGCTCGGGATCGCGGGGATCTATCGAGAGCCGCACGTATTCGGCAGGAAAAGCGCCGACGTCACGCCAGGTCGATCCGTGATCCGTGCTCTTTAGGGTGCGGTCGTCCTGAATCGTGTAGAGCATCCCCTCGACAGTCGCAGCCGCAACGTCGCGAAGGTCAGTCGTGTCGCGTATCGGAACCCAGCTGCTTCCGCGATCCTGTGAACGAAACAGCGATGTGTCATGCGCGATGAAGATATCGCGGCTCGGCCAGCTCGTAACGACGAAGAGGCGACGCGCGCCGTATAGCTCTTGTGTAGAGGTAGATGTCGTGGGCCGTGCTGAGGCGTTCGGTCGGTCTCCCCGCACCGCTGCGACGATGTCGCGGTCGAGCGTGAGCAGCCCTCCGGGCACATCCGGGTCCAGCGCGAATCTCTGTGCGCCGTCAGCTATCCGGGTCCATGACTGTCCGGCATCGATCGTCCGATACATGCCTCGCGGATACGTCCCGCCGTAGTAGTCCTCATCGACATACAACGCGTAGAAAGTTCCCGAGTGGGACGGGTCTGCGATCAGCTGAACGTTCGGTGGGACTCCGGGCGTATTGGCCACGGACGCGAAGATCACAAGGCCAAGGACCGGGAGAGCCCTCCATCGCCGTGACACGGTGGCTCGCAAGCGCAGGCCGCGATAGATCAATGCGAACGAGGCGAACAGCGCGGGGAGCGCAAGAAGATCCGTGGGATCGGCAACGCCGGCCGTCCCGCCCCCGGTGACGGGCCCGAGCGCCGCCCGGATGGCACTCGCGAATCCGACGTCGGTCTTCATCGCGACGAACACGGCACCGATCGCGGCGTAGACCCCGACCGCGATCGCGATAGCAAAGCGCGGGAACTTAGCGGCGACCGAGAGGGCGACGACAGCCACGGCCAAAGGAAGGACGAAAAGCTCGGCAACATCGCTCAACTTGCCCGTGACCGCCGAAGGGAACGCGTACTTGAGGTAGCCGTCGTTGATGAGGAGGACGCCGATCGCAATCCACGCCGGTTTCGAGCCGAGCACTCGAAACGCTCCGCCAACCGGCGTCGATGACATACTCGCCGCCCTCGGGTCCATGCGGACAGTTTGACGTGCTCACCGTTGGCCAAGAGGCTCAATTGGGCCGCGGTCAGCGAGAATCGACACCGTATGGCAACGGTGCAGCGTGAGAAGCGCGTCACCGCCGCCAGAAGATCGAGAAGGCGAACTACGAATATCACGTCCTCGATCAGCCCACGATCGCGGACGAGGCGTACGACGCGCTCATGCGCGAGCTGCAGTCGCTTCGAGCGGAGTGTCCACGGGTCCGCATGTGCATTGGGAGGCGCGAACGAACGGCGTGCTCGTCGATCCGATGACACATTCCCCCGCGGGCCCGACGGTGGTCAGAGTCGGAGGCGCGACTGGCTCACCCTGACACGCGGTCCTAGGCCAGCGCCACTTTCCAGGTTCGGCCGCCGTCGTCGGTCCGCCAGATCCGGGCCCCACCGCGTCCAGGCCCAGCGAAGTCCGACCGTGTCGTCACCCAACCATGGCTCGCGTCCGCGAACCAGACCAACGAGACGTCTTCGCTCGGCAGCCCGTCTACGCATGACCAGGTCGCACCGCCATCAGCGGTGGCGATCAGACCCGCCGCGTTCGAACCGGAGAGACCACCGACGCCGCGCTGGAGTCCGATCCAACCGCGCTGGGAGTCGACGAAGAAGGGCTCGCCCAGGAAGCCCCCGCACCCTGGCGCGGTCCACCAACCCGAGGTTGCGGTCTCATGAACGGTTGCGAGCTCCCCGCCGGCGACACGGAAGAGCCCGTACTTGTTGCAGAGGCTGGCGGTGCAGTAACCGCCGGCGCGAGCGAGCGCGACGGCAACGTCAACGTTTGGCACGGAGAGCCCCAGGATCTCCTCGCCTGCGATCTGCCGAGACCATGTGGTCCCGCCATCGGCGGTCGCCATCACGTCGACGCCCCCTTCCGACGGGATGAGGCTCCAGCCATGAGTCCGATCGACGAAGCGCAGGTCGGTCATCGCCGTGCGGGCCAGCACCGTTCGCCATTGGTTACCGCCGTCCGTTGTCGAAAGAAGGTTGAAGCAGGGCTTGCCGATCTCGCACGGCGCGGGCCCATCCCGTTCGAGGAGCCACCCCGTCATTGCGTCGACGAGCTGAATCTCTTTGAGTCCGGGACTGCCTGCCGGTGCGAGTGCCATGACGCGCAAGCTTGTCCATGTGCGGCCGCCGTCTCTCGTTCGGAGGAGGATGTCGCGGCATCGTGGAAGGTCGGCCGGCGCTGCCTGATCGCATCCATACTGAAAGCCTCGGCCGGCGAAGCCGAGCATCCAACCATTCCGTTCATCGACGAACTGGAGTTCGGCCACATATGCGACATCGGCCGGGAGCGCGAGCTCGGTCCACGTTCGGCCACCGTCCACCGTGTGGAAGAACGCTTTCGCATCGGTCCGCCAGGCGGCAACCCAGCCGAGCTCGCTTCCGACAAAGGCCTGCGCCATCACCTCGAAGCTCCGGCTTGGGTCCGCCGTCGAAACTTTCAGCGCGCAGTCACTGGTGATCGGATCGACACGCACGACAAAGCCCTCGCCCGGAACTCCCGATCCCTCTGAGACCGTCACCATGAGCTCCGCCTTGCCCCACTGCGCGCCGGCGAGGCCGGAGGCGCACATGCGCCAGCCCTGGCCGGTAAGAGGGGCATTGAGGGTTCCGCGCGCGTTGGTGTTGTTCGGCTCGTCGCAGTCGAAGCGCCACTGCTGCGCGCCGATCGCCACAACCTTGCACTCCGTAGGCGGGCTGAATGGGACGCCCGAAGCTGGCGCGATCGTCGCCGATGGCGATATCGATGGCGAGGCCGGTGCTGACGCCGAAGGTGACGACGGCGAGGGCTCGATCGTGGCGGTCCCAGCTGGCAGCGATGTGCATGCCGTTAGTAGGGACAGCACTCCGGCCACAACGCACGCTCGAACGCGCATGACGTCACGCTAGTCGTGGCGAATCGTGCTGCGCGCCTGACTGAGAGCTGCTAACTCGTACGCGTCGAATAGGACTCAGCCCGGCCTTGGCGACAGAGTCGCGCTACCTGCGCTGGATGTCGAAGGGCCCTCCCCGAACGCGATCAACGCGGACGATGACGGCAACCCCCTGCTTGTCCTTGTCGGTGTCTTTTTCGACCTGCCGCACGCGGTCCCACACCCGCTCCCGAAGCTCCGGATCGTCGACGACCCGGGCCGTCCCGTAGAAGCGGAGCGTGCGTCGGTCGCGCGTCGGGTTCCGAACGAAGACCGCGACACGCGGGTTCGTGGCTACCGCTGCGAGAGTCTCCCGCTTCGACCGTTCCCACCACGCCAGATGGTCCTTGTCCCAGACCATCAGGCTGCCTTTCAGCGCGACATCCGGCTGGCTGTCGTTCGACGTCGCGACGAGGCCCGTGGTGAGCGCCTGCTCGTGATCGGTGCGCGCGTTGTCGACGATGTCCGAGAACAGGAGAAGGTCGATCTCGGTGACCGGCGGGGCCGGCGGCGTTGAGGCCATGTGGCGACGCTAACACCGCAGGATCGCAGACAATTTCCCTGTGCCGACGACATCGAACGAGAAGCGCGTTGCCGAGCTTCGGGAGAAGATCGAGAAGGCCAACTACGAATATCACGTCCTCGATCAGCCCACGATCGCGGACGAGGCGTACGACGCCCTCATGCGCGAGCTGCAGTCACTCGAGGCCGCCCACCCCGAGCTCGTAACCCCCGAGTCGCCGACACAGCGCGTCGGCGCACCGGCGTCGACGCGATTCGCGCCGGTCCAGCACGCAGCGCCGATGCTTTCCCTGTCGAACGCGTTCGATGAAGGCGAGCTCCGCGCCTTCGACCAGCGCGTGCGCAAGCTCCTGGGACGGGACGACGTCGACTACGTATGCGAGCTCAAGATCGACGGGCTCGCGATCAACCTGACCTACATCGATGGCAAGTTCGTGCAGGGCGCCACGCGCGGTGACGGGCTTGTCGGCGAGGATGTCACCGGCAACCTGCGGACCATCCGCTCCATCCCGCTGACATTGCGCGAGCCGATCAAGGGCCGAATCGACGTGCGAGGCGAGGTTTATCTTCCGACCGCGTCGTTCGAGGCGACCAACAAGGAGCGCGTCGAGCGCGGCGAGCCGGCTTTCGCCAATCCGCGGAATGCGGCGGCCGGCGCCGTCCGACAGCTCGACCCGAAGGCCACCGCCAAGCGGAACCTCGCGATGTGGGCGTACAGCGCGGCAGGTCTCGAGGTCACCTCGCAGAGCGAGCTCCTACAGACGCTCGATCGACTCGGCCTGAGGGTGAACCCGGACCGGCGTGCCGCGAAGACGCTCGACGAGGTGATCCAGTTCATCGCGGAATGCAAAGAGAAGCGCCACAGCCTCAAATACGGGACGGACGGCGTCGTGGTGAAGGTCGACAAGATCACCGATCAGGAGCGTCTCGGCTACGTCGCGCGCAACCCGCGCTGGGCGACGGCCTTTAAGTTCCCCGCGGAGCAGGCCACCACGACGATCGAAGACATCCTCGTGTACGTCGGCCGGATGGGCACGCTCACCCCCGTCGCGGCGCTCGCGCCGGTCCTCATCGGCGGCACCACCGTCAAGCGAGCGACCCTGCACAACCTCGACGAAGTGCGAAGACTCGACGTGCGCAAAGGGGATCGCGTCATCGTCCAGCGCGCCGGAGACGTGATCCCCGAGGTCGTGCGTGTCGAGACCGAGGCGCGCGTGAAGGGGAAGGACTACCCCGAGTTCGACATGCCGGCCCGCTGCCCGGTCTGTGACGGGCCCGTGATCCATCCCGAGGGCGAGGTCGCGTACTACTGCGGTAATCCAACCTGTCCCGCGAAGAGCGGCCAGCGCATCGGGCATTTCGTGTCGCGTGGCGGCATGGACATCGAAGGCGTCGGCTCGGCCCTCGTCACGCAGCTTCAGGAAAAGGGTCTCGTCAGCGACCCCGCGGATCTCTTCTTCCTGACGAAGGAACAGCTAATCGAGCTCGATCGCTTCGCGGAGAAAAGCGCGACCAACATCTACGAGCGGATCCAGGCCGCGAAGCGTCGACCGCTGTCGCGCGTCCTCCTCGCGCTCGGCATCCGCCATGTCGGGGACACGACCGCCGACGATCTCGCACATTGGCTCGCCGAGCGATTGCCGAAGGACGCCGATCTCGGCGCGGTCTTCGAAGTCCTTCGAAGCGTTTCGGTCGACGAGCTCCAATCCATCGAAGGCATCGGCGGTGTCGTCGCCGAGAGCATCAAGGAGTACTTCTCGCGGCCGGAGGAGCAGGAGTTCCTCGGCAAGCTCGTGCGCGCCGGGGTCGCGCCGGTCATGCCGACGCCGCGCCCGGCCGCCGCGGCCGGTGCCTTTGCCGGAAAGACTGTCGTCTTCACAGGGACGCTCGAGCGGCGATCTCGCGAGGACGCTGAGGCCCTCGTGCGTTCGCTCGGCGGAAAGATCACCGGAAGCGTCAGTCCGAAGACCGACCTCGTCGTTGCCGGTCCCGGTGCGGGATCAAAGCTCGAAAAGGCCAACAAAATCGGTGTCAGAGTCGTAGACGAGGAGACCTTCGAAGGTATGCTGCCCTAGCTCTCGCGAAGGGAAAGGGGCCAGATGTACCAAGCGCCGACGCAGATCCGGCCGCCGGCGGCCCCGAATGCCGGGCAACCGGCAACCCCCGAAATTCCGCTCCCGCCTGAGCCCCAGACGCTCGAGCAGACGGGCCTCACGCTCGGGTTCCTCTCCGACCTCGCGTTGAAAACGCTCTACCTCCGCGGTCAGATGACCATGGCCGAGATCGCGAGCTCCCTTGGGCTTCCGATGCAGAACATCACCGAACGCGTGATGGAGTTCCTGAAAACCGAGCGGCTCGTCGAGATTCGCGGCGGCGCGGGCCTTTCGTCGGCGAACTACCAGTTCGTGATCATCGACCGCGGGTCCGAGAAAGCGCAGGAAGCGCTCGCGCGTAGCCAGTACGTCGGCAAGGCCCCGGTGCCGCTCCAGATGTACATCCAGGCCGTTCAGCGGCAGTCGATCGCGAACCTGCACGTGACGCAGGACGACCTCGTCCGCGCGTTCGCGCACATGGTCATCCCGCGCGAGACGCTCGCCCAGCTCGGCCCGGCCGTGAACTCTGGAAAGTCGATCTTCCTCTTCGGCCCTCCCGGCAACGGCAAGACGAGCATCGCCGAAGTGCTTGCCACTCTGATGAAGGGCGACGTCGTCCTTCCGTACGCCGTCGAAGTCGACCAGCAGGTCGTAAAGGTCTACGACCAGGTTTACCACCGCGTCGCGCTCGATCCGGTCGTGGCGGAGCGCCTGCGCTTCGACCATCGCTGGGTCGTCTCGAAGCGGCCGATCGTGATGACCGGCGGCGAGCTCACGCTCGAGACGCTCGACCTCATCTACGACGAGACGTCGAAGTTCTACGAGGCGCCTTTCCAGATGAAGGCGAACGGCGGGATCTTCATGGTCGACGACTTCGGCCGGCAGCGCGTCTCGCCGAAGGACCTTCTCAACCGCTGGATCGTCCCGCTAGAGAAGCGCGTGGACTACCTCACGCTGCACACCGGAAAGAAGATCGAGATCCCCTTCGACATGCTGATCATCTTCTCGACCAACCTCGACCCGGCCGACCTCGTCGACGAGGCGTTCCTCCGCCGCATCCGCTACAAGATCGGCATCGAGGCGCCGTCTGTCGAGCAGTACGACGAGATTTTCAAGCGCATCTGCACGCGCAAGAACATCGAGTACAAGACTGAGGCGATGAGCCAGATCCTTGCTCATTACCGGAAGAAGAACCTGGGCCTTCGCAGCTGCCATCCGCGCGACATCGTCGAGCAGCTCATCGACACGGCGCGCTTCCTTGGTCGGCCCGCGCAGCTCACGCCGGACCTGATCGAGATGGCCTGCGACAGCTATTTCGTTTCGCTCGACCCGAGCGGCAATCCGCCAGGGGCTTAGGCCCGCTAAGGCAGCGCGCTGTCTCCGGCGCGCTCGGGATCGACGAGGACCTTGATCTTCGAGCCGACGATGTAGCCTTTCGCCTCGGCGGGATACATCGGTGGCCCGCTTCCGCGATGACGACGCCCGACAGTGTCTTCGTACTCGTACTGCACGCTACCGACACCACCAATGCCTCGCGCGAAGCCCCATTTGACCTTGACGACGCTGGCCGATCGAAGCTCCCCCTTTTCCTTCAAACGGCGGAGCGTCCGAGCTCGTCGGATTCCGCTGTAAAAGAGGGATGCACCCACTACCGCGAGAGCGAGAAATAACGCTGGCGCGCCCCAACCACGCTCCGTCGACGTCCAGAAAAACGGAACCAGCACCGCGGTCCACACGAGAAGGGCCACTCCAAATACCTGTTGCTGGAGGGGGCCGATTGGGGGCCTCGGAGCCCGGGCTGGTGCTCCAGTCGACACCGATCGTCCATCAACAACGAGGTCATAGCTGTAGCGGAAGCCGTCGGTCGAGATCTGGAGGGTCGCCTGATGTGCGCCGACCACGACCGGGTACTCGCCGGAGTGATCGACGAATGCATTTCCGGATTGAATCGTCGTCTTCCCATCGACGGTGAGCTTGCGTGTGCCAAGGAAATAGCTGTGGTCGAGTTCGACGACATGGTGACCATCGTCGAGATCGAATTCCCATCGTCGACGAGCCACGGCTCTAGTACCCCGGCGGCCAGACGTAGGGCGCGATCGTCAAAAAGGGCGGGCCGAGCTGGAGAACGATGTCCTCGTGGTTCTTGAGCACGATCGTCTCCGGCGCGCCTGCGTAGGGCTGCTGATCCACGGTAGTCTGGACGGATTCGCCGCTCCCCGCGCGCTCGCCGTCGATGACGGTCTGGCTCAGCGGCTGCCGCCACACAGCGAAGAAGTCGCCGAGCGTAAGCGTCCGGTTGTCTCCGGCCTCGATGTGGATGATCCCGCTGGTGTCGTGCGTGTGCAGCCAGCAGATCGACGTCGCCGCGATGCCGACGAACGCCGGTACCGTCTTGATCTGACCGCGGATGAGGATCGTGAGGTGCGCGTGGTCGTGACGGGTGAAGACCTCGCCCGGTCCGCAGGGCACGTTCGACGCGGGAGGTGGCGTCGGCGCGCCACTCTGTCCGCAGGCCGCGACCACCAAGGCGACGAGCGCGAAGGCGGCGGCGCGCCAAACTGTCAAGCGCTCTCGCCTCGGTGCTTCATCGCGCTCTCGAACCGGCGCGCCTGGGGCACCACGGTGACCCATCTCGGCAGCAGTCCGCGGAGCGCGCGAAGAGCCACGATCACCGCGCGATAGAAGAGCCGCTGCGGTAGACCGTACCGAAGCCCGAACGCGTCACGGAGCGGGATCGGCAGAAGCGCGGCCGACAGCGCGTCGGTCGGCCAGTAGAGAGCCTCCGGGAGCCACGCGTACGGGTGAAGGACGTCGCGCGCGACGATCTTCGCGACCGAATCCGGAACGACGTCGGTGCTGAGCATTTCCGCCTCGTATCGCTCGAGATTGGCGTATGTCCTGGGGAAGAGATCGTCCGGCACGCCGAGCTCGCCCGCAAAGAAGCGTCCTTCGGCCCAATACGCGTCGCGCTCGGCCGCGCTCATCCGTCCCATCACGGCCTCGTACCACCGCACCGATGTGAGGACGAGCGTGGTCTGCACCCAGAGCAGAAGTCGCGGATCCCGCGCGCGGTACGCGCGCCCATCCGCAGCCTGCCCGCGGACGGGTGCGTGCCGGCGGCTGATCCGCTTCAGCGCGCCCTCGGCCGTCGCACGTTCGCCGTAAACGATCGCGAGCGTCGTATCCACCGTGCGAACGAGTCGCCGGAGCGGCGATCGGCGAAAGTCGGAGTGCTGATCGACACCCGCCGCGACGAGTGGATGCGCGACCTGCATCAAGAGCGCGGCGGTGCCGCCGAGCAGAAGAAAGCTTTCGCGGTTTATGCGGCGAGCCACGCTGTCTGTCGCCAGAATCCCGTTGTCGCGCACGGGCTTTTAGTCCCGGCTGTGATCGTCTCGCGGCGTGAAGCTCAGCGCCGCGGAGTTGATGCAGTAACGCATCCCGGTCGGGCGCGGGCCATCCGCGAAGAGGTGTCCGAGGTGAGCGCCGCAATGACCACAGGTGACCTCAGTCCGCTCCATCCCGAGCGAGTCATCCTCCTTGGTCGCGACGTGCCCTTTTTCGACGACGTCGTAGAAGCTCGGCCAGCCCGTCCCCGATTCGAACTTCGTCCCCGAATCGAAGAGCGGCTCCTCGCAGACAACGCAGCGATACGTTCCTTCTCCGTGGTGATCCCAGTACATCCCGGTGAAGGGCGGCTCGGTGCGCGCCTCCTGGGTCACCGCGTACTGGATCGGGCTCAGCTTCGCGCGACGCTCGGCACGCTCCGTCTCGTTCGACATTCCCAATTCACCTCGCTTGCTAGTCGGACGCAGACTACAAGTGTGCTCTTGCGGTCGTTCGGCTTCGCGTTCGCAGGCATCGCCTACATCCTGCGTACCCAGCGCAATGCGCGGATCGAGCTCTTCGTGGCGCTCGCTGCGGTCGCGCTCGGTCTGTGGCTCGGGCTCCCGCCCCTCGAGTGGGCTGTCCTCGCGCTGACGATCGCTCTGGTGATCGGGCTCGAGTGGATAAACACATCTTTGGAGCTTGCCGTGACTCTCGCGTCGCCCGAGCGCCATCCATCGGCGAAGGCGGCAAAAGATGTCGCCGCGGCGTGCGTCCTTCTCGGCGCGATCACTGCGGTAGTGGTGGGCGTTCTGCTGTTCGCTCCGCGACTCGTCGCGCGCTTTCCTGGCACCTAGACTTGGCTCGTGGCAATCGATCGCTCCGTCGTGGAAAAAGCCGCGGGATTGGCGCGAATCGCCCTCACCCCCGATGAGGTCGAGCGGTTCACCGGGCAGCTCTCAGTGGTCCTCGCTGCGGTCGAGCGGCTCAAAGCGGTCGACACCGAGAAGGTGTCGCCGACCGCATCTGTTCTGCCTGTCTCGAACGTGATGCGGGAGGATGAGATCCGGCCGGGGCTCTCACGGGAAGAGGCTCTCGCGAACGCGCCCAAGGGCGGGCGCGACGGAGAGTTCTTCCGCGTGCAGGCCGTCCTTGAGGAGCGGCCATGAGAGAGCTTCCTCGGTCGATCAGGGAAGCCGCGGACCTCTTGCGGAAGCGTGAGCTCAGCGCTGTCGAGCTTGCCGAGGCCTCGCGCATCGCGGCTCACACCGACAGCCACAACGCGTGGTTGCATATGGACGATGAGCACTCGCGCCGGCAGGCGCGGGCGGCCGACGAGCGGCTCGGCGCCGCTGACGCGCCGCTGCTCGCGGGAATCCCGTGGGCGTGCAAGGACATCATCGGGACGAAGGGGATTCCGACGACCGCGGGCTCGCGCATCCTCGAGGGGTACGTGCCGCCGTACTCGGCCACGGTCGTCGAGCGGCTCGACGCTCAGGGTGCCGTGATGATCGGCAAGACGAACCTCGACGAGTTCGCGATGGGAAGCTCGAACGAGAACTCCGCGTTCGGGCCGGTGAAGAACCCATGGTGCGTGGACCGTGTGCCCGGCGGCTCGTCGGGCGGTTCCGCGGTCGCCGTAGCCGCCGGCGAGGTGCTCTTCGCGCTCGGGACCGACACCGGCGGCTCGATCCGCCAGCCCGCCGCCTTGACCGGTGTCGTCGGTATGAAGCCGACATACGGGCGCGTGCCGCGGTGGGGCGTCGTCGCGTTCGCGTCGTCACTCGATCAGGTCGGGCCATTCGCGAACACGGTCGAGGACGCCGCGATCGTGTGCGAGGCGATCTTCGGCAAGGACCCGAACGACGCGACCATGGTCACGGACTTCCCGAACGACGATCTCCGTCGCGACCTCGACAAGGGCGTGAAGGGGATGCGGCTCGGGGTGCCGAAGGAATACTTCTCGGTCAAAGGGATGGAGCCGGGTGTCGAGCGGGCGGTCCGCGCCGCACTCAAGGAGCTCGAGAGTCAGGGCGCGAAGCTCGAAGAGGTCTCGCTCTCGCTGACCGACCACGGGCTCGCCGTCTACTACATCATCCAGCCGGCCGAAGCCTCCTCGAACCTCGCTCGCTACGACGGGATCCGCTACGGCGTCCGTGTCGAGGGCCCGGACCTGCTCGAGACCTATCGTCGGACGCGCGGCAAGGGCTTCGGGCCGGAGGTCAAGCGTCGCATGATCCTCGGGACCTATGCGCTCTCGGCCGGCTACTACGACGCGTATTACGTGAAAGCGCAGAAGGTCCGCACGCTCATCAAGGATGAATACGATCGCGTCTTTCAGAACGTGGACGCGCTCGTCACGCCGACCTCACCAACGGTCGCGTTTCCGATCGGC
>DASPWX010000167.1:0-13093 GCA_035637615.1 Bathyarchaeia archaeon | reverse complement strand
CGCGCGAGCGCGGCTCCGGTCGAAGAAGTTAGGGGTTTCTCGCGGAGCCGCGCTCGCGCGGCGCGCGGCCGTAGAGGAACGACGTTTCGCTGGCATGGACTGCCTCCCCGGTGTGCGTCTGTTGCAATCGAAAATCTAGTCCTTCTCGCTAGGCTCTGCCCCGCATGACTCTGCCACCTGTCATCCGCGACGCGATCCGACTTCTCTTCCTCGCGATCCTCGAGCACCAGTACCTCGTTCTCTTCGGCGTGGTCGCGATCGAGGAGGCCGGTATCCCGCTGCCCGCGCCAACCGATGTGGTCATCGCCTTCTACGGCTACCGCGCGCGCGGTCACTTCGTGGACCTCGCGCAGGTCGTGCTCATCTGCGCGCTCGCGTCCACGGCCGGGACGCTCGTCCCGTACTTCCTCGCCCGGCGTTTCGGCTCGCCGGTCGCGCACCGTCTCGCGACGTGGGTCGACGTCGATCCGGCCCAGGTCGACCGCTGGACCGAACGGATCCATCGCCGCGGCTTCATCGCCGTGGTCGTTGGCCGTCTCATACCGGGCGCGCGCGTCGTGATGTCCCTGGTCGCCGGGACGGCGAAGGTACCGCTCTATCAGTTCTCCCCTGCGGTCTTCATCGCCGCGTCGGTGTACTGGACGTTCTGGGTCACGATCGGCGCGGCGCTCGGGCCGATGTTTCGTCGGTTCGCCGGCCCCTACATCACGTACATCCTGATCGCGCTGCCCCTCGTGGTCATCACCTTCTTCGTGTATCGCCACCTGCGAGCACGTAGGAAATGGGCGGCGGCACGGCGTACCTGACGGTCGCCCTCGGCATCCTCGCGGCGGCGCTGCTCTGGTTCGGGCTCTGGCCGCTGGGGGCGGTCGCGCTCGCGTTCCTCGTGGGTGGACGGCGCGAGCCCGCGACGCTCGCGGCCGACGCCATCGTGTTTGTGGGTCTCGCCGGTCACGCCGATCCGCTCTGGGTAGCCTTGCTCGTGGTCGCGAGCCTGGCCGCGCGCGAGCATGATCCGCGAACGATCCTGATCCTCTTCTTCGCGTCGATCGCGGCCACGTTCGTCTACCTCGACTGGACGATCCTCACGGGACTTCTCGCCGTCATCGCGATGGTCCGCGCCGCCTTTGCGCTGCGGCGGGTGGTCAGGCCGGCCCAGACGATCTGACGCCGTTTTTCACGTGGATCAATCCGCGGACACCGTGTAGCCATGTCGTTCAAGCTCCTGCTTCAGCTCGTGGAATCGGAATGTCCAGAACACCACGAAGGATGGGCGTCGCGGAATCGAATGTTCGATCCGCAAGCCGGTCGACAAGAATCCGTGGTACCTGCCGAGGCTGCGTATCGAGCTTTTCGGAAGGATCCACCTAAATCCAACGACGGAGAGAGTCATCTGTGTCTCCGCGACGGTGAGCTTGGCCAAAGGCCAGGTCGCATTGACCGACAACGCGTAGGACCTCCCGATCCGCGCTCCGCCGGTTTGCGAAAACGCCACGGCTACCAGCGGTGGTATGCGGGATGACCCGGCTTCACCGCGACGAACGTCCCGCGGGCGGTGGCGCAGACCTTGCCGCCCGCGCGAAGCTCCGCATGTACGACCGCGCGGTCGTCGCTGAGCTCGATCGGACGAGCGGCCAGCTCGATCGCGCCGCTCGTCGGCGTCGGTCGGAGAAGCTTCACCGCGTACTCGGCCGTCACCGTGCACGGCGGCGTCTCGGCGTTCGCGCGCCGCATGAGGTGGTACGCGGCGGTCCAGTTCGAGTGGCAATCGAGCAGGGTTCCCGCGATTCCCCCGGAGAGCGCTCCGTCGAAGGCTTCGTGGAACTTCTCCGCGTGCCAGGTCGCGACAACCTCGTCGCCGCTGACACGACTCTTGATGCGCAGCCCTCTGTCGTTCTTGGGACCGCACCCAAAGCACGTGCCGTTTGGCGAGTAACTGTCCTGCAGGGCCGCCTCCGTCACGCCACGAGGCTAATCGGCACAATCGGGGCGTGCCCGGGACGTGGTGGCGCGAGGGCGTCTTCTACCAGATCTATCCCCGCTCGTTCCAGGACTCGAATGGGGACGGCGTCGGGGATCTCCCCGGCATCACGGCGCGCCTCGATCATCTGAACGACGGCACGCCGCGGTCGCTCGGCATCGACGCGATCTGGCTCTCTCCTTTCTATCGCTCGCCCATGGCCGATTTCGGTTACGACGTCTCGGACTACCGCGACGTGGATCCCACCTTCGGAAATCTCGCCGACTTCGACCGGCTGCTCTCGGAAGCCCACCGCCGGAATATCCGAGTCATCGTCGACATCGTGCCGGGTCACACCTCAGACCAGCATCCGTGGTTCAAGGCCGCCCGGTCGTCGCGCACCGATCCGAAGCGCGACTACTACATCTGGGCCGACGCGCGCCGCGGCGGCCCGCCGAACAACTGGCGCGCCGTATTCCGTCGGGTCGGCCCCGCGTGGACGCGGGACGAGCGAACCGGCCAGTACTACCTGCACCACTTCCTGCCCGAGCAGCCCGACCTCAACTGGCGCAACAGCGCGGTGCGCAAGGAGATCGACGACGTGATGCGCTTCTGGCTCGACCGCGGCGTCGATGGGTTCCGCGTCGACGTCGCATCCGGGCTGATCAGGGACGAGGGCCTGCGCGACAACCCGCGCTTCCAGCTCCGTGGCTGGCCGCCGCGGCGCAACTGGGATCTCGACGAGGTGCACGAGATACACCGCGGCTGGCGGAAGGTGCTCGACTCGTACGACGGTGACCGCATGGCCGTCGGCGAGATCGGCGTGCGGAATCTGCGGCGGCACGTGCGCTACTACGGCGAGGACGACGAGCTGCAGCTCTCGTTCAACTTCCATTTCCTCGAGCAGCCGTGGATCGCGGAGCGCTTCCGGGCGGTGGTCGAGGAATGGGAGCGGCTTCTACCCGCGCACGCCTGGCCCGACTACACGCTCTCGAACCACGATCGCTCGCGCGCCGCGTCGCGCTACGGTGCGGAACGCGCCGGCGTCGCCGCGATGATGCTCCTGACCCTTCGCGGAACACCGTTCATCTACTACGGCGAGGAGATCGGGATGACCGACGTTCCGATCCCGCCGGCGCGGGTCGTCGACGTCGACGGCCGCGATCCCGAGCGCACGCCCATGCAGTGGGAGGCGTCACCCAAAGCAGGGTTCACGACCGGCGATCCGTGGCTGCCGGTCGGCGACGCCGCACGGACCAACGTCGCCGTGCAACGCGACGACCCGGCGTCGCTCTTTTCTCTGTACCGGCGCCTCAACTGGCTGCGCAAGTCATCGCCGGCGCTACGCCGCGGCTCGTACCGCAGCGTACCGGCGCCGCGAGGAGTCTTCGCGTATGTCCGCGAGGCCGACGGCGAACGGATGCTGGTCGCGCTCAACTTCACCAGGTCGACCCAGCTCGCCGCGCTCGGAAGCGGCGGCGGGAAGATCGTGGTCTCCACCGATCACGCTCGCGATGGCGAGACGCTCGATCTGGCCCGGGTCGAGCTCAGACCGGACGAGGGAGTCGTCGCCGCACCAGAGTGAAGCGCAACGCGCCGGCCGCGAGCAGAGCCACGATCGCGAGCAAGAGCGCCGACCACGCCGGAACCTCAGGCGGCGGCGGTTGCCCGACCAGGACGACGGTCGCTTCCCGTGAAAGAAGCCTGACGCGGAGGACGCCGCCATCGACCGAGACGCGGGATCCCGGGCCCAGCGTTTGTCGTATGGTCGCGCCGGCCATGCCGAATCTCGCGAGCGGTACGTCGACGGTGCGAGCCTCGTCACCGTTGACCAGGACAACGGCGGAATCGCCGGATGGCGCGGTCCTCGCGTATACGACGGCCGACCGTTCAGTCAGGATCTCGGTGAAGCTCCCGCGCTGAAGTGACGGCGTGGTCTGGCGAAGGTGCGCGAGGCGTATGAGCAGGCCGCGCACGTCCTCGTTGCCGCCGGTCCAAGGCATCGCACGCCGATCGTCTGGGTCGGATCCCCCCGGGAGCGCAACCTCGGTGCCGTAATAAAGGACGGGCGTGCCCGGCATCGTGAAGAGGTAGACGATCGCCTCCTCCAGGCGCGCGATCGTCGCGGGATCCGGCGTTTCGCGTCCGACGAAGCGCGCGACGTCGTGGTTGTCGATGAAGATGGCGCGCGCCTCCTCGCGACCCGTGCCGAGGTCGGCCGCGAGCGATGGCGACGTCGCGAGCTGGCCGAGGTTTCCGCGCGGGTCGAGACCAATGCGGACGCTGTCGTAGGTCTGAAAGTCCGTCACCGCGTCGAGCCCGGCCTCAAGAAAGCCCGATTGATAGCGATAACCCGAGCTGTAGACCTCACCGAGCATCCAGAACCCGGGATGCTTCGCTCGGATCGCGCTCGTGAGGGCCCGGAGGAAATCCTTCGAGAGATGGCGCGCAGCGTCGACGCGAAAGCCGTCGACACCGGTCTGGTCGATGAGCCAATTGGCCCAGTCGATGAGGTACGCGCGCACCGTGGGGTTCTCGGTGTTCAGATCCGGGAGGCCCGCGAGCCAGCAGTTCTCCACGCTCGCCTGATCCGAGAAGTTGATCGGGCAGTCCGCGTGGAACCAGCCTTGGTGCGCCCCATCGGTCAGCCACGGGTGGCCTGCGCCGAGGTGGTTCGGGACTACGTCAAGCAGGACCCGGAGGCTCTTCTCGTGCGCCTTGCGGACAAGCTCCTGCAGCTTGGCCATGTCGCCCAGATGCGGATCGATCTTGTACGGATCGAGCGTCCAATACCCGTGGTACCCGCCCTTCATCTGCTCGGACACCGGGGTGATCCAGATGGCGGTCATGCCGAGGCCCTTGATGTAGTCGAGCTCGTCGATCACACCCTGCAGGTCGCCGCCCTGCCACCAATCCGCCTTGCCCGGGACGCTGTCGAGATCGTTCTGAGGATCGCCGTTGCGGAAGCGGTCCGTCATCACCATGTAGATCGCCTGATCGCGCCAATCGACCGGCGCCGCGGAGGCGGGCTCCGCAGGCAAGAGGCTCGCGACGACGACGAGCGCCGCGAGGACCTTGTTCACGCAGGCACGAGCACCGCGGCGTCGCGCGCGCCGACCCTGATCCCTCCACTCGCGCGTTTCCGCGTCAGGAGATCAACGCGGTCGCCGTCGGGAAGGCACACGTCGGTCGGAAAGTCGCCGGTGTTGATCGCGACGTACATCTCGTCGCTCGGCGCATCCGGTGGAGCGAGCGGACCGGTCGGCGAACGACGATACGCGTAGAGATGCCGCGCATCGTCAACCACGACGTCCTCGAACGCGCCCCACGAAAGCCAGGGTCGCTGGCGGCGGGCGCTGATCAGGGCGCGATAGGTCCCGAGCATCCGCTGGTCCTGCTTCGCCGGGTCCCACTCCATGCAGCGGCGGGAGTCCGGATCGTCGCCGCCCTCCATCCCGACCTCGTCGCCGTAGTAGACGAGGGGTGCGCCCGTCGCGGTTAGAAGGAGGACCGCGGCGAGTCGCGCGCGGTCGGCGCTTCCGCCGAGCTCGGTGCGGATGCGCGCGGTGTCATGGCTGCCGAGCAGGTGCATGAGTCCGGGTGTCGCCGAGAGGTCGTACATGTTGCGGATGCCGACCGTGCGGCCGGCGAATCGGCTGGGCGGGATCTCCCCGCGCAAATAGTCGAGCACCGCATCGCGCCACGGGTAGTGCATGACCGAATCGAACTGCGCGCCGTCGAGCCAACGGATCGCGTCGTGCCAGGCCTCGCCCACGATGAACGCGTCGGGCTTCACCGCCTTCACGCGATCGCGGAACGCGCGCCAGAACCGGTGGTCGACCTCGTTCGCGACGTCGAGACGCCACCCGTCGACGTCCGCCTCGCGGATCCACTTCTCGCCGATGCCGACCAGGTAGTCGCGGAGCTCCGGGTTGGCGGTGTTGAGCTTCGGGTGGCTGCGGGCGCGGTTCGCGAAGGTCTCGTAGTTCACCGCGTCAAAGTCGACCGGGAAGCTCTCGATCCGGAAAAACCAGTCGCGGTACCTGCTCTTCTCGCCCTTCTCGCGGACGTCTTTGAAAGCGAACCATCGGTCTCCCGAGTGGTTGAACACGCCGTCGAGAAGGACGCGGATGTCCCTGCCGTGCGCATCGCCCACGAGCGCCGCCAGGTCTTCGTTCGTGCCGAATCCCGGATCGACCCGCTCGTAGTCGGCGGGGTCGTATTTGTGGTTCGAGGGAGCCGCGAAGACCGGAGTCAGGTACAGACCGCCGACGCCGAGGTCGGTGAGCCAACGGAGGTTCTGGCGAATGCCGGGGATGTCGCCGCCGAAGAACGACTTCACGGTCGGCGCCTCGCCCCACGGCCGCTTCCACGCCGGGTCATTCATCTGGTCGCCGTTCGCGAACCGATCGGGAAAGATGAGATAGAACGTCCGCCCGGCGATCCAGGGCGGCACCGCGAAGCGGTCGATCGGGAGGTCATACGGGTAGAAGAAATGTCCCGCGTGGTGCTTACGGGCGGGGCGTTTGTCGTGGAATCCATGCTCGTTGAAGAAGCGCGTCTCGCCCGCGCTGTCGCTGAGCTCGAAGAAGTAGCGCAAACGGGACGTCGGGACCGGGAGCACAGCGGACCAGTAGTCGCTCACGCCGTCTGTGGTCTCGCGCGACAGCGAGAGCGTTCCCTCGACGCCCGCGGCGTACTTGTCCGCGAAATGGCAGCGGACCGCGGCGAGATCGCCCGCCTCGCAGAGCAGTCGAACGTAGAAACGATCACCGGCGAGCGGCTGCACGAACGGCGCACGCGCCCGGTGTTGTATTGCGGCGAGTCTCAGAGCGAGTGTCGCGTCCCGGAAGTCGTGCGCAGATCCGCGGCCCGGGCCGCCGAGGCCCAGGAGCCGAGGAGCACGTGAGGGAGGGTATCCGCAGATACCTGACCGAGCGCGCGGACGAAGGCGACACCGGCATCGGCGGTGCCGGGCCGCTGGAGGTGCGCATGAATTTCGGGACGCGACACTATCCCTTCACCCCGCCGATGGTGAGCCCGCCCACGATGTATTTCTGCAGCGAGAGGTACACGACGGACACCGGCAGCGCCACGATGATCGCCATAGCCGAGAACTTGGACCACGGCGTGTTGCCCGCGTATTGCCCGGTGATGTTCCAGAGCGCCATCGCGAGCGTGAAGTTCTCCGGGTTCGTGAGGAACTGCCAGCTCATGACGAACTCGGTCCACCCGGTCAGGAAGCCGAGGAACGCGGTCACCGCGAGGGCCGGCGTCGCGAGCGGCAGCATGATCCGGAGGAACGTTTGCGTCGGGGAAGCGCCGTCGAGGCTCGCGGCCTCCTCGAGCTCCTTCGGGATCGTGTCGATGTATCCCTTGAGGTTCCAGATCGCGAACGGCAGCGCGCCCGACGTGAGCGCCAGGCCCACGCCGAGCAGCGAGTTGCGCAGATTGAAGGAGAAGTCGCCGGAGTTGACCTGGATCTTGTTCAGGAAGACGAAGAGGGGCGCGAGGGCCGCGACGGAGGGCACCATCAGCACCGCGACGATCGCGATCATCAGCGCGCGCCGTGCCGGAAAGTGGAAACGCGAGAAGGCGTAGGCGGCGAGAACTCCGAGACCGAGCGATCCAAGCGAGACTCCGAGCGCAAGCCCGAAGCTGTTGAAGGCAAGCTGGACGAGCGACACAGGGTTCGACGTCGGTCGCGCGATCACGTCCTGGTAGGCCTGGAGCGACGCGCCCGGCGGGATGAGCGTCAGCTCCGTCGGGCGGGAGATGTTGCGCGGATCGAGCGACATGCTCACGACCCAGACCAACGGGAAGAGCACCGTGAAGCTGATGAAGATGAGAAGCGCGTGTAGCCCGAGCTGCTTGCCCCAGCCCGCGCGGAAGAAGGCGCGCCGGCGCCGCGGGACGGCAAGCGTCATCGCTTGACTAGACATACGACTCAGTCGCCTTCGTGATGCGATTCGTCAGCAGCGTGAGGACGAGCAGGATGATCATCGTGTAGATGCCGAAGGCCGCGGCCAGCCCGTAGAGCCGTTGCTCGTTGACGAGGCGGAACGCCGTGGTCACGAGTATTTCGGTTTGCCGCAAGGGGCCACCCCCGGAGACCATATAGATCAGGTTGAAAAGGTTGAACGTCACGATGAGCCCGTACATCGCAGCGGGGATCATCGCCGGACGCAGCAGCGGAAGCGTGATGCGGAAGAACTGCTGGACGCCAGAGGCACCGTCGATCGATGCCGCCTCGTAGTACTCCTTGCTGATGCTCTGCAGCGCCCCGGTCGCGACGATCGTCATGAACGGCCACCCGAGCCAGATGTTGGTGATGAGAAGAGCGAAGTACGAGAGCGGGAGCGGGATCCCGGGGATCGGCGGATCGATCTGGTCGATCCAGCGGATGTGGAAGTGGTCCGGCGTAACGCCAAAGAGCCCGCCGATCGCGGCGAGGCCCTGGTTGATGGCGCCGTAGTCGGTGTCGAACATGTTGCGCCACACCGTCGCGACAACGAGCGTGGGGACGACGATCGGAAGGATGAAGATGGCTCGGTAGAAACCGCGGAAGCGAAGGCCCGGTGTGTTCAGCACGACCGCGATCAGGATCCCGATGGTCACGTGGAAGATGACGTTCGAGAACGTCCAGAAGAGATTGAAGGAGAGCATTCCCCAAAAGCTGAAGTTCGGGATGACCGTGATGCCATTCGTGACGAGATCGATGAAGTTCTGCAGCCCGACGAAGTTGGGCGCCGGCGCGTCGAAGCGAAGGTTGCGCAGACCGTAGTCGGTGAACGACATGTAAACCTGGAAGATGATCGGCCAGTACGTGATCGCGGCCATGATGAGAGTGGCCGGCAGGATGTACATGTACGCGATGAGCCAGCGCGGCGTCCCACGGCGGGAGCCCGCCGGTGCGGCGGTCGCGGCTTCGGTTATCGCGAAGCTGGCCATCTCACTCCTCGGAGGTGTTTGGGGGAGCGCCTCGCGGCGCTCCCCCCCGGTCGTTAGAGGTTATTTCTTGTTCGCCTTGATCATCGCGGCGCAAGCCTCAGCGATCCCGGCCTGCGGTGTGGATTTACCTTCGATGATCTTGGTGACCGCATCGCCGAACGGCGTCCAGTAATTGCCGAACTCGACGGTCTGCGGTCGGGCGAAACCGGTCGCCGAGGCGTCCGAGAACGCCTTCACGAGCGGATCGCTGACGGTGACGTCGGTACGGACCGGCACGTCGCCGGCCACGTCCGCGTAGACCTTCTGCCCGTCGGCGTTGGTGAGCGCGAGCGCGAGAGCGATCGCGCCGTCGACGTTCTTGGCGCTCTGGTTGATGTACCAACCGTCAACGCCGGTGAGCGGGCCGGCCTTGCCCTTCGGGCCTGCCGGGATCGGCGCGACGCCGAGCTTCGCGCCGAGGTCCTTCTTGTAGTCGCCGAGGACCCACGGCCCGTTGATGATCATGTCGACCTGGCCGGCACGGAACGACGTGTCCGCGCGGCCGCCGTCGGTCTCGAACTTCGCACCGGCCTGCTTGAGCGCGAGGTTGTACGTGAACGCGTCGGCCCAGCCGGCCTGGTCGGCGACGCATTTGCCGCTCGAGTCCATGAGGTTGCCGCCGAACGCGGTGGACCAGCCGAACATGTGGTACGCGTTCTCGTTCTGCACGAGGGTCTTGCCGGCCTTGAGCATCGTCATGAGCTCATCGGTCGTCTTGGGCGGGGTCGGCACCTTGTCCTTGTTGTAGTAGAGGGCGACGGCTTTGAAGAGCATCGGCACGCCGTAGAGCTTGCCATCCACCTTCAACCCGTCGACGCCGAGCTGCGCGACGTTGCTCAGCTTGCCCGAGAGCTTCGAATCAAGGGCCATGAGGAGGTTCGCCCGAACCTCGTTGCCGAGCTCGTCGTTCGGCGCGGTGAAGAGGTCGGGACCGCCGCCCGCCGCGGCTTCCGTCTGGAACTTGTTGAAGACCTGGTCGAACGGGACCTGAAGAACGGTGATCTTCGCGCTCGGGTTCGCGGTGCGGATCTTGTCGATGAGCTGGTTGAGCGCCGTCTCCTCGGAACCGCCGGTCCCATAGGCGTGCCACAGCGTGATGTTCCCGGTTATCGCGCCTGCGGCCGCGCCGCCGGTCGCGCTCGGTGTGGTTGTGCCGCCGGTCCCGCCGCACGCCGCGGCGAGGACCAAGGCGAGGGTGAGCAGGGTGATCGCCCTTAGCTTCATTTGTGCTTCCTTCCTATGCGCGTGAGTCGGACGAATACGTCTAGCGTGCGGCGGCTTTCAAGGTTCGCTTCCCCTCCCGCTCGGTACCTCCCTTCGCGATGGCCAAGGCCCGGGATTTCTTGGACGCTGCCCGCGTCGACTCGCGAAGAAGCAGCTCGGTCGGCAGAACGATCCGCTCGCGGGGTCCGCCTTCGTCGAGCTCGCGAATGAGGAGGCGAGTCGCTACGCGGCCCTTCTCGGTGATCGGCTGATGGACGGTCGTAAGCGCAGGGTCGCTCGCGGCGGCGAGCGGGATGTCGTCGAACCCGATGACCTCGAGGTCTTGGGGCACACGCAGACCCAGGCGCTTCGCGGCGCGCATCGCGCCGATGGCAATGATGTCGCTTGCCGCGAGCACCGCCGTGGGCCGCGCCCCGCCGGCCCATGCCTGCGCGAAGGCGGTGTCGCCGCCCGCCAGCGTCACGAACGTCCGGACGACGGCGTCATCGTCGAGCGAAAGCCCGCGCTCGACGAACGCCCGGCGGTATCCACGAAGCCGCCGGCCGCGGACCCCAAGATCCTTGTCGAGCTCTTCCGGCGGCGCGTGGAACGTGAACACAAGGATCTCGCGATGTCCGCGCTGGAGGAGAAATTCCGCGGCCGCGTATGCCCCGCCCTCATCGTCCACGTTCACTGAGGACGCGGTCTCAGCGTCCCCGTCCACCACGACGAACGGCACCCCACGCTTGCGCAGCGGCGCAACGTCGGCGTTGTGCTCGTCGAGGCCGATGATCACGAAGCCATCGACCGGCGCCGCGGCGATCGCGCGCTCGAGCGAACCGCCGAGCGGGGTGACGGTGAGAAGGCCGATGCCGCGCTCGTCGGTCACGCTGCCGATGCCCTCGAGGAACGACGCGAAGAACGGATTCGCGAAGACCGTCGCGATCGGTTGCGGAAAGAGCACACCGAGGACTCCGACGCGCTGCGAGTGCAGTGCGCGCGCGTGCGGGTTCGGTGCGTACCCGAGCTCGCGCGCCGCGTCGAGGATCCGGGTCACGGTGGTGGCCCGAAGTCGTCCCGGATCGTTGAAGGCGTGGGAGACGGCGGCCATGGAGACGCCCGCCTTCCCCGCGACATCGTGGATGGTGACCCTGCGCACGCTTCCCCCATCGCTCGTGTGAAACCTTTCATAAAAGGTTTCACACGGGAGTTTTCAGGTCCGGCGCGCGTCTGTCAAGGGTTCGGCGAGCGCCGGCGAAAGGTCAGACCACTAGGCCGGGCGCAGACCCGGCTGGTCCAGAAGCCAGCCCGGACCCGAACGCACGAGATACCACGACCCCACCCAGCGGCGGGTCGTTCCGTCGCTCAGGGTTTCGATCAGGTCAACCGCGACCGCCGCCGAGCCCGGATTGGCGCTCGTCACCGACGCGGAGCGCGCGACGATTGAGCGGGTTCGATCGAATCGCCCCCAGATGTTCGTCTGCGGCGGGTAGCTCGCACGCATCCGATCGCTCCACATGCCCGAAGCGGACGCGTAGTCGTGGCCGGAGATCAGCTGATAGAAGGCCACGATCGTTCCCGCAGGATCGCCCCTCGTCGCCACGACGGGCGCGGGCGTAGCCGTCTCGGCCGGTGCGGAGGTCGGCACGACGGTCGGCTCCGCCGTGGGCTCGACCGAAGTGCTCGGCGCGGGGCTGCTGGTCTTGGCGAGCACGGCCGCTGTCGGCGCGGGCGCGCCGGTGGCCGCGGCGGCGGGATTCACCTCGGCGGGCCTGTCCGCGAAGACGAGGGTTCCGCCGATGAACGCCGCGAGCAGCGCCAGCGCGGCCAGGACCGACGCGGCCGACCGGCGTCGTGGCTCACCGTGCCGCGCGCGCCACGTCGCGACCGCGGCGACGACGACTGGCGCGAGCGCTGGCCGAGGTACCGCGACGACCGGAATCCGCGGCGCGGGCAATCTGATCGTGGGGACGGCGACGCGGACCTGGGCCGCACGGTCTATCCGATTCGCGGCATCGCGGATCGACCCGATCAGCACTGCGACAGCCGCGATCGCCCGCGCGACCGACGGCAAACGCGGCTTCTGCACTCGCGGTGCGGGAACCGGCGGTGCCGGCGGCCTCACCGCGAGCAGAGCGTTACGAAGATCGGCGGCGCGGCGGAAGCGGCGGGCCGGGTCACGCGCGAGCGCACGCAAAACCAGGGCATTCATCGCCGGCGCGAGCGCAACGAGGCGCGCCGGCGGTCGCGGGTCCGACCGGAGCCGGCGCGAGACGATCTCGGACGGTGTCGTCCCACCGGTCGGCTGCTGTCCGGTGAGCATCTCGTGCAAGATCACGCCGAGCGCGTAGACGTCGGCGCGCTCGTCGACGACATCGCCGTTCATCTGCTCCGGCGCCAGGTACTGAGGCGTTCCGAGAAGCTCACCTGCCTTCGTGATCGCGGTCGCGGCGGCAAGACGCGCGATCCCGAAGTCGGCGATTTTCGGACGACCCGCCTCGTCGAGCAACACGTTTTCTGGCTTCAGATCGCGATGCAGTACGCCGCGGATGTGGGCCGCCTCGAGGCCGTCGGCGATACCGGCCGCGATCTCGGCGGCCGCATATTGGTCCACGCGCCCGCGGGCACGCATCAGATCGCGCAGCGTTCCGCCGCTCACGAGCTCCATCGCGATGAAAGGGCCGTCCGGGCTCGCGCGGTAATCGAGCACGCGCACGATGTTCGGGTGGTCGATGGCGCCAAGGGCCTCGCCCTCGCGATGAAAACGCTCGACGAACTCCGCGACGCCCGCGAATGCCGGCCGCATCATCTTCAGCGCGACGTCGCGGTCGAGCGAGCGGTCGTGCGCGCGGAAGACGTCGGCCATGCCACCCCCGCCGATCCGCTCCAAGAGCTCGTAGCGGCCGACGACGAGGCGCACGCGTCTTCCCCGTGCAAGCG
>DASPWX010000166.1:0-2724 GCA_035637615.1 Bathyarchaeia archaeon | reverse complement strand
CGCTATAACGTTGCCCAACCGCGCTCTCCTCTTTGCGAACCCCCTTGCCCGGGCCCGCTTCGAGTTGCTGTGCTCCCCACAGCGCGCGGAAACGTACGCGCCACCAGCCCCGCACGGACTATAACGGGTACGTCCACGTCTTTGTGCGGCTTTGCAGAAAGATTTTCTCCGTGATCACCGCCTTAGGGCCTGTCGCGCGTCGCCCGCGGGCCGGTCATCGATAATTCGCTGTGCGCTCGGGCCCGTAGCCGCTTCGCGGCTCCAGGCCCGTCGTCGCGACGCCGCGTGAGCGAGCTCCCGCGCGTCGCTCCTAGGGCCTGTAGCTCAGTGGTAGAGCGGCGGACTCATAATCTGCTGGTCCCAGGTTCGATCCCTGGCGGGCCCACCGTGGAGGACGCCAATCTCCGTCACTCTCGCCGACGTCGAGCGCGCTCGCGACATCGTCACGCCGGTCCTCCATCGGACTCCACTCTTTTCGAGCCGGTCCCTGTCCGAGCGCATCGGCACGGCCGCGTACCTCAAGGCCGAAAGCTTCCAGCGCACGGGTTCGTTCAAGCCCCGCGGCGCCGTCTACGCGGTCTCGAAGCTCTCGAGCGAGCAGCGCGAACGGGGGATCGTGACAATGAGCGCGGGAAACGCGGCGCAGGCCATCGCGTTCGCGGCCCGTAGCGCGGGCGTTCCCGTTACGGTCGCGATGCCACAGACCGCCCCCCAGGCGAAGGTCGATGCGACGCGCGGCTACGGCGCGGAGATCGTGTTCGCGCCTGACATGACGAAGCTCATCGCCCTCGTTGGAGAGCTCCAAGAGCGCTCCGGCGCCTACTTCCTCCACCCGTATGACGACGCCGCGATGATCGCGGGCCACGGAACCGCTGCGCTCGAGGTCCTGGACGATCTCCCGGACGCGGATGTCTTCGTGGTCGGCGTCGGCGGTGGCGGGCTCATCGCGGGCGTCGCGGTCGCTGTGGCGGCACGGCGGCCGGGCGCGCGGGTCATCGGCGTCGAACCGACCGGCGCCGCGGCGATCAGGCGCGCGCTCGACGCCGGAACACCCGTCCGCCTCGAGCGGATCGACACGATCGCCGACGGGCTCGCGGCTCCGATCGCGGGGACCATTCCGCTCGACATCATCCGGCGGCTCGTCGCCGACGTCGTCGTGATCGACGACGGCCTCATCGTCGAGGGCATGCGCTTCCTGGCGCAGCGCGCGAAGCTCGTCGCCGAACCGGCGGGGGCCGCTGCGACCGGCGCTCTCCTCGCCGGAAAGATCCCGCTGCGGCCCGGCGAGCGTGTCGTCTCGATCGTCTCCGGCGGAAACGTCGACCTCGCGCGGATGGCGCAGCTCTTCGGAGGGTGAGGCTGGTCCTCTACGCGGACGGCGCCGCGCGTGGCAATCCCGGCCCGGCCGGCGCCGGAGCCGTCCTGTACGACGACAAAGGAAAGCTTGTGGCAGAGCTCGCCCGACCTCTCGGCCATGCGACGAACAACGTCGCCGAGTACAGCGCGCTGATCCTGGGGCTCGAGGAAGCGAAGCGCCGTGGAGCAAGCGCGATTGATGTGCGGATGGATTCGCTCCTCGTGGTACAGCAGATGCGCGGGCTCTGGCGCATCAAGCATCCCGGCCTCGTACCGCTCGCGCTTCGTGCCGGCGCCCTCCTTGCGTCTTTTCAGGAACGTGAGATTCGCCACGTCCCACGCGACGAGAATGGCGCCGCAGACGAGCTCTCCAACCGCGCGATCGACGAAGGCGAGATCACCGGGTGAGCCAGGACCCGCTCACCGCCTTCGTTTCGCGGAGCCTTCGCGCCGATGTGACCGACGTGCGCAGCGAGCTCGTTGCGAGGAATGCGCTGATCGAGGTCGAGCGGATCCGCTTCAGCCAGGACGGCGTGGAGCGCTCCCTCGCGCTGAAGCGCGTGCCGCAAGACGACTCGCTCGAGGTTCAGCTTTTGCCATTCCTCGCGCGTAAGACCGACCGCGTACCGCGGGTGCTCGCGCGGGGCGCTCCTCCGCCCGCTGTGCCGGCCTGGCCGTGGGTCATGACCGAGGACTTTCTCGACACGACGAGCGCATGCCACGAGGACGCGCGCGCGATCGTCCTGACCAAAGTCGCGATCGAGCGGGCGGTCGCGGCGGATGGCCCAGCGCTCAAAGCGCTCGGCGTGAAAACCCTCACGCCCGTCGAGCTCGTCGAGCGCGCGGTCGAGCGTGCGGCCACGGATCGCCCGCTCGATGTGGAGGCACGCGCTGCCGCGAGGGTGCTCTCGAGTCTTCCGACGGTGCTCTGTCACGGGGAGCTGGCGTGCACACACGCACGGCTGACCGCACGCGGGGTGATCCTCATGGAGTGGCGCCGCGCCTACTTGGGATGCGGCCTGTTGGATATCGCGCAGCTCACCGAGGATGTCCGTCGTTTCACGGGTGAGGATCAAGAGGATCGTCTCTTTAGCTATTACGGCGAACTGATTGGGATCACGATCAACAAGGAGCTGGCTCGAGCAAGTCGGCTGGTTAGCCAAATGGCGCGAATGTTGAATACGGACCAAAATTCGGCCGAAGGCCGGTAGAATGGGACGGCCGAGTAGGCCTGACGGTCGCGTCGGCGAAAGCCGCCGAGGAAAGTCCGGACTCCACAGGGCAAGGTAAGGGGTAACGCCCCTCCGCCGCGAGGCGAGGCCAGCGCCACAGTGACGAACCCGCGCAAGCGGGGTGAAACGGGCAAGC
>DASPWX010000165.1:0-10336 GCA_035637615.1 Bathyarchaeia archaeon | reverse complement strand
AACCGGCCCCGCAGAGGCCGGACACCCGAATAATAGAGGGATGGCGAGTCCGGTAAAGATGCGCATGTTTACCGAGCGGCCCAGCTCGTCTGCGCCGCCCAGGCGTCAGCGGCCATGAAGATCAGGTCGCAGGCCGGGTCCTTCACGTCGGCATAGGCGCCGGGGTCGATCCCGAGCTCGGCGAGCGCCCGCTTCAGCCTGGCGTACGCGGCGGCCGACTCCGGATGGGTGCGCAGGTAGTCACGAAAGAGAAGGGCATAGCGCTGGTTCGGCGCGCCGGCGACGCGGACGTGGACGTTGACCGGTCGACCCGAGCCCGCCTGGAAGAAGAGCTTTCGCCATCCGCCGTCGGGACCGGTCGCGCCCGGGGGTCGGTGGTCCTGCCCGATGTCTTCTCGGTCGACGAACCCCGCACGCGCGAGCGCGGGAGCTAGCCGCTTTCGATCGAGTGCGGCGACGGTGATTTGGACGTCGATGAGGTCCTTCGCCGGCAGGCCCGGCACGGCCGTCGAGCCGATGTGATCGATGCGGAGGGCAAGCGATCCGAGCGCCTGACGCAGGGAGACGGCGATCGCCTCGAACTCCGTTGGCCACGTCGCCTTCGGTTCGACGATCGTGACCCGCCGAGCGGGCTCGGCTAGCCCGGCGGCCACGTGAATTGCCGGCCGCCGAGAACGTGCAGGTGCAGGTGCCACACCGACTGCCCGGCGTGGTCGCCGTTGTTCACGACCAGCCGGAAGTTGTCGGCGTGTCCGGCTTTCTTCGCCACGGTCCGCGCGGCCTGAAGAAGCTTTCCCCCGAGGGCCTCGTCCTCCAATTCGGATAGCGTCGCCACGTGGGTCCGCGGAATCACGAGGACATGGAGGGGCGCGCGCGGCGTCAGATCTTTGAACGCCACGACATCGGCGGTCTCGTAGACGATCGAAGACGGGATCGTCTTCGACGCGATCTTGCAAAAGACGCAGTCGGCCACGTCCGTACTCTAGCCGCGTGATCGACGGGGTCGCGGTCCTTGCGTCCTACATCATCGCCTCGGTCTCGTTCCCCTATTGGATCGCGCGCGCGAAGGGCGTCGATCTCCGCGCGTACGGGTCGCGCAAGCTCGGCGGCTCGAACCTCGCGAAAGCCGTGACGCCGCTCCACGGCGTCGCTGGAGGCGTGCTCGACGGGGCCAAGGGCTTCGCGGCCGTGGTCATCGCACGCGCGGCGGGCCTCCCCATCGAAACCCAGCTTCTCTGCGGCCTCGCCGCGATCGCAGGCCAGATGTGGCCGGTCTTTCATCAGTTCGACGGCGGTCGCGCGAACGCGACAACGTGGGGCTTCCAGCTCGCGGCGGATTTCATCGCGTTCTTCATCGGATGGATCCCGGTGATCGTTGCGGCAGTTCTGCGGATCACGGTGCGGCCGCGCCCGAAGCGCCTCCTGCCGCTCGCCAATCTCCTCTCGTACGCGGTCTTTCCCGCTGTGATCTGGGAGCAGGAGGGTGTTACGCCGACGGTCCTCGCGGGAGTCGCCGCACTCGTCCTCATCCTCGTGCGCCGCCTCACCGCCGGCATTGGCGAGGACCTTGCGAGCGGAGCGCCGGCCGCGAAGGTGATCCTCAACCGCGCCCTGTTCGACCGGAGCGAGCTTCAGGAGCGCGGGATGGTTCCGATCACGTGAACCGTCTCCACGCCCTTACCGATGGCGTCTACGCGATCGCGATGACCCTCCTGGTGCTCGAGCTTCATGTCCCGGACGCGAGGTCATCGTCCGAGCTCGTCGCCGGGCTCGTCGCGCAGGCTCCGAGCCTCTTCGGCTTCGCATTGTCGTTCGCCGTGCTGGGCACGTACTGGGTCGGGAATGCCGTCAACCTGAGTCACCTCGCGCGCGTCGACCGTGCGGCGCTCTTTCTCAACGTGCTGCAGCTCTTCTTCATCTCGCTTCTGCCGTTCACGACGGCGGTGGTTGGGCGGTACCCCGACGAGGCGGCCGCGGTGATCCTGTACGGGGTGCACCTCGAAGCGCTGGGCCTCGCCCAATACGCCCACTGGGTCTATGTGCTCCGCAACCAGCACCTGGCCCAGGGTCCGATCGACGCGGCGACCGCTCGCGCCGTCAGCACGCGGATCCTCGTCGGCCCCGCCGCCTGGGTCCTCGCGATCGTCCTCGCGCTCTTCAGCGCGCGCCTCGGCTACGCCGTGTACTTCGTGGTGCTGATCGGATATCTCGTGACCTCGGTGCGAGACCGGACCGCGATCCGCTAGCGGAAGGAGTGCTGGGTGTGATCCTCCCGAAGAACCGCGATCGTCGTTTCGTGACGATCCGCCGCGGTGGGACGCTCACCGATTGGGATCACCAGCTGCTCGCCCTGTGGGCGGCATCGTGCGCGGAGCACGTCCTCGGCCTCTTCGAGTCGGCAGAGCCTCTGGACCCCCGACCGCGTAAGGCGATCGAGCAGGTCCGCGCGTGGGTGCGCCGCGAGATCACGATGACCCAGGCTCGCAATGCGGCCGGCCATGCAAACGCCGCGGCCAGAGACCTGAATGGGGCAGCACGGCATGCGGCCTACGCTGCCGGGCAGGCCGCGGCCGTCGCACACGTCGCGGCGCACGAGCTCGGTGCGGCCGCCTATGCGATCAAGGCCGCACGTGCTGCTGCCCCGGAAGGAAGGCGCGAGGACGCAGGGCGACTTGAGTGCCGATGGCAGCACGAGCAGCTCCCGGACGCGATTCGCGAGCTCGTACTCGACGACCAGCGGTTGCGGAACGACATCTGCTGGTCGGTATTCGACTGCTGAGATCGGGGCCAGCACTGCGCAGCTAGACGTTTACCAACACAGAAGCAGCGGAGGCCGAACTAGCGCTCCGCGACGTCCATCACCACTGCCACGGCTGCGATCGCGGCCGTCTCGCTGCGCAGGTTGCGCGGCCCTAGAGACACCGTGACCGCATCGTGCGCCCGCGCGAGGGCGACCTCGGCCATCGAAAGGCCCCCCTCGGGGCCGATCACGAGTGACAGCTGCGCGGTCGGCGGCACCGCATCTCGCAGAGTGAGACGTACCTCGCTCTCCCACGCGATCAGCACGGGCGCGTCGAGCCTGTCGAAGAGCCGATCCCAATCGCGGGCCTCGTCGATCACTGGAATGCGCCCGCGACGCGCCGTCTCGGCCGCCTCGCGGGCGACGCGGGTCCAGCGATCGCGCTTGGCGTCTGGGAGCGAACGCACGATGGAGCGCGCCGACACGAACGGCGCGATCCGCGAGACGCCCAGCTGGGTCACGGCTTCGATCACCTCTTCGGTCCGGTCCCCCCGTAGGATCGGGAGCGCCAGCGTCAGGCGTGTGCGCGGCTCGGAGTCGACCGGCTGCCTTGAAATGCAGCGGCCTCGCACCTCGGCCGCGTCGACCCTCTCGAGGACGACCAGGGCCTCGATCCCGTTTCGCACGAGCTTGATCTGGTCGCCTGTCTTGAGGCGCAGCACATTCGCGATCTGATGGGATTGCTCTCCGTGGAGCGCGACGCCTTCGACGACGTCCTCGTCGACGAAGAACCGGTGTGTCACGCCGTCATGACGAGACGGACCCAATCGGACCGCTCGTCCCGGTCCACGATTCCGAGTCCCTCCGCGATCAACGCAGAAAGAACATCACGCTCGGCCTGCGTCGTGATTCCGGCGGCGACGAGCGAGCCTGACGTTCCGAGACGCGCGCGAAGGTGCGGCGCGACCTGCACGAGGACAGGACCCACGAGGTTCGCGAGCACGACGTCGAACGCGCCGTCGACGTCCGCGGCCGACCCTGACCGCGCGTCGACTGTCACGCCATTCGCCTCCGCATTCTCCTTCGCGGCGCGGACGGCGAGTGGATCCGTGTCGACACCGACGACCTCGCGCGCGCCGCGTTTCGCCGCCGCGATCGCCAGGATCCCCGATCCTGTCCCGACATCGAGAACGCGGAGGCCCTCGACGTCCATGTACGAGACCGCCTCGAGGCATTGCTGCGTCGTCGGATGGAGCCCGGTGCCGAACGCCATCCCCGGGTCGAGCGCGATCGTGATCGCGTCGGGGGCGCTCGCGTCCGACCACGTGGGACGGACCAGGAACCGGCCGACCCGCACCGGCGTGACCGTCGCCTTCCAGGACTCGAGCCAATCCTCATCGTCGACGGCGCGCACCGCGAGCTCGCCGATGGGCCCCAGGCCGAACGCCTGCAGGTGGCCGAGCGCGTCGCGCGCGTCCGAGACCTTCGCGAACGAATCGACGTCCTCAACGAGGTACGCCTTGACGGTGTGATCGGCCCCGCCGCGCGGCGCGAGCGGCAGCTCGACCGCGATGCCGTTGTGGCCGTACCGACTCAGGATCTCGCTCACCGCTTCGACCGCCTCCGCGTGTGCGGGGACGGCGATCTCCAGCCAGCGCGGGCGTTGCGTGCTAGCCGCCACCCATCGCGTCTTTGATGCGCCCAAAGAGATCCTGACCGTCGCCGTCCTGCGATGTCGGTCCTTCCATGTCGCGGAGCTGCCCGTACAGACGCCGCTGGTCCTTCGTGAGGTTCCGTGGCACGACGACATCGAGGTACAAGAGCTGATCCCCGCGGCTCGACGATCCGTAATGCGGGACCCCTCTGCCGCGGACTCGGACGACCTGGCCGTGCTGCGCGCCGGGAGGGATCCGCACCTTGGCGTCGGCGCCGTCGATCGTCGGCACGCTCACCTCGTCGCCGAGCGCGGCCTGTGCCGGCGAGAGGTGCAACACGTGAACGAGATCGTCCCCCTCGCGGCGAAAGAGCGGATGCTCGCTAAACCGAACGAGCACGTAGAGATCGCCGGTCGGCCCGCCGCGGAGACCGGCCTCACCCGCGCCCGGAACGCGAAGCTGCTGCCCGTCGTCGATCCCGGCCGGGATCGTGAGGGTCAGCTCGCGGTCCCTACGCTCGCGTCCTTCGCCGCGACACTTCGTGCACACCTTGTCGACCGTCTTACCCGCGCCACCGCAGCGCGGGCACGTCGAGACATTCACGAACCGCCCGAACACCGATTGCTGCACCTGGCGGACCTCGCCGCGACCGTTGCACGTCGCGCACGTCGAGGTCGATGTCCCCGGCTCCGCACCGTTGCCGCCGCACCGCTCGCATGTCTCGAGACGCGGGACCCTGATGACGCGCTCGCCGCCCCGCACGGCGTCGATGAGCTCGATCTCGATCTCCATGCGTAGATCCGCGCCGCGCATGGGCCCCCGCGGCTCGCGACGGCGGAGGTCTCCGCCGAAGAACGTCTCGAACAGATCGCCGATGCCGAAATCGCCGAGGCCACCGGTGGTCGAGCCGAACATGTCGTAGCGCTGCCGGCGCTGCGGGTCGGTGAGCACCTCGTAGGCCTCGGTGATCGCTTTGAAGCGGTCCGAGGCGTCGGAGGCGCTGTTCACGTCCGGGTGGTATTGGCGGGCCAGCTTCCGGTAAGCGCTCCGGATCTGCTCGTCGGTCGCCGAGCGGGAGACGCCCAGGAGGACGTAGTAGTCGGTCTGTGTTGCCATCACCTGTCATTATCCCGGGCGGTGGACGCCGTCTTCCGTATCGGAGTGCAGTGGCTGCACGTAACGGCCGGTGTGCTTTGGATCGGCGGCGGCTTCTACACGATCCTGGTACAGCTCCCGGCACTCCTCGCGAGCCCGCCGGCGGCGCGCGGGGCCATCATGCCGACCCTTGTCCCAAGGCAGTTCCGCTACATCTTCCGCGTGGCCGAGCTCACGATCCTCACCGGGCTGCTCAACCTGTTCGCATCGGGCCGCGCCCAGGAGCTCACCCGGCTCGATACGCGGTGGTCGTGGGCGATCCTGACCGGGATCGTTCTCGCCGTGGGGGTCTACGCGTTCACGCGGGCGACGATCGCGCGGTGGGCGTATCGGCTGGTCGAGATCGGGCCACGTGCCGCGAGCGGCGACACCGCCGCGGCCGCCGAGATGCCGCAGCTTGCGGGTCGCATTCGAAGGTTTGGGTACGTCCAGCTTCTCGTCGGCGCACTCATCATTCTTGCGATGGTGACCGCCAGATTCAGTTGAGGTAGCGCGCTCGACCGAGGGCCCCCGCGCGATCGCTACGCGCCTGGGGGCCCCTGCCCCCAGGGCACCGGCCGGAGGCCGGGGGGTCCCTGTCGCGAAAAGAGGGTTTCGGTCGAGCCCGGCTACTTGGGGAACCAGGCCAGCCCACTGGCGTCATAGAGAGCATTCCCGGCCAGGGCCGGAGAGGAGGCTTCTATGCGAGGGTTCCTCGCGGGTCTCGCCGCGGTCGCCGCGGCGCTCATCGTCACAGCGCAGCCGGCCGCGGCCTGCGCGGGCCTCATCGGGCCGAACGGCGCGGTCAACCTGCTCCGCACGACGACGTTCGCGGGGTATCACGACGGCGTCGAGCACTACGTCACCTCGTTCCAGTTCGCCGGAGGCTCGGGCCAATTCGGGTCGCTCATCCCGTTGCCGGGCATACCGGACAAGGTCGAGAAGGGCGGCGACTGGACGCTCCAGCGCCTCATCCGGGAAACGAACCCGATCCCGATCGCGGCGCCAAAGGCCTTCCTCGCCGCGGACAGCGCGCGCTCGGCCGAGGTCATCATGCAAGTGCGCATCGACGCGCTCGACATCACCGTCCTCAAGGGCGGCGGCGCCGAGGTTGGCGAGTGGGCCACCGCGCATGGCTTCCGTCTTCCCCCGGCCGCGCCGGAGGTCCTCGACTTTTACGCCAACCGCAGCCCGATCTTCCTCGCGGCCGTCTTCGACGCCGACGCGGCGAAGGCACGCGGGCAGCAGATCGGCGATGGGACACCGGTCCACGTGACGATTCCGACAGCGAACCCGTGGGTACCGCTCCGCATCCTCGGTCTCGGCAAGAACGCCGATGACCGCATCGATGCCGACGTCTACCTCCTCACCGACCAGCGCCCCGCGCTTCTCCCCTACCCCTTCGCGAACGGCATGCGTCTCGACCACAGCGCGACCGCCACGAGCTCGCTCTTGACCGATCTTCGATCGGACAAGGGGATGGACTGGATCCCGCAGTCGGGATGGCTCACCAAGATCGCGATCGATGCGTCCGCGAGCCAGCTCACGTACGACCTGGCCGTCGACGCGAAGGGCACGAGCCCGTCGCGCATCGCGGCCGGCCTCCAAGCGCCTTCGAACGCGACACGCCCGTCGGGTCAGCCCTCGAGCGACCAGATCGCGCTCATCGGCATCGCCCTCGCGTCCCTCGGGGCGATCGTCATCCTCCGCAAGTCGCACGCGGGGACCGCGTGATCGTCCGCACGATCGTCGCATTGGCGCTCGCCGCACTCGCGGCGAGCGCCTGCACGACCGCGAGCGCGGCACAGCTTCCGACCCACATCGCTATCCGGATCCACTACTCGCATTTCGACCAGACCAAGATCGACGTCCCGATGGGCGTGCCGGTCACGTTCACGCTCGTCAACGACGATCCCATCGACCACGAGTGGCTCATCGGCGATGACGCCTTCCACGCTCGCCACCGGGCGGGCACCGAGGCGATCCACGGCGATCGGCCGAACGAGGTGTCGCTGCCCCCGTTCAGCGTCAAGACGACGACGCTCACCTTCGACAAGCCCGGCCCGCTGACCTTCATCTGCCACTTCCCGCAGCACGAGGCCTACGGCATGGTCGGCGTCGTGATGGTGAAGCCCTAGGCGCGTACGAGTTCCTCGCGACAACTCAGATGCGCGCGCGGACACCGAAAGGCGATGCTCTCGCGATGCGGACGTTCATCGCCGCCGCTGCATTCGTGATCATCGCGACGTCGTGCACCGCACTACCCGGATCGAGCGTCGCGTCCCCCAGCCCCTCACACTCGACGATCACCCGGCCGACGCCCACCCAGCCCGGTGATCCCCCGACGCTCCTCCAGGCGTTGCCGGAGGCCGGGTCATTCGTCACGAGCTTCGTCCCGGTCTGGAGTTACGACGGCCACAAACAAGGGCTCGACTTCCCATCGAGCGCGGCCCTTTCGCTCGAGCATCCCGCGCCGTTCGGCGGTCGGGTGGCCACCGAGCGCCAGAGCCTGACGCCCGGCGGGTACCTCGTCTCGAAGGAGCTTGCGGTTCGCGATCGCGCGGGTGGTCCGGAGCGAACGCTCTACGGCGCACCCTCGATGTTCTATTGGTCGGGCTGGTCGCCGGACGGTCGGTACGCAACCCTATGGGAGGTCGATTCCTTCAGCGGCTCCATCGACCTCGACGGACGCCCGCTCGTCGTAATCGACGTCGCGACAGCGGAGCGCTTCGATCTGGGCCGGACGCTTCTTCATGGCACAACGGCCTGGACCGCGCCGCACACGCTTGCGTTCGTCGGCGGGCGCGGTCGCGACGTCTGGCAGGACAAGACGCTGCGCCTCTGGACACCCGAGGCCGGAATGCGCGATGTGTCACCCATCGGCAGCGCCGCCTTCGCCCCGGTCTGGAGTGCCGATGGGCGATCGCTCTACTTCTCGATCGGAGCCGCCGGACAGTACGACCCGATCCCGTACTTCGCGGGCCGCCAGGTAGGAGACAGGAGCGTCGGCGTGTTCGACCTCGCACGCGGCACCATCCGATCGCTCCCACACGAACCGGGGTACGTTGAGGAAGGCGGACGACCGTCGCGCGACGGCACGCGGCTGCTCCTCCTGCGACGAAGGACGATCGAAGCGACAGACCTACACGCGATCCCGGACGCGCCGCTCGAGGTCTGGCTGACCGACGCCGACGGTGGGCACGGCAGCGCACTCGTTCGCATCTCGAGAGCCGCGCCCGGCTATTACGGCTGGTATCCGGGCCCGAGCGAATGGGACTGGTCCGAGTGATCTAGCTTCGCGAGTCCTCAGCGACGGTTTCTCGCGGGCGGACAACCTCGACGAGCTTCAGGTCAGCGAGGGTGACGGGCTCGATCGCTGCCCACTCGTGTTCGGCGCGTGCTCCGGCGGGACAGTACGCCCACCCTGCGTCATGGATCGTGACGGGACTACCTTCCACGACCCGGCCACGCCGGCTCCCATCGAGATGAGCCGTCGCCCGGCACACGTATCGGACTAGATCGCTATTCATGCCCGCCCCCAACAACCGGTTATTCGCCGCTTGCTCGTTAAGCATACGTCCAGGCGTCTCGCTGGGATTGCGCTGCCCGAAACCAAAGACGGCGCGGCCCTCGCCGCGCCGTCTTTGTGCTTAAAAAGCGTCGCCTCGCTAGCTCTGCTCCTTGAACTCGCCTTCGATCGTGTCGCCGTCGCGCTTGGCGCCGGCGCCCGCGGGCTCCCCCTCGGGCTGCTCGGTCCCGCTCGGGGGCTGCTGCTCCGGCTGCTGCTTGGCCTGCTCCTGCTGGTACATGACCTCGCCGATCTTCGTTGAGGACGCCCGGAGTGCCTCGGTCGCCGAGTTGATCCGCTCGACATCATCGGTCTTGAGCGCGTCGCGCAGTGCCGCGAGCTTCTCCTCGACGTCCTTCCGTGTGTCTGCAGGGACCTTGTCGCCGAGATCCTTGAGCGTCTTCTCGATGGAGTAGGCCATCGTGTCGCCCTGGTTCCGGGCCTCGATCTTCTCGCGGTTGCGCTTGTCCTCCTCGGCGTGAGCCTCGGCATCCTTCACCAGACGCGAGACCTCGTCCTTGGAGAGCCCGCTGGACGCAGTGATCGTGACGTGCTGCTCGCGCCCCGTCGCCTTGTCGCGCGCCTTGACGTTGACGATGCCGTTCGCGTCGATGTCGAATGAGACCTCGATCTGCGGGATGCCTCGCGGCGCTGGGGCGATGCCGTCAAGGACGAACCGCGCGAGGCTCTTGTTGTCCCCGGCGAGCTCGCGCTCTCCCTGGGTGACATGGATCTCCACCTGCGTCTGCGCGTCGGACGCCGTGGTGAAGATCTGCGACTTCGACGTCGGAATGGTCGTGTTCCGCTCGATGAGCTTGGTGGCGACGCCACCGAGCGTCTCGATGCCGAGCGAGAGCGGCGTCACGTCGAGGAGAAGGACGTCCTTCACCTCGCCCTTGAGCACGCCCGCCTGTATGGCCGCGCCGACGGCGACGACCTCGTCCGGGTTCACGCTCTGGTTCGGCTGCTTTCCGTTGAAGAGCTTCTTCACGGTCTCTACGACGAGTGGCATGCGCGTCTGGCCGCCGACGAGGACGACTTCGTTGATCTGATCCGCGGTGACGCCGGCGTCCTTGAGCGCCTGCTTCACGGGCGTGATCGTCTTCTCGACGAGATCGCCAACGAGCTGCTCGAGCTTGGAACGGGTCAGCGTCATGACGAGGTGCTTCGGACCGGACTGGTCGGCCGTGATGAACGGAAGGTTGACCTCGGTCTGCTGCGTCGAGCTGAGCTCGATCT